>NZ_CP014508.1:0-286935 GCF_001577465.1 Burkholderia sp. PAMC 28687
GGAGTTCAAGCGTCGCGGCGTCGATGACGCGGTGTCCGTTGCAGCAGGAAAAATCCTCTGCATGAGTTCGGTGCATCAGGAGATCCCCTGGGCGGGTCATGCCAACTATGCGGCGTCCAAAGGCGGTGTCATGCTGCTCATGAAAAGTCTCGCCCAAGAGGTTGCGCCTTACCGCATCCGCGTCAATAGCATTGCGCCGGGGGCCATTCGGACGCCGATCAATACACAAGCGGGAGCACGCCGGAGGCTTATGCCGACTTGATGACCTTGGTCCCCTACAAGCGCATCGGGGAACCCGATGACATTGCTCAGGCTGCGGTCTGGTTGGCATCAGATGCGGCCGATACGTAACCGGTGCGACGCTCTTTGTAGATGGCGGGATGACGTTATATCCGGGTTTCACGACTGGGGGCTAGGATTTATAGATCCGGCGGTGAAAAGCGAATGGCGTTCGGCAAAAAGCGATCCGTCCCGGTCCTTCATCAGAAGATATTTGCAGGGACGTACCCCGGAGGCAGGGGACAGGGTCACCGCCGATGTGCCCGACTCTGCGATGCCGTTGGCTATCGCTGCTTTTGCAGACTTCCCGTTTTTATCGGAAAAATTGTGATTAAAAGCAACCAGCAGTGTCATCGTAACGAGCAAACCAAGTCGATCTGGTTGGATGCGCCATCGGTTGCTTCGACCTTGCGTCTAATTATCGAGGTTTTCCGTCATGGTGCCCTGATCTCAACCGTGCTTATGCTTGCCTCGTGCACAGGCACTATTCATTTTAGCTTCCTTGATCCTCAGGGGCCGGTGGCGGCTACCCAGCGCACCCACTTTGTTGAGATGGTGGTACTGCTGGCAGTTTTTGTTGCATTGCCGATCTTCATACTTATTCCTTGGTTCGCTTGGCGTTATCGATATGGCGCGACGTCTTCGCGCTATTCCCCTAAGTGGGGATACTCAAATTTGCTGGAGATAGCCGCGTGGAGCGGTCCGGCGGTTATTGTGGCCTTTCTGGCGACGCTCGTCTGGCGTAGTACACATGCGCTCGACCCGTACCGACCTATCGTCTCCGATAAGTCGCCCCTTCGTGTTCTCGTGATCGGATACGACTGGAAGTGGCTCTTCATTTATCCCGAGCAAGGCGTGGCGAGCATCGGTGTCCTGGCGCTACCTGTCGGAAGGCCGGTGGCGATGCAACTCACGTCCGCAACAGTGATGCAGTCGTTGCTGATCCCCGCACTTGGCGGCCAAATCTACGCGATGGGCGGTATGGGTGACCCGGTTGCATTTGCAGGCCGACCGGCCCGGGCGCTTTATGGGAGAAAACACCATGTATAACGGCGACGGTTTCCATCAGCAACGCTTTATCGCTGTCGCGATGGCACCTGACGCATTCAATGACTGGATCACGCGCAGCCGGTCCGATGGCCTGCCGCTCGATAGCAATACTCTGAAACGATTTCAGCGCGCACGACTCATGCACAACTGATGAAAGCGCTGGGACGAAACCCCGGCGACATGAGCGTCTCTTTTAACCATGCGACCCAAGACATCTTCTCCAGCGTCGTTTCAACGACCATGGCAGGGTCCAAAGCTCCGGCTGCGACAGGCATGCCCGTCGCAAACACGATGCCTTCCATGGAGCACAAGCCATGAGCCCGCTCGATCTCTTCGCGCATCCGCTGGGACGGTTGAGCCTCGACGCGCTGCCGTTCTGGGAAATGGTGCAGGACCCAAGCCGTACCAATGTGATCAACGGCCTGATTGGAACAGGCGCGGCCTCAATGGTAGGCATTGGCGCAGTATTGAGTATTGTCTTGATCACGCGTTATCGGAAGTGGGGCGTGCTCTGGAACGATTGGCTGACGAGCCCCGATCACAAAAAGATCGGCATTATGTATGTGGTGCTCGCCTTCGTTATGCTCTCCCGCGCGCTGATCGAGGCGTTGCTGATGCGTACCCAACAGGCGTTCGGGCTGGGGGGAGGGTTCCTGTCGCCGGACCATTTCGCGCAGCTGTTCAGTACGCACGGCACCATCATGATCTTCTTCATGGCGATGCCGTTTCTTACTGGCATGATCAACTACGTTATGCCGCTGCAGATCGGCGCGCGCGACGTCGCGTTCCCCGTGCTCAATTCGATTAGTCTCGGCCTGACCGCGGCCGGCGCGGCGCTCGTGATGATCTCGCTTTGTCTCGGCACTTTCTCGACCGGCGGATGGTTCGGCTATCCGCCTTATACCGAAGCCACGTTCAGTCCCGGCGTGGGTCCGGACTACTGGATCTGGTCGCTCTCGCTTGCGTCGCTGGGCTCGACCTTCAGCGGAATCAACTTCGCAGTCACGATCTACAAGGCACGCGCGCCCGGCATGACCCTCATGCGCATGCCGCTGTTCTCGTGGACGGCGCTATGCACCAGCATCCTGATGATCTTTGCGATGCCGCCGCTGACGGTGGCCACGGCACAGCTTGCGCTCGACCGCTATCTCGGCTTCCACTTCTTCACTAATGAGCTGGGCGGCAATATGATGCACTACGCTAACCTGTTCTGGCTCTTCGGGCATCCCGAGGTGTACATCCTGATCCTGCCTGCGTTCGGCGTTTATTCCGAAGTCATCTCCACTTTCTCCAGCAAGATGCTGTTCGGCTACCGGACTCTCGTGATGGCAACGATGGCTATCGCGATCCTGTCGTTCACGGTCTGGCTGCACCATTTCTTCACCATGGGGCAAAGCGCGAACATCAACGCGGCGTTCGGTATCGCCTCAATGCTGATTGGCATTCCAACAGGCGTGAAAATCTACGATTGGATGGCGACGATGTTCCGTGGTCGCATCCGCTTCACCGTGCCGATGATCTATTCGATCGGCTTTATGCTGCTCTTTGTATTGGGCGGCATGAGTGGCATCCTGCTCGCGGACCCTGGCATTGACTATCAGGTACACAACAGCGTCTTCCTCGTGGCGCACTTCCATAACGTGGCCGTGCCGGGCCTGCTGTTCGGCATGATAGCGGCATACCACTACTGGTTTCCCAAGGCATTTGGCTTTCGTCTCGTTGAAGGGTTGGGGAGGGCATCGGCCTTTTGCTGGATTATCGGCTTCATGCTGGCGTTCTTTCCGCTGTATGCGTTGGGGCTGATGGGCATGCCGCGTCGTACCGTCGCTTATTCGGACGCCCGCTACGTGCCGCTCGAAGGAGTCGCGCTGGTCGGTGCGGCGCTCGTCGTCGTAGCGCTCTGCTTGCTAATCGCACAATTGTGGGTATCGATCCGGCAACGCGAGGCGAACCACGTGTTCGCGGGCGACCCGTGGGATGGCCGAAGTCTTGAGTGGTCGGTGTCCGCTCCACCACCTGAATATAATTTTGCAGCAATTCCGGTCGTCACCGACCGCGATGCCTTCACGCTCGCTAAAGAGGCCGGCACCGCCTTCCACCGGCTCGACGCTTACGAGGACATCGTCGTGCCGAAGAACAGTGCGATGGGTCCGGTCGTTGGGATCGTTGGATTCGTGCTGGCCTTTGGCCTGGTTTGGCAGATCGGCTGGATAACCCTTCTCGCATTAACGGTCGCTATTGCGGCGATAATCGTGCGCGGTTTTGCTCGCGACACTTCTCGCATTATTTGCGCAGCGCAGGTGCAGGTGGAGCATCTTCGCTGGCTCGATGCCGTGGCGGCCGCTGTGCCGGTGACCCGCGCCGACGAACGCGCACCGCTTAACGACGGCCTTGCTGGTCGCGAACCAGATCGGATTACGCTATGAGCCGTCCCGGTGCAAAGTATCCAGGGCTAAATCTGACGAGCGCCCACGGTGCCGACGACGCCGAGGCCGAGAACCTGATGTTCGGTTTCTGGGTGTTCCTGATGAGCGACGCCATCTTGTTCGGCATGGTGTTCGCCTCTTATGCAACATCGCTGAATGCGACTGCAGGTGGTCCTGGCCCGCATCAACTCTTCGACATCAACAGTGCTTTTATCGAAACCCTGTTGCTCCTTGCGAGTAGCACAACGTTCGGTATGGCCTCGCTCGCGCTTAAGTACAAGCACGGTACGCGGCGATTGATCGCGTGGCTCACCGCGACCTTGCTGCTTGGAGTTGTGTTTCTAGGCTTCGAACTGCACGACTTCAGCGCGATGCTAGCCAAAGGCGGCGGTCCGGGCCGAAGCGGCTATCTGTCCGCGTTCTTTGGACTCGTCCCCCTACACGGGCTGCACGTGCTCGGTGGATGCATTTGGTTGCTTTGCCTGGTGGGCCAGATTGCGCGTTACGGCGTCGATACAGCCGTGAAGATAGGCGTCATGCGGCTGGCGCTTTTTTGGCATTTCCTCGACATTGTCTGGGTTGCCATTTTTTCAGTAGTTTATCTTGCGGGGCTGACATGAGCGAACCGATCCACGCCGACGCGGCGCAGGACGAACGTCGGGAATTACATAGCTATCGCAACGGCGCTGGTTTCGCCTTGATGTTAACGCTGGTGCCCTTCGCCCTCGTGCACTGGCACGCGCTCTCGCGCTCCAATTTACTGATCGTGATCGGTGCTTTCGCATTGGTTCAGATATGCGTGCACTTTCGTTTTTTTCTCCACATCAGTTTTTCACATCAGCGCGAAGACCTTCAACTCATCCTTTTTTCGGCATTGCTACTGGGAATCATGGTGGCCGGAACAGTGTGGATCATGGCAAGCCTCGCGCAGCGCATGGGCATGACCTAACGTCACTCACCATTACTGCTGATGTCAAGGCGCCATGGTATGTATTCTGAAATACAAAGAATTTTATTATCCTCCCATCAGGATGGACGACTCGGATCGTCTTGACGTCAAAAACAAATACTCATTTGTCCCATTGCTTGTAACATCCATTTAAATTACTTTACATAAATTAATTGTTCGCGCATCCGAGCCCTTCTAAAACTTTCATATCTATCCAGTGGAAGACAGGAAGTAGAAGGTTCGGTACCGCGTGTAAGTTCCGAAGGACGCGGCGATTTTTCGGAAAGAGCCCCACTGGCCAAACTGGTGATCCAGCCCCGGCAATCCTTGGTTTTTACATCTTTTTTTTGATTCCCTTCCGGATCAGCCACCAATTGATCGGATAGGTCGTCATAGATCCGACGACCATGGCAATTTGCATCATTAACCAGTACAACCAATCGGTCGGCTTGAGTCCCGTGAAGAGATGATGGTCCAACGCCATCCAGGCAAACATCCCGGCCTGGTATGCAGCGAGCGACAAGGTGTCGATTTTACTGCGGTGACCAGCCCGCGTCCCAGCGTTAACCCATTCCATTACACACAAGTCTGATGCTCAAGCTCGCGTACGTATCTGATGCCAGCAGCGAAGTCGACCACTCGCTGCATGCCTAGCCAGATGGTTTTGACGCCAGGCTCGCCGTCGCCTTTGCGCGCGAGGAAGCCACCGAGCATGGCGACGAGCCGTACCACTTCGTTCAGCCGCGGCGGTTTGTCGGGCGGGGTCTTCTTGTTGAGGATGAAGGCGGCCTTCCATTCATCGGGCTCGAACAGCAGTTCGGCATCGAGGTCCGGGCAAGTTCGGCCTAACCGCATGAGACGAGCAATTCGCCACGCCACCACCATGAACACCGCCAGCGCCCGCTCAATGCGCTCGATCGTGCTCAGCTGCAGCGCCTCGACCCGGCAACCGTTCTTGAGCACATGAAAGAAGGTTTCCACCTCCCAGCGGGCGCGATACCAATCGATCAACTGCGCGGCCTCGGCCAGATCCGGCACGTCGCGATTGGTCAGCAATCGCCATTCAATCGGCGTCACGCCGGCGGGCGCGTTTATCTCGCGCGCGACAAGGCAACTGATCGACACGACGCCTGCCTCGGCATCGGGCAGATCGATCCGCCGACTCCAGATTTGCTGATGAACCTGCCGCGCCTTCTGTCGCTGGCGACTATGCAACATGAAGCGGATTTCACCCAGCGGCTCAGCTTGCGCGGCGTGATCCCAGAGCCTTTGACCCTCGGGCAACACGCGATTGTGCTGGGCGCGAATCAGCCAGTCCGCTGGGCAGCCGAGATCGCGCGCCCGACGCATCAGCGCAAGAATGTCCGACTCCCGGTCCGCGACGTACACCAACCGCGTGCCCGGCAGATCCGCCGCTTGCTCGGCCACTCGTTCGTATCCTTCAATCCAGCGCGTGCTTTCCTTCTCGCCGCCACGCACACCATCGGTGCCCTTGCGCTCACGCGCCCACATCCAGGCATTGAGCACGCCCAACGGTTCACGCTGCGGCGTGACCGCATAGGTCGCGTGAACGTACATGCCGCGCTGCGCTTCATACGACAACGGCCCCAGTCCGGCGATCTCCTGTCCGTTGAAGTTCAGCTCGGTCGTGTCATCCAGGCATAGCACCACCTCGCATGCCCGCATCCGCTCGGTCGAGCTCTGCCAGTGCGGCTCCATGACGTCGGTCCATTCCAGCTTGTCCTGCGCGAAGAACCGATAAGCGGCTGCCGTCTCGGCCCAGCCGCCGCACGCCTGAGGAATGCTCGCCGTCGGACTACCCGACAGTTGTTCGGCCAGCAGGATCGCCCGCCGGTTCAGGCGCTTGTCGCCCAGATCGATACCCTTGAATTCCATTGCCGCCCAGCTCTCCGTCGTTCGTGCCATTCGCGTGCCGCGCAAAAAGCAAGAGTAAACGGCAAGCCGCGAAAGTTTACAAGCCGCTCATGCCGACTTGTGTGTAATGGAATGGCGTTAACCCCCGCATGGGGGCGACCGAGAAGTATGTACTGAAACATAATATCGATTATCTAAGCTAGCGTGAACGCCAACACATATTCGCCTGCAAGCTCAGAGCCAAATAACCGCAGCCCTATCAAGAACGCCAGCCAATCTCCAATAAAGTCGCCCAGCGCACATCCAGCGCCGCAATGTGTAGCGCCAGAGAATGTCGCTTGCCACATGGGCTTCTTAGCATGCGCAGGAAGCCCGCTGTTTGAGCGTAGGGCGCGCCCAAACCAAATATAGAAGATAAGTCGGGCAGGACCTCAGTAGAGCATAGTCAGAGGCCAGACCGCATCCATTAACCCCCATGGGTTGTCGATGTCCTTCCACAAATATATCGAACGTAACCCACCCCGCGCTCAATACGGCAAGCGCGATTAGCCTATTGCGAGGGGCTCCAACCAAAATGGTACTAAGGGCATCAATTCATCTTGCTACGGATTTCAGGTGACCGTGCTTCTGCACGAAGTTCTTGCAGCAATGCTCACTCCCCGATACGAGTTGGACGCGGGCCCACATCACGAGCGTGTCGCGAGCCAGCGCCGACCAGTCTTAAGCTTCGTTATTGCGGAAGTACTGATCGGATTAGGTTACGTCACATAGTGATATAGTTCAACTTTGTCCAACTAGCAAGCGCAAGCTTCGCGGATAGCTCAAAGGATAGGTAATGCCAATAGCCCGAGTCTTTGACAGGCGTACTCTGCGAAGGGGCCATCGCCTCTGGTTGCACTACGGCGTGTTCTGGCTGGGGGCGATCGTGGTCGGTTTGATCGCGGTGGGTTACGCGCAACTGATCGACTTCGGATACAGCCTTTTTTTGAGGTATCAAAGCCAATATTTCTGGCTGCCGTTGATCGTCACACCGCTTATTGGCGGAGCGTCAGTGTGGCTAACCCGCACGTTCTTTCGAGGGGCCGAGGGCAGTGGTATTCCACAAGTGATCGCCACACTTCACGGTCACACAACGGAATTTGGTGAGCGGCTTTTGACTATCAGATTGCTCATCGGCAAGATTCTTGTCTCGTTTCTTGCGATTTTGGGTGGCTTCACGATCGGCCGGGAGGGCCCGACGGTCCATGTGGGTGCCGCCCTGATGTTCAACCTGCGTAAGTTCTATCCAAGAAGATTGCGCTCAATTGCAGGCGCAGGACTCGAGCGTCGTCTCGCACTCGCTGGCGCGGCGGCAGGCTTGTCTGCAGCGTTTAATACACCTTTGGCAGGTGTTGTTTTTGCTATAGAAGAACTCACACGCAGCTTTGAACAACGGGCGAGCGGTGTGCTGATCACCGCAATTATCTTTGCCGGTGTGGTTGCGCTAAGTATTAACGGCAACTACACCTATTTTGGAACAATCGATGTTGGCACGTCGTTCCCCAACTGGCTTGCGTTGGCCGTGCTACTAACTGGGATCGTAGCCGGAGTTGCGGGTGGTGTGTTTTGCTGGCTGTTGCTCAATACGCGCCGCTGGATGCCGGGGCCCTTGTACGCGTTTCGCGAGCGCCGCCCGGTATCATTCGGGGCTTTGTGCGGACTCGTCGTGGCGGTGGTCGGAGTCGCATCAGGGGCACATACGTTCGGCAGCGGCTATGCTGAAGCGCGTGGTTTGTTGGAAGGACACGTGCAACTGTCGGTGCTTTATCCCGTCTTAAAGTTGGTTTCAATGGTTGCTTCCTATCTATCGGGTGTTCCCGGTGGCATATTTGCTCCGTCACTTGCGATTGGCGCTGGCTTAGGCAATGTGCTGCACTTTGCTTTTTCGCAGGTCTCATTGCCAGTTTTGATCGCACTCGCAATGGTGGGCTACCTTGCAGCAGTTACTCAGAGCCCTATAACGGCGTTTGTGATCGTCATCGAAATGGTAAATGGTCATGCACTGGTCATTTCATTGATGGCGACGTCCCTCATTGCCAGCCAGGTCTCGAAATTATTCGCTCCTTCGCTCTATGAAGCGCTGGCCGAACGTTTTGCGCTGGTCCAGACATCAGCGAAATCGCGGGTGGTCAAATGAAAATTCGAATCGCTCTTGGTCCGCGGGAGTCATCTCGGTCGAGCAAATAATAGTAAAGTAGGTGATCGATTATTCCTTAAGTAAATTTGAGCAGAGTTGTTGGATCTGGTCTTTGTCATCGCTAATCGGAAGCGCGTGTTCCGCGCGCTTAAGAGCAAGGCGGGCATGGTGCTTCGCTGCGCGGTTAAAGCGTGGATCGTCGACGCGTGCGAGGCTTGCGAGCGCTTTTTGTAGCCGGATACCTACTTCGATGAGCGATGCTCCGTCGCGGGCAATTGGCGTAAAGAAGTCATCAAACAGGTCGTCGATGTTGATGTCCGGCACATAGACGCGTTTGCATCGGTCTTCGCGGTCCGCTGCGGCCTCATCGAACCCAGCGACTATCGAAAGGAGGCGAACTCCGCGACCGAGAACATCGATTGCCGTGCCGGGATCGTTCACAGCTGGAGAAAGGGCGCGCGACGCGATTTCCGTTAAGACGGAGATGCCAAACCGCGGATCCTGATCGAAGGATCGTCGTACGCCGATGGTGAACGCTTTAGCGATTGTCGCGTCGTTGCTTTCGTCGACGTTTGTTGTGGCGGCCACGGGCTTGGAGGGCTCGACGAAGGTGCCGGGGACCGCAAAAACGTAGATCGCGGGTTGGACTGCTAAGTTTGCATCGGCCTTCGTGAGGGACGCCAGTGACGGCATATCAAGGTGTTGAACATATCCGATATCCGAGGTGAAGATCAATCGGGCCGAACTCGGGATTGGCGCACTGGCGGCCATGCTCTCTCCGCCGAGGTTCGGGTTTTTGAGCCGGTCTCGCAAGGCCAAGGTAGCAGCGTGTTCGACGCGATCGGTCGTTTCTCCGAGCCGGCCGAGTCTGGCCAGATGATCGATCCACCGCAATAAAGTGTAGACGATCAATGCGATCACACCGATCGTAACCGTGAACATGACGACGCGGCCCTGCTCTCCATAAGCGCCTGTGCTCAAGGCAATGATGCCCACCAGGCTAAATAGGAATGACCCAACAAATGTCGCAAGCGCGTTTTGAGTCGTACTGTCTTCCACAAGCAGTGGCGTCGCTCTTGGCGTCACGTTGCTCGTGGCGGACCCATAGGCCGAAACCATTGTGCTTAGCGAGAAGGTGGTGACCGCCAACATGCTGGATGCGATGATGCCGAGGATGTTGTCGACTGCATCCGATCCAATTTTGGCGGAGAGGCCGCCTGGTATGTACTGTTTTATGGCTAGCGCAAGGAGGGCGGTCAGGACGCCGAGAATTGAGAAAAGGCTTGCCCTAAACCACAGGCGTTTGGCTAAACGGCGCAAAGTCCACTGCCATCGTCCGATCATTGCTGTTCTCCTATGTCGTGCAGCGTTTGGTCTTTCGTTTCGAATGAGTCGGATCGAAATTGTAAGCATTGTCCTCTGTTGGGTGCTATTAAGGGTCGCGGTTCAGTTCCCACTCCACAGCCGATCGGGCAAGCCGGCATGACGCAAAAAGCAAGCCGTCTTGTGTTTGATGCTCGCGTTTGCGAACTTGGGGAACTAACGCAACTGTTGCGGGCCAGACTATTTGTAAGCAAATTGTGCAAATTGCGACAGGATGTAATTGTCGCCTAGCTAGGGAGGAGAAGTGATGGGAAGGTGGCTAGATTTGAACGCATTCCTCGGTTTGCCTGTAACCCAATGGATGTACGCGGTTGTTGCGGTCCTGGTGACTTACTTTTTGATCATCTATGTGTTGAGATTTGCGGTTTCACGCCTTGAAGCTTTCGCAGCCCACACATCGACTCGATTTGATGACATGGCTGTTGAAGTGCTCAAGCGCACTCACCGTTTTGCCATCGCGATGGCCGCGCTCCTCGTTGGCTCCCAGTTTTTGAGCCTGCCTGACAAATGGGGAAGCCGGATCGATCATTTATGGTTCATTGTGATCGGATTCCAGATTGCGCTGTGGATGAATCGTGGGGTATCGATCTGGACCACAGAACGGTTGGAAGGACAAAGCGCGACTTCTCATAATCCCGTCATTACGACGATGATGTCGTGGGTTTTTAGGGCGTTGCTATGGTCGGTGTTGCTTCTAGCGATGCTTGCCAACGTAGGCGTAAACATCACCGCCTTTGTAGCGAGTCTGGGCGTTGGCGGTGTTGCGGTTGCGCTAGCGGTGCAGAGCATTTTGAGTGATCTTTTCGCCTCCGCCGCGATCGGATTGGACAAGCCTTTCGAGATTGGCGACTTCATCGTTTTCAACGACGTTGCGGGGAGCATCGAACATATCGGCCTGAAAACAACTCGTATCCGAAGTCTGAGCGGCGAGCAAATTGTTTGCAGCAATACGGAACTACTCAAAAATACGATCCACAACTACAAGCGCATGGCTGAGCGTCGCATCCTCTTCGGCTTCGGAATAACTTATGACGCACCTACCGACAAGCTTAGACGTGTCCCAGAAATTGTCAAAAAGGCAGTCGAATCAGCCGGCAACACACGATTTGATCGCGCGCACATGAAGGGTTTTGGCGAAAGCTCGCTAGACTTTGAGGTGGTCTACTACGTCACTGATCCAAGCTATAACCTCTATATGGATATTCAACAAAGTGTTAACCTCGAGTTAATGGCTGAGCTTGCGGCAAGCGGTCTTGATTTTGCGTTTCCCACACGAACAATCCAGTTTGTATCATCAACTGATGACACGGACAAGCATGCGCCAAGAACCGCGCGCGACGTTGGTCGGCGATTGTCCTTTGAGAATTGATGTGTGGTGGTTGTACGTTGCAGAATCGCTTCTCGCTTTCTACGCGGTGCGCGGCTAGCTGGTTTCGGGCGGCCGGCTGCGCGCCCGAGTCCTTCGAAAACTCAGAAAGACTTTCACGGACCCCGCGTGATGCGACGTAGCCATAAAGTCCTAACCTATTCCGGTAATCCGAAGCCATTGAATGCGATCCCGAAGTGGCGTTCATATTTCGTTGGCGCAGCCTTCACAGCGGCGTTTATGCTGCTCGCGGTACGGGCAATGTGGGTTCAAGGCATCGAAGGAGACTTTTACCGACAACAGGGGCGCATTCGCCAAGTTCGTGAACTACCCCTGCATGCATCTCGCGGAAAGATACTTGATCGCACTGGCCAGCCCCTCGCTATGAGTCTGGCGACACGCTCGCTATGGCTTGATGCTTCCGATCCATCAGCGGCACCATCCGAGCAGCAACTCGAGGTTATAGGAAGGCTGCTCGATCGGCCGGTGGTTGCCTTGGATAAATCCGTTCGAGAGCGTAAGTCGTTTTCATATGTCAGGCGCCAAGTGGATTTGAAGCTTGCGGATCAAGTGATGGCGCTCGGCATCCCAGGACTATATGAGCAGAAGGACTATCGGCGATTCTATCCTGAGGGAAACATCGCTGCGAATGTCATCGGGTTTGCAGGCGTGGACGGCAGTGGTCAGGAAGGCATTGAAAAAGCAGTGAATGGCCAGCTTGAAGGGCATGACGGTTATCGGCGGGTGCTGCGCAATGGGCACGGCCAGGTCATTCAGACCTTGGGCCTGGTGGCACCGTTGGATGGTCAAGACGTGACGCTGTCACTTGACCAACGCGTTCAATACGCTGCATTCAAGGCAGTTCGCGAGGCTGTTCAAGCCACGCATGCCCGATCAGGATCGGCGATCGTCCTTGACGCCCATTCAGGAGAAATCCTTGCGATGGCGAACTGGCCGACCTACGATTCAAATGCCAGCGCATCCCGCGTTGGTATGGCGATGCGTAATCGTGCCGTCACTGACGTCTTCGAGCCCGGCTCGGTCATGAAGCCGATCACCATCGCGCTCGCCCTTCAAAAGGGCGTCGTCAGTCCGACCACCATTGTTACGACAGGCGGCGGCAAGTTACGGCTAGATGGCGCCACCATTCATGACGACAAGAATTTCGGAACGTTGACCGTCTCAGGTGTAGTCCAAAAATCCAGCAACGTCGGAACGACGAAAATCGCACTCCTTTTAAGCCCGAAGGACATGTGGCAAAACTTTCGCCGCGTTGGTTTAGGTCGAATACCGAACGCCGGTTTGCCAGGCGCGGTCTCAGGCACCGTTCGCCCTTACCAACATTGGCGCCGTATTGAGCAGGCGACGATGTCTTACGGGTATGGGCTTTCAGTATCACTTCTTCAACTTGCACGGTTGTACACCACGTTTGCAAACGACGGCCGTATCGTCCCGGCAAGTATATTTTCGCGGAAGGGACAAGCTATAAGAGGCCAGCAAGTCTACTCGCCGCGTGTGGCGAGGCAGGTTAGAGCAATGATGCGTTCAGTGGTCTCGGCCGATGGCACTGCACCACTTGCGGCAGTCCCTGGCTATTCGGTCGCCGGAAAGACCGGCACCGCATACCAATGGACGAAGACGGGCTATGACCGCCAGCAATACCGTGCCTCATTTGTCGGGATCATCCCCGCAAGCCGCCCGAAGGTTGTGATTGCGGTGTCGATCGACCACCCGAAAGTCGGCTCCCACTTCGGCGGTGCCGTCGCCGGTCCTCCCTTCGTTAAGATCGCTACTCAGACGATGCAGATGTTGAACATCCCCCCGGATGAACCTAATGGAAGCGCGCAAGAGGCGGTTCGGCGTCCCATTTCTTAGACCTCATCAAGCCGCCGGGACGAGAACGGGTCAGTTGCACGCTTCAATCCCGTCGAGAATAAGAGCCTGTCGACAGCTATCACGATCTGATCCGCCTCCCCATGCTGCTTTAGCAGGAAGACAAATCCCACTGTAGCCGCTAAAGCCGACACACATCTGAGGCCTCGACCCATGCTAGATATCGTCGCGATATTTCTTGTCATCACTGCGTTGCTCGCTTATCTGAACCACCGGTTTTTGCGCTTGCCCACGACGATCGGCGTTATGGCAAGTGCGCTGGGTCTGTCGCTGACGTTCGTTGGACTTGACGCTTTGGGCATTACCCACAGTCTGCGCGACGCAGAAGAATCACTTGTGCGTTCGGTCGACTTTGGTAATGTGCTTTTGCAAGGCATGCTGTCATTGCTACTTTTTGCAGGCGCACTACATGTGAACTTTCGACAACTCAAAGCGTATCGGATACAGGTCATTGCGCTTGCAGTCGTGAGTACGGTTGCCTCGACCGCGATCATCGGTGTTGCCATGTGGTTGCTGCTGCCTAAGTTGGGCGTGACGTTGCCGCTACCGTATTGCATGGTTTTTGGGGCGCTTATTTCGCCCACTGATCCTGTTGCTGTGATGGGAATCCTGCATTCATCGGGCGCACCTAAAAATCTGGAACTGGTGATAGTGGGCGAATCGCTATTCAATGATGGCGTGGGTGTGGTCATCTTCGCGCTATTGCTGGGGATGGCAGTGAGCGGCGTCACGCCGACCTTTCAGACAGGCCTGTTGACGCTAATGCGCGAGGCTGGTGGTGGTCTAGGTTTTGGGGCAGCACTCGGATACATCACATTCCGTCTGCTCAAAAGCGTTGATCACTATCAGGTCGAAGTCTTGATCACGCTCGCCGCCGTACTGGGCGGATATGCGCTTGCCAATCACCTGCACGTATCGGGTCCGCTGGCGATGGTCGTGACGGGCGTAATGATTGGCAATCGTGGACGCGCAGACGCGATGTCCGAGACAACCCGACGATATGTCGATATGTTCTGGGAACTCATCGATGAGATTCTTAACGCAGTGTTGTTTGTCTTGATCGGAATGGAAGTTCTGCTGGTAGCGTTTCCGGGGCGTATCCTATTCGCGGGCGCGTGTGCCGCGGTTGTTACCCTGCTCGCTCGATTGCTGACTGTAGGGCTGCCAGTCGCCGCGATCGGCAGGGCATTCAGACTGCCGCGCGGCGCTTGGACGGTTCTCACGTGGGGCGGCCTGAGAGGCGGAATTTCAGTTGCGCTTGCGCTATCTATACCAACCGGTCCTGAACGTAACATAGTTCTCGCCTTGACCTATTGCGTTGTCGTTTTATCAATCCTTGGTCAAGGATTGACCGTGGCTTCGGTGGTTAAGCGTACCCTCAAGAGACCAGCCAATTAAAGTAAGCACTGGGCCTTGGTAATCACCGACACAACAAGGCCGGTCGAGAGAGGTCAAAAGTCCTGACAAGACAGACCCCATAGATGTGTGAAACGAACGCTCCAGTTGCCTGATATCGTCTCTTGCGCACGGTGCAAAGGGACTTTTCCGGCACATACGCAATGCCGTAAGACGACAGTCAATCGTCGTTTGCGTCTTGCACCGGCCGGACCGTCCCATCCCCTAAGGTCCACGTTACGGACCAAGTCGGGAACGCCGCCAAGTAAGATCGGAATGCGAAATTCGAACGCGTACATGGTGGCGTGCGCGGGGTCGATTCCTAGTTCCTGAAGCAATTGCTTCTTACGTTGCACTTGAGAATCGAACGAGGGCGTTACTCTGTCCAGATATTAAGCATCGCAAATGGTCCGAGTTATATTCAACTGTGAAACGTGGGGATCGATCAGCCGGTTCGCCTCGGCTTCAGCAGAAAACGGGGTAAGCAGCGTAACCGCAAGTGTGGCTAAAGCGACGCTTGTTCTCAGACGAAACTTGATGGGTTTCCGGCAGACGCAGTTCCAGTTGCGAAGGTCGCATCGCTCTACTAAGCACTTCTTAACGGCCGTGCCAAGGCGAAATGAACGTACCTTCATTGCACTGAATTCCCTCCGAGCACTAAAAACCTCGACTAAAAATAGCAACGCTGTTGACGTGATCGATGTCCTTGGTATCGCCGCTGCGAACAGCCCTAGGGGCGGACTGACTCTCCTGAGATCCGGCACGAGCATGTAGAGAAGTGACGGCCTCCAGGATGGGGCGGCTAGCGGCGATATCCAAGAAGCCGAAAGCATCTCAGTAACCATGAAAGATGCTGCAAAACACAGAATTCACGATCGTACAGGAGAGGGGGCTTCTAGCATGCCCAATTACGACCGCTTGTTTGCTGCGCGACCGAGTTTGCGAGCTAGGATCCGCTCCGCCTGTCGGACGGCCGAATAGAGGGCCTGTTTAGGCGAAATCGCACCTCCGTCTGCGCATACATATGCACCTTGGCGCTGGAATATTACCTCGCCTGTTACTGCATGCCGCACACATAACTCTAGCCAAGTGTCACCGGATTGATCGGGGTCTGGAGGGGCAACAAGTCTTGCCAGAATTTCATAGTCGGCGTAGACACTATCAATTTTCACTTGCCGAACCCTTGGCCGCATGTAGTAAAGTGATTGGTATCGTAGTGAGGCGCCAGATGCGAGTCACCAGCGATAGAGTTCGAAACGCGTTAGGACTACTGGTGTCGATCAAGACAGCGTTGCATTCGTGTTCACGGACGAACGCGGCGATAATCTGCTCTGGGATGCCAAAAACGCGAGTCAGTGTGAACAAGATGTTCGCTTGGCTGAGCATCGCTCGGGACGCAAGAACTGCGGCCTCCCCAGCCCTAAGCTCGTCTGCGCGCTGATCCGAAATTGAATGAAATGCGACCACTCGTCCCTGATCTGGCGGCGGGAGTATCTCGAGTAGTTCGACTGTGACGTCACGGGTGTTTTTCGACAGCACTGTGGCATGTCGAACTGCCTCAGTGACAACGCACGCATTAATGATCGGGATTAACAAGCGAACCATAGAAAGTTCAGTATAGTAGAGCACAGGGGATTCGCGTCCATGATGCGCCGCTTATCCGCGTAGACCAACCAGATTTCCCGAATTTGAGTTGGCTGGGAGACACTCGAGCAGGACTCGCGACCTTTCATATTGTTGTTTATATTTTAACCAGACATTCAACAATCAGCGCGTAGATGCCGAATCCAGCACGCGAAAATCGCCTTCGTAATGGGGGCCTTGGCGCACGCTCGCCGGCGGTCGCCCACACTCCAACAATAGCGCTTCAATTAATATTTCCGCGTAAGGGTCAGAATTGAACCATTTGGCCAACTCGATCGGCCTTCTTTCGCCTTTTTCGATATGCCAGTCGACCGCAACCCCATAATCCACAAAAGGTTCGTTCGGCACGATAAAAAGCTTGCAGAACTCTGATGTCAGGTCGGTTTGGATTACCTTCACGAAGTAACGGCGGATGGGGTTCTCAGCGAAGAAGTGACTAACTTCGCATGACAGCGGATGTGTACAGGTCATTGACATCTAGTGCTCGCCATTTGCGTGTTGATTGTCGTCGCGTGGGCTCTCCTGTGCGTGCGGCCCGTCTGCCGCATCTCAAGACGCCTAGCTGGCGTACGAAAGCGTGAAGGCACGCCAATTCGATGGTCGCCAGGAAGACTGCTGCGCGCTACCGTAACGCCTTGCCGCGAATAATGCTTTTAAATAGGGTAGGACGCATTTGCTTGAAGCCCCCGCCTATATGCTGTTCTCTGCATGTAACGATCTCGGTATGCTTCAGAGCAGAGAAGCTTGTCGCTTTTAACCACGCCGTCAGTCGTCGTCATGGGAAACTCCCATCATCGACAAACAAGTTTTCTACAGGTTTGTCGTGTATCGCAGCTGAAAGAGTACCTGGCCGCACTCATCGTCAAGAAATGCTTTAGCAAGGTCAATAGACGGTGATCAAGACAGAACTAGATCTACCGGAAAAATTCGAACTCGTGCCCCTTTAGCTGCTTTCCCTGAAGACCGTTTTCAAGTCTTTGTAGCGCAGGGTCGAAAGTCGGACCTGTATTGAGCAAGCCCCTGCTCCCACCAACAGAGCTCACTCGACTTCTCGAATGTACGGCCATCGGATGGTCCACCAGCTCCCGAGAGGGACCAAAAAGGGCCGTGTCCTTTGCCGGCGTTTCTGCGGCGAGCACCGGATAACCTACGGACACCGCGCCAGAAATGAGCACAACAGTTAAAATAAGAATTCGCTGCATTTGTCTATTCCTACAAGGAACGGCGTCGACTTGAAGGCGAACAGACGGTGAGCAACCGCGCCTTCGATCAAGTCGTATAAGCAGATTACGTCACACTCTGACATAGTTCAACCATTGTTACAACCGGAGAAGCCTGATGTCCGTGCGAAAAAGCGTGCCTGGCGACGGGCTGAAGAAATCGGATCTGGAAGAACTGTCTGAGTTCCGATACAGACTTCGCCAGTTCTTACGATATTCAGAGGAGATAGTTCGAGCAGAGGGCATCACGCCGCTTCAATATCAGCTTATGTTGCATGTGCGGGGATTCCCGGGTCGAAATTGGGCTTCCGTCGGCGAGATTGCGGAACGGTTGCAGGCAGCGGCCAACGGTACCGTTGGCCTCGTGTCACGATGCGAAGAAGCGGGGTTGGTTGTGAGAAAGGCAAGCCATGATGACCGACGCTTGGTGCAGGTGCATCTGCTTCCCAAGGGGGAGCGGGTGCTCGCGCGGTTGGCGACAAAACATAAGTCAGAAATTGCGTCGTTCGGATGGGCGTTTAAAGGCGCCGCTGAAACTACGCAATAATGAGCTTTGAACTCTTCAGCGCTTGCAGCCCGAAATTGTTGAGCGGTCGTCGAGCGTTCACGCGCGGAAAGAAGACCGAACGTAAAGGCAGCAACCTGCCCGCTAGATAGGTCAATGATGTGACCGTAGAATACGAGCGCTGTGGGGCGCGTCGAGTTCAAAGCCTATTTTCTTAGATACAGTGTCTCCAATCGGCATCGATGGGCATGGCTTCGCGCCTTAAGTTAACTCGGTTGGAAACCGCTGCCTAGAAAGCTCCGCAGTTGACGACGCGGTTGTACGCAACGATCGAGCCCCCAAGCTAGATTGCGACCGTTCTCCCGCAAACGCTTTGAAGTGCCCGACAAATATGTCTCAATGTGACTAATGTTGGTATAGAATATTGACGGTTACCCGGTCCCACGCACGAACATTTCAGTCTCCGCCCGGTGAGAGTGCTCAAGCGGTCTTTCTATTTCATGGGTCAAACTGTTGAGAGCTATCCAGTTTCGGTATGCGATAAGGTGTGCCATCGTCTGCGCGGGAGTCTGGCATGCCGAAACGGGGTACGGGTCTCCGGGGACAAATTGCGGAGTACTAATCGGGCACGGTGTTGTAGAAAAGGCGCCTCCTAGTCACGTTAATGAAGGTGCTTTCCGTTTGGTCGACGGCGAGCAGATTGTTCTTTCACGCAGCAGAGGAAAGAGGATTTTTGGGACGTTGCGTGTCCACAAGTATTTGTTTGGTTACGAGGCGGCTTGGCAGCCAATGGGTAGCCGGCGCGAGTACCTTATCGTTATGAACGGGAAACAGGAAGCGACGCTGACGCCAACAGGAAGGATGAGATGGACGATCCCTTACCCGCTAGGGACGGTCGTCGGCCCGATAGAGGTGACGTCGTGCGCGGACGCGCCGGTCTCTTAATGCTTACGAGTCGACCGTTGGTTTAAACAATATAGTGGCTCGGAATATTTTAATTATCAGCTAAGTAATCGGAGGATCCATGTCTCAATTCGGTTCTGTCGCAATAACGATGCTGCGGTAAAGTTTGGGCTACACAAAATTGACTTTGGTTCACGATGAAGAAGAGCGCGACACCACGAAAGGCCCTTGCTGCGGGCGTTGCCAAAGTTTTGAAGCGGCTTCATTACCCACTAGATGTGATGCTGCTGTGCGTGCGATGGT
Source organism: Burkholderia sp. PAMC 28687 (assembly GCF_001577465.1). Lineage (NCBI taxonomy): Bacteria > Pseudomonadati > Pseudomonadota > Betaproteobacteria > Burkholderiales > Burkholderiaceae > Burkholderia > Burkholderia sp. PAMC 28687. The sequence goes on from NZ_CP014508.1 coordinate 19,368, forward strand.
ATGTGGCCTATTCGCTCAGTCTTCGTGATCTTGAAGAAATGATGGCCGAGCGCGCCATCGGCGTCGATCATTCAACGGTGCATCGGTGGGTCATCAAACTGGTGCCGTTGTTCGAAAAGGCGTTTCGCCGGCATAAGCGCCCGGTGGGCAAGAGCTGGCGCATGGATGAGACGTATATCAAGGTCAAAGGCTCGTGGAAATACTTGTATCGTGCTGTGGACAAGGCGGGTAACACCATCGACTTTTTGTTCAGAGCCAAGCGAGACAAGGTTGCTGCGCGGCGCTTCTTCGATAAAGCAATCGATCAGAACGGCGCACCCGACACAGTGACCGTCGACAAAAGCGGCGCTAATCTGGCCGCGCTGCATGCGGTAAATGCTGAGCGCGAGACCCCCATCAAGATTCGGCAGGTCAAGTATTTGAATAACATAGTCGAACAGGATCATCGGGTGATCAAACGCCGAACCAGACCGATGCTGGGTTTCAAGGACTTTGATTGTGCGCGTGTCATTCTGAGTGGCATCGAAGTCATGCACATGATCAACAAAGGGCAGATGAAGTTCGCAAACAAAACGCTCCTTTCTGCCGCCAACCAGTTCTACTCGCTCGTTTCATAAGCAATCCATAACAATCGCATTTGCTCGGCCGTCGCGTCTTACTGCGACAGAACCCCCACGACTTATAGGATCGCAACGAGCAAAGAACGCGGTCCGCTTAAACGGGCGGCCTCGTTGGGAACAGCGCAAGAAATGCGTAACCTCTAACTCAAACACAAATTGCTGCAAAGCACCAATTAAGGGCATTTCGCGCGACCATAGCGCCTTGATGCATTCAAGGAAGATGGAGCAAGTATCGAAACGTGCCGCTTCACTAGAGCAGCGCCGCGCGTATCTGCGCATATTTGGCGGCGTCACTCACTTGCCGCAAAGCCATGCGAGATGGACGGGCTCTGAAATCAGCAGGACTCAGCTTTCGCCTGTCGAACACTGGCGCGCTTGCCTGTTGCCGCCTCTTTCGGCGTTGCAGGCGAGTTCGACATCTTCGCTTTACCGGCAACGACGTTGCCAGATGCTGATTTACGCTGCCCGGCGGATGGTTTGACCAGTAATTTCTTTGTTTCCGCTTTATTGTCCGCCGCCGTCTTCGCGGTCGCCGTTGGCTTGCCAGCTGTCGAGGCAGCCGGCTTGGCCGCCTTCTTCGCTGTCACCTTATCTGTCGATGGCTTCTTACGTCCGGCAGTAGGCTTCGACGGTGCGTATATTTCGGCCATCTCGATGCCAAACACATCGGCCACCAACGCGTCGTCGAGCACCTTGCTGGTAGCCGGGCGTTTTCTCGATTCAGGCAGACTGGTATCGATCTGACGGATGAGATCATTGGCATCGACCCGGCGCAAGGCGAAGAGGGATTCCGGCTGTTGGTCGAGCCGCGCGCCGACGCCGTAGAGCACCGCAGCAACGTGCTTGCACATCGACGCCCAATCCGGGCAACTGCAATTGAACTTGATTTCCTTCGGTGCCGGAAAAAGACCAATACCAGGTTTGCAGATCCGCTCCATCACGGCTGTCGAGAGCTTGCCCTGCAAGAGTTCCACGATCGAATCGATCGACCCCGAGCAATCGGCCCCGATTGCTCGCCATTGCTTTTCAGGAAACGCCGTCACGGTCACGGCTACCTTGTAGAGGCTCGAACCCATTACCTGCGCTCGGACTTCGCCTGCCGTAATCTGTAGGTCGATCACGGAACCGTTGCGGGCATAGGTACGGCCGCGCGCCAGGCGGTTGGCATAGTCACTATAGCCTTCCAGATTGTCGCACCAGGCCTTGCCCCAGAAGGTCTTGGCGATGGCACCGCGATACGATGCGATGGGTGACAGGACCGCACCAGCCTTCTTCGCCTTGGCGGCGGCCAGTTCAGCCTTTTTCCTGCGCGCGGCGACCGAGACATACGGCTTCCACCCTCCATAACCCATTGCGTTTTTCCTCTTGACGATCAGTTTTCTTGCGCGGCATGAACGTCGAGCTTCACGAGATCGAGCAATTCGCGATCGCTCATCTCGGTGAGCAGGAGTTCTGCGCCTCCCTCCAGCACATCCTTTACCAATTGCTGCTTCGCTTCGATCAACTGGTCGATTCGCTCCTCAATCGTGCCACGGCAGATAAACTTATGCACTAGGACGTTTCTCTGCTGGCCGATACGAAACGCACGGTCGGTCGCCTGATTTTCCGTGGCCGGATTCCACCAGCGGTCGTAGTGGATCACGTGGGAAGCGGCGGTAAGATTCAACCCCACGCCGCCCGCTTTGAGCGAGAGCACGAAGAACGGTATCAGCTCATCTTCCTGGAATCGCTTGACCAGTTCACGGCGCTTGGCTACCGGAGTGCCGCCATGGAGCACCAGACCTTCGCGACCAAAGATCGAACCCAGAAATGCCGCCAGCGGCTCAGTGGTCTCGCGGAACTGAGTAAAGACCAGCACCTTTTCCTGCTTGGCCGCGATCACTTCGGCGAGTTGCCGCAGGCGGGCGAACTTGCCGCTGTCTTCCGCCTTCCACGCGGCGTCGCCCAGCCATTGCGAGGGATGGTTGCATATCTGTTTGAAGCGCATCAGGAAGCTCAGCACCACACCCTTGCGCCCGATGCCTTCGGCGTCCTCAAGCGCGGCGGCCAGATCCTTCACCGCGCGCTGATAAAGCGCCGCCTGGCTCGGGCTCAGATGGCACCAGGCCTTGAGTTCGGTCTTGTCGGGAAGGTCGTCGATTACCCGCTTGTCGGTCTTCAGGCGGCGCAGGATGTAGGGTCGTACGAGCGTGCGCAGCGGGCCGAAGTGCTCGGCCTTCGCAAGCTGCTTGGTAAATCTGGCGAAGACTTTGTCCGAGCCCAGCAAACCGGGGTGGGTGAAATCGAAAATGGACCACAGATCGGACAGGCGGTTTTCTACAGGGGTTCCAGTCAGCGCGATGCGCGATTGTGCCTGGATCTGCTTGACCTGTCGCGTTTGCTTGGCGCCCGGATTCTTGATCGCCTGCGCTTCATCGACGATGGCAACACGCCATTGGATGGTTTCCAATACCGGCTGGCGAACAAGCGTGCCAAAGCTGGTGACGACGAGATCGATGTCCGCAAGGCGTGCGGCGTCCAGCGAACGCAAATCGGCCGCCGGCATGGCCGATGGATGGGCGATCAGCAGGCGCAATCCGGGGGCGAAGTGCTCGGCCTCTGCCGCCCAGTTGGCTAGCAGCGATGCGGGGGCGACCAGCAGACTGGGCCGCGCCTCGGCGCTTTCGCGCTTCAGCACGAGCAGCAGCGAGAGTACCTGCATGGTCTTGCCCAGGCCCATATCGTCCGCCAGGCAAGCGCCCAGACCAAGCCGGGTGAGTAGATACAACCACCGCACGCCAGCTTGCTGGTAGGGCCGTAGGCTCGCCTTGAGTTCCGCGCCCGGGCCGATCTGCGCCAACCCTTCCGGCTGACGCAATTCCTGCAGGATGTCGGCGAGCCACGGCCCAGCCACAAGCTGCGACCAGTCGCGATCAGCGGGGTCGCCGCTATCATCGAGTGAAACGCCTGCCAGAAGACGTAGGGCCTCGTTAAAGGGCAGACCGGCTTTCGCGGCCTTTTCCATGGCCTCGAATCGCTTCAGGAGGCGATCGAGCCTTTTTTTGTCCACCTCGACCCAGCGACCGCGGATGAGTTGCAAGCCGTCGGCGCCTTTGAGCAGATCCCTGACCTCGGAGGCGCTGAGATGCTCGCCGTCGAGGGACACCTCCATGCTGAAATCGAGTAACGCGTCCATGCCTAAGAGCGAAGGCGGTCGTGTGCCGACGCTGGCTTTCACAACGGGACGAGCAGGACGGCCCGCCTGCCAGACGCTTGGCGTGCGAACGACAATGCCGGCGGTTTCGAGTTTGGACAGGTCCGAGAGAAAGCGATGGGCGTCAAGCGGCGTCCAGCGCAGCGGATGGTATATCTCGCCGGTATCCACCATATCGCGAAGCCAATCGCAGTCTTGCGCGGCGCGCTGCACCGGCAGTAGCAGCGACAAGAGTTGCGCCCGGCTCCTGGCCCCCGAAAATTCTGCAAGGGCTTGCGACAGCGGCTGGTGTTGCGCTTTGCCATGGGCTGACAGGCGCGAGGTGTAAGTCGCAAGGAAAGCAAACGGAGACTCCGGGTCCTTGCGGTTCTCAGCGAGGTTGAAATGCACGCGGCCGACAAGATTCCAGGCCGGGTGGCGCGACTTGAGGAAATCCTGAAGCGAGACTTTTTCGGTCGCCAGTTCCTGGTGTAAGGCGGTGTTGATCTCGCCCCACAGCGTGGCCAGCACATCTGGTGTTAGATACTCCCCGCCCGTCATCGGCGGTGCATCAGCAATCAGGGCATCGAAATCCTGGGTAGCAGGCGTAACGACCGCGATCTCGCCACCTTCAGGCGTGGCGCACAAGGCGGTGACGTAGCGCGCGGCAAAATCACGCCACCAGGCCCATGCGGGCGGCAAAATGCGGCCGATTTCCGCCGTTCCCAGATGCAGCAGGCCATGCCCAGCGCCAAGCGCAAAAGAACTGCTTAGCCTCGGTCGTATTTCCTCCGCCAATAGGGGCGCGTCGTCCTCCGGCACCGCAAGCAGGTGACCACCGGGTGTCAGCTGTGGCGCGAACGTGTTGGCAGCAGTCAAGAACGCCCGTCCCCGTCGCGCTGTCGTAGCAAGCGCTGAAGCCGCCCGCATTCACGGGAAGCGGCTTCATATACAACCAGCAGGCCCACCGGCCCAGTGCGAACTGGGCGAAGCTCGGTTTGCGCCTGGTCCGATCGAATTGTGGGGTGGACCCAGCAGCCGGGATACGGCTCGCCCCCGCGTTGCGCAAGTCTGGTGAACTGTCTTTTCATCTGTTTGTAGGACAACTCGGTTGCTATATTAATTCACAGAATTTCGCCCCTGGCACTCCCGCCGGCGGCCCAACCCTCAACCGTTACGGCCCCGTCGGATTTCCGAGTTCTGCGAGAAATAAGACTCATGATGAAAGGGTACCAAAACCTGATGCATACGAGATGGGATACCGATGGCGATTCCAACCCACGCAAGCGAAAATCAGTTGGCGCTAATGTTACAAACAACCAAAAGGCAGAGTGTCTTCTTCGCCCGAGGATGTGGCGACCGACCCGAACGCGGGAATGACCGTTGCGCCTCGACGACCGCCGATCACCGACAGGTGTGAGTTACGCCATTGCGCTCGCTCGCGTCTATGCTGCGAACGCTCCTTGCTCAGCCCACCGGTCATTATTTCGCAAATCCGCTTTAGCGGTGTACGCGCAAGGTGCAAGAAACTTGCTACGCTTTGCGTTTATTTCCGTGACGCCGCTTACGTCACTCGGCAAGGCATGCGAGGGAGGGATCATGACATTCAAGGCGCAGTGGTACCGAGACAAGTTTGCAAAAAAACGTGGCAAAGGTTTCTGCGGCTATCCAGTGGCAACGGTTGCCTTCTACGGGCCAGACGACACGAGAGCGACGAAGGTCTCTGTTGGCATTGTCGCGTACGAAGATGCCGACGCGGACCCGGTTGAGCGGTGGTTTTGCGAAACAACCGATGCGAGAAGCGATCCGGAAATCACTAAAGAAATCGTTCGATTCATCGATCATCATGGTGCCAAATCCGTAGCGGCCGTTGATCGCATCATCGGCTGCCCGCATGAGGAAGGCATTGACTACCCGGAAGGCGAAAAATGTGAGCAGTGTCCGTTCTGGGCGCACCGTGATCGATGGAGCGGCGAGATCGTGCAGTGACACGTCAAGAGGCAAGCGCTTCCATCCTCGGGCTAAGGCGTTGCTTACTCGCCTCGTTCCGACCGTAGTCTTGCAGTCATTAACGCAGGACACTTTCTGGACGAGAAGGTCGCATGCAGCTCTCAGCGAGGCGGGGGCAGCCCGTGGCGTGGCCCCACGCAATCGTGATCGCCTACGCGACTGGCTTCGACTCCGCGAGCGCGACGACTGCGACGTGCCTCAGGTGCAAGAAAGGCTCCGCGGAGCCGGACATCGACCGATGCAACCGAAGCGTGGTCACGCGCGAAGTGAAAGGTACAGGGGCAAATCTCCTGTTGGGAAGGCACGTTGTGGGATCTTCCCGAGCAAGGTGAGCATCACCGTTAATGCAAGGGGTAGAGCCATGGTTTTTCTTGCCGAAGGTTCCTGATCGCTCGTGACGACACCCTCTGGCGGCTGTCAAGCACCAAGTTCGACCGGATGCTGCGAGATCCGGTAGGACACTGTCTGCCAGATTTTGCGGGGCAGCGAGCGCCAATGGCCAGCGTCGTGGTCGAGCTTGTGGCCAGAAACCCGATGCGCGTCGTTCGGAACACGTTTTCCATTCTTACTTTTGATGCCGAAGGTCGCATCGACCCGAGTAGATTCGAAAAGCAGCAATTTGCCCTCGCGGAGTCCACCTTCGCACCGGTCTTTACCGTATTCGCTGATGAGAGCAACAAAACAATCGTCGACGCGACCTACCGATTCATTGCACAGGGAGGCCAATGGGTTCCGTCACGCGCGTTGGCACGCATCATAGATCAGACCGCGGTGGGACAACGACAGTGCCGACACCTGTAAGCGATCGCTCGACGGCTCGTCTACGGCATCCGACAGCGATCAGATCATTCAGCCCTCTCGCAAGCCGCCACTCGCGAGCGATAAAATTCGCGGCTATCCGAACGGCGGTTTCATAGCCGATCAAGCGACGAACATGATAGTCGCCGGAAGGTCCGTTACCTGACTGAAGCCGCCCTTCGAATGTCCGCCTGAGAGCACGGTCGAATGGCCGTAGGCCGAATGGTCTCATGCGATGACGCATAAATCGACTGACAAGGGACGATCGTGACTTCGATTCGACCGTCGCGCTGCCAGCAGCTCGAAGGCCGGAGGTCGGTTGCCGCGCGGCATCTCGCCCATAGACGATTTTCCGGCACACTACGGGCATCTTCGCTCAGCCTCACATCCCATGCCCCATTCGTTTAAGCCTACCCCCGAGCAGCACGCGGTCGTAGATGCGGTTCTTGGCGGAGGCGACCTGAAGATCAAGGCGTATGCCGGCGCGGGAAAGACTTCGACGCTACGGCTGATTGCCGATCGTCTCGCCGGTAGCCGCGGCAGCTATCTCGCCTTCAACAAGGAAATCGCCCAGCACGCTCGCCGCGGGTTTCCGCCGAATGTCAGCGCGCGCACGGTGCATTCGCTCGCCTATGCATCCGTAGCTCCCGCCCTGTCCGCGCGCGTGAATCTCCCGGCCGAGCCGCCGCACGAATTGGCTGCCCGCTATGGGATCGGACCGATACAGGTGCCCACCATCACCGGCAAAACCGTCGAAGTCACGCCGTTCGAACTTGGTCGAATGGTCGCCGACGGCCTGGGCAGGTTTTGCCGCTCGGCGCAGCTGGGACCAGAGGCTTCCGACATCCCTGTCGACGAAAAGGTTCATGAAACGGCGGCCGACTGGCTGCGCGAATCGTTGCTTCCCTGCGTAGTGCGCCTGTGGAATGAAAGCACTGATCCACGCGGCCGCAGCGCCATTGCGCCGGATGTCTATCTAAAAGTCTGGGCGCAGACAAAACCTCGTATCGATGCGGACTTCATCCTGTTCGACGAGGCGCAGGACAGCGATGGCGTCATGCTCTCGGTGCTTGGCCTCCAGCGCCACGCACAGATTATCTACGTCGGCGACCCCTACCAGCAAATCTATGAATGGCGCGGCGCGGTAAATGCAATGGCTCAGATCGACGCGCCCGAGTGTGCGCTAACCGAGTCCTTTCGCTTCGGACCTACGTTCGCGGCACTCGCTAGCCGTATTCTGTCGCTGCTAGACGAGCGCACGCCCATTCGCGGGCAGGACACCATCGGGTCGATCATGTCGGAGGATCCGAGTGTCTCAACGCCCGTCGATGCCATTTTGTGCCGCAAGAATGTGACGGCGATCTGGCAATTGGCCGCGGGCGTCGAAGCGGGTCACAAGCCGGCAATCCGTATGAGCCCGACCGAGATCGTCGCGTTCGCTGACGGCGCCGATCATTTGCTGGCCGGCAAGCGAGCTTTCCGGCCAGCGGCATTTTCCCTGTTCGAAACGTGGAAGGACGCTCAATCGTTTGCACAGAGCGCGGTCGGGCGCGACTTACTACCGATCGTGCGAATCGTCGACGAGTTTGGCACCGCCTATCTGCGGGAGCTAGCGCGACGAGTTACGCCCGAGGCAGACGCCGACTACGTGATCTCGACCGTGCACCGCGCCAAGGGACTGCAATGGAAACGGGTGAAGGTAGCCAACGATTTCCGCTTCAAGACCGTTGACGGGCGTCTGACGTTAGGCGAGGACGAGATGCGCCTGCTGTACGTGGCAGTGACGCGCGCACAACATGTGCTGGACATCTCCGAGCTACGCGAGGAGCTTTTGCGGTTGTTTAACTCGCGTCGGTGACCGCACAGACCTGCTCCGCGCCAGCGTGCCTCTCAATGCCATCGTTTTGTGCTGCTGGTGGTAAGCGCCACTGCCATACGCCGCAGCAATACCGCGGTTGAAACGGCGTCTACTTGGGTCGCTTCAAGAAACGAAAAACAAAGCACGATAGCTACAAAACGACCGTCGGAAATCGACCCACTATAATAGTCCGTCCCGCTTTCATCAATACTGGTGGGACTAACAGCTCGCTGCCAGTCAAGGCGGGACATGCACCCGGGACTACGAATAAGTCGACTCAAACGCCTGGACGATTACTTTTAGTTTCGATAGCCCTTACAAAAAAACAGTGTATCTCTGGAAAAACAGGGTGTTTTTCTTTGCAGCTCTGTCGCCGTGATCAGCTCGAGAATTGCCGAATTGCGCATCCGTCTCCCGCAGCGCGCGCCAGATCAATTCTCCTTCGTCCTGTTCGGTGAAATACGCATCGGCCTGCGCGGTGCCAGGCTCGTACGGGATGCCAAGCGTGGACTCCTGTAGGGTTGTGCAACTTTTTTTCTGTAAAAGCGTTCAGGCGATTCCATCGAGAAGCGGAGATCAGGGGTTCATGTTGAGATAGATTTTTCCGCTCATCCACTCTTCGTCGCACTCGGCGAGCAAGGCAGAGACGAGACGAAGGCAGGATGGGGCGTTCGGGAAGATCGAGGCGACGCGGGTGCGACGCTTGAGCTCGCGATTGATCCGTTCGAGGCCATTGGTGGTGCGCAGGCGGATCCGATGGGCATGCGGCAACTCGAAGATGGCAAACCCTTCAGGTAGATTGTCTTCGGCCCAGGTAGCGAGCGCAGGCGCTTCGACGGCCCAGAGTTCGACCGCCTGCTTCAGCAGACGTTGGGCTTCGGCGCGATCCGGGGCATTGAAGATGGTCCGGATACGCAGCGCCACGGGTTTGCGCTGATCGAGACGAGGAACGTAAGCATGCGCATTCTGCTGCAGATGGAACTGGCAGCGTTGCCAGGGCACGCTTGGCAGCGTCGCGCGACGGGCAGCCTTAAGACCGGCATGATCGTCGGAGACGATGAGCTTGACGCCCTTGAGGCCGCGGCGAACCAGGCTGTCGAGGAAGGCGCGCCAGTGAACTTCGGCTTCGGACAGGGCAACCGACACGCCCAGGACCCGACGATGACCGCCTGCCGTGATGCCGACGGCGACGAGCACGGCGCAATCGACGAGGTGACCCGCTTCACGAATACGCTCATAGCGGGCATCGAGAAAGACGTAAGGCGTTTCATCAAGGGGACGCTCACGCCAGATCGCAAGACCCGCGTCGAGTTGTTCGGCAGCCCGGCTGACCTGAGTCGAGGAGATCGACACCTCCGGCCCCAGCAGCTTGACCAGGACGTCGGTGACCTTGCGGGTGGAGACGCCCTGGACGTACATTTCGGCCAGCGCGAGATTGACCGCCTGCTCGGTGCGAGTTCCTTTTTCGAGCGCGCTGGGGTAGAAGCCGCTGCCGCGCACCTGGGGGACATCGAAGGTCAGTTCGCCAACACGGGTCATGACGGTTTTGGGTTTGAAGCCGTTCGCATAATCGATTCGTCCGGCGGTTCGTTCATGAGACTGGGCGTTGAGGTACTGCGCCCGCTCGATCTTACTTGCTTCGTTGACCAGGATGCGCAGGGCTTCGCCCGCGCCGTCCAGGCCGTTGAGCAGAAGCGCTGCAAAAGCGTCTTCAAGGGGATGATGTTCTACGCGTTGCGCCATGCTGTCGACTCCTTCGTGAATGTGGGTAAGAATGCTCCGAAGGAATCGCCTGCAAATATGACCTGCGAGGGTTTTGCCGCGCGGCTATGCCGTCCTCCGCTCTTCGGGCGCTACGCGCCCTCATCACGGCGGCCGTCACAGCCGCGCAACACCAGCAGCTACGAATTTACAGAAACGATGTTGCACTAACTCCTGTAGACGGCAGATCACAGGAAAATGTCTGCGTGGACATGGAAGCGCTTCGCGAGTCGCTTGGCTACGTCCTTACTGATTACGCGCTTGCCGTTCAGGATCTCCGAGATACGGTTTTGCGGTGCGCAGTCGTCGAGGTCGGCTTGCGTCAGGTTCTGCTGTTCCATGAGGAATCGCAGCACTTCGGGCGGCTCCGCGTCGGGAATCTCAACGTGTTCGTCTTCATACGCTTTCACCTGAGTGGCGATCAGGTCGAGTACTTCGGCGAGCGGATGCGCTTCGTCGTCGCCGACTTCGTTAAGCAGCTCGTCGATGTACGCGATGGCCTTGTCGTAATCGGCCTCAGTGCGCACGGCCGTGGCGCTGCCGATCAGTTCCTTGAACGGCAGCCATGCCTTCAGGATGGCGCTTGGCTCTGCAATGGCGTTCATTACTTTTTCTCCTTCCATTTGTCTGTGTCGTATTCGGCATGCGTCAAGACGTTTCGAACAAATACCTTGTGCATGTTGTAGTGAATCGCGGCGATCAGTCGATACTTGTTCCCGCCGATGTCGAAGACCGTATGCGGCTTCACGTAGTCCGCCGCGCCGAAGGTCGCCTTCAGGTCGTTGAGATCCTTAAAATTCCTGTCCTGCATGACCCTGAGCCAAGCCCGTAGCGGCGGCTCAGCGTCCGGGTGCTTCGTCCAGAACGCTATGAGTGGTGGTTTGGAAATTATGTGCATGACAATACTATATCCCAATTTGGGATGTTTTCAAGCAGATTGAAGCACTTCTTCCAGCATGAGACCGTCGCTCGTGGCACTCCTCCCACGCCCGCTGAAAATGTGACGGGGCGCTAGATCAGGGCCGTGGCGGGACTGGGCGACCTCTGCAGGGGCTGCCTTATGGTCATCCAAAACGGCGGCGCTTAGGTGGTCTCGCGTGGGGCGACTGTGCTGCCGTGCGCTTTATCATGGTTTTTCGATGCCTTCGTCGGGAAACCGCCAAATGTGCTATGCGGATCAAATCGTCGAGGACTTCCGCAAATACGTCAGGATGTTCGGTGCTGACATGAGCATCCGGGATCTCGCGCAACATCACGTGGAGCGCGTCGAAGGCAGAGACGCGAAGATTCCCAAGGGCATGGACGCAGTCTTTGCCAATCCGAATACCGAGGATGAAGGCTGATAAAGGCGTTGATCGACCATTACAACGCCGCCCAGGTGACGAAGCTCGGGCAGGAACTGTTCGAACAGCGCGCACACTTCAGACCATAGTGACCAAAGCGGCCACCGACAGCAAGCGGAACCCGACCGACAAGATCGACGCCACGCTGTGCCTACTCGATAACATTGGGCGTGGGGTTCTGAAAGACCGTGATTCGCGCATTTTCCCCAGCCGATAAGCGCCAGTTAGGTACTCTCAAATAGTTTCAGGCCGCGCGAGCGAAGACGTACAACGTCAGGGTTCCTAATTTATTCGGCAAGGCGATCCAGCATTCGATTGCCAGTCACGGCGTCCCACGCTTCGAAGGCACATGTGCGCGCCTGTCGTTTTCTTGTGCGTTCGCGTTGTAACGGCAGTGCATGAACAGGTTTGCCACCTGATTGTGGACCGACGTGAATCGTTGCGGGTGGCGGGCTGATTTGAAGCGACGCATTACCTTCTCGCGAACCCGAGTTGGCTGGTGCGAGTTTCTCCGCCCGGTTGTTCAGTCCTTCGTGCTGCCCGTGTTCCACGTTCAGCCCCAGGTCCCTGTTTGCCGCAGCGTAGCTCTTAAGCTTGTCGGTGATCAGCGGCAAAAATCACCCTGAGGGGTTTAAACGCAGAGGTTCGTGGTATATCAAAGAACTCAAATTGCCTACCCACGTCTCTCGATTAGAACGCCGTTACTTGGGCTCGCAGCGCTGCGGGCTGGCGAGTTCCACGTGACCGAAGAGAGGAATGGGTTGCTAACTTTACATAATTAACATTAACAACATTTGTTCTGTAGGCCCCAAGTAGTAATGTCGTACTTGAGCCAAATAGAAATGTCGCACTGAGGGCTCGATTCGGTCCATGCTGAAGCTCCGCTTTCGCTGGGAGTTGATCATGGATAGCACTGGGATGATCACCATGGGCTCACATTAGCCGCAGAGACGGTTCGCCACCTGATGACCGACGCCGGCCTGTGGATTCCACGCAAGCAGCGCCCGCCCAAGATCCATCAGCCGAGGAACCGGCGGTCTTGTCTGGGCGAGCTGATCCAGATCGATGGTAGCGATCACCGGTGGTTTGAAGACCGGGCGCCAGCGTGCACGCTGCTGGTGTTTATTGACGATGCCACAAGCCAACTGATGACGTTGCACTTCACCGCGACCGAATCGACCTTCAGCTATTTCGAAGCGACGCGGCGCTATATCGAGCAGCATGGCAAGCCCGTGGCGCTCTACAGCGACCGCGCCAGCGTGTTCTCGGCCAATCAAAAAAGCACGGCTGACAAAGGCATAACGCAGTTTGGCCGGGCCTTGTACGAACTCAATGTCGACACCTTTTGCGCCAACAGCAGTCAGGCCAAAGGCCGCGTCGAACGGGCCAATCTGACCTTGCAGGACCGGCTTGTGAAGGAATTGAGGTTGCGCGGAATCGACACGCAAGCGGCGGCGAATGTTTATGCGCCCCACTTCATTGCCGACTTTAACAACCGGTTTGGCAAGGCACCGAAGAGCGACTACAACGCGCATAGGCCACTGCGCGACGACGAGGACCTGGATTCGGTTTTAACGTCTCGTGCATCGCGCTGCCTGTCGAACACACTGACCGTGCAATACGATCGGGTGCTATACCTGCTCGATGATTCGCCCGTGACCCGAGCGCTGATTCATCACTCTGGACGTATGCGAGTACCCGGATGGTCGCATCGAAATCGTGGCCAACGGCACTGCTCTACCCTATCGCCAGTACGACCGGCTCTCGGATGTAGACCAAGGTGCCGAGATTGATAACAAGCGCCTTGGACACATCCTTGCGCTGTCTCGGCAGGTGCAAACAGAGCGCGACAACCGGCGTATCTCGGGTTCACCGTCGCGGACCAATCAGGGTGAACCGGTGAAACCGAAGATGCGGGCCAACAACAAGCGCAAACAACGCGAGCTCAAGCAAATCGACATGAACGCGATGATGCTAAGAAGCGCCGAACTGCGGGCAGCCGCGGTGGGGAAATGAGCTTTTTAAAGAGAGATTGATAAAGTCAAAACCCGACATTTCTAAAAAGTTTGAACCCCGACATCTGAACTTGGCCTCGACATCGTACGTAGTCCGAAATACATGCAAGAGTTTGAAATCTATCGGGATATCCTCACCCAGAGCGATGGCAAGACGCGTTCGATAGTGCTCACGGTTTTCTTTCCTGAAACCTTATTTGGTAAAGCGTTGCGGCTAGAGCGCTAACGCTATCACTGTCAGCTCGAAGCGACGCAATGGATGCGCCGAGGTCCAGCGTTTCGGTTACTTTTTCTGAGCTGTGACGCGCGACGACTCGCCCGATAGCGGCCGGCAACGCTGATAGATCGTCAATCGTCTCGAAGTCGCCAAGTCCTGTCACCATCGGATTGTCAGAACCGTTGAGCATCGAACGTACGTCGGTTTTGAATAGAATAAGCGGTTTGCCGGAGTGCCACGCGAGCGTTGCCTCGACGACCGTTCCTTCATCCTGCACTCTGCCGTTTAGGTTCGCTACAATCACATCGCAACGTCTAAGCAATTGGTAGGTATCCAGAGCGAAGATCGCCTTATTAAGCATGCTCACTGCTTCGTTGGGCGAGGCACCGCATTGTTCCAGTGCAGGCTTGAGCTGAGCGAGCTCCAACCCGTCGCGATGCGGAAGAAACGTTGAAAAACCAGCTTGCTCCAGCACGCTGGAAATGCTGTCCATCTCGGTGCGGCGGCTCTGATTCTTTTGGACACAGATTTGGTGTAAAACCTGTGTTCGAAAAAGGATCTGTTGATGCTGAAGCAAATGGATGTGAATGCCGTTGCACCGGAGGCGCTGGAAGGGGCGCGTAGCGCGACTGGAAGCGCCTTCGGTGCAACCGTCGAAGTCAAGCGCTGGTCGTCGGGCCGCAAGCGCAGTGTGGTGCTCAGACTGCTACGCGGTGAGTCCGTGGACGCCGTTTCCCGCGAGGTGTCCGTGACGATCGCCCAGCTTGAAGAATGGCGTGCGCTCGCTCTGGCCGCCATGGAGGCTGGCCTGAAGGCGCGTGAGAGTGATCCTCTGGAGGCGAAGCTCGACGAAGCCGTCCGGCGTGTCGGCGAGTTGTCCATGGAAGTCGAGATCCTGCGCAAGGAACGTGAGAGGCAGGCCCGCCACCCTTTGGGCGTTCGGAGGTCCTCGAAATGAGCAATGGGACCTCCGCCAGTACGGGCAAGAGCTATGGATTGCAACGGGTTTGCCGGGTGCTCGAATTGCCACGCTCGACGATCTATGCCGCGAGAGCCAGAGCGGCGGCCAGCGTAGTGCCGGTCACCGGCCTGAAGCGTGGTCCGAAGCCGAAGGTGCCTGATGCCGACCTTCTGCAGGCCATCAGGGCCGATCTGGCGGCCTCGCCGTTCACCGGTGAAGGATCTCGCAAGGTCTGGGCGCGGCTGCGCATCCTGCGCGATATTCGCGCTTCCCGGACCCGCGTGCTGCGATTGATGCGAGAGCATGGCTTGCTCTCGCCGCATCGGCGGCCTCAGGGCAATCCGCAGCTGCACGACGGCAGAATTACGACGGACCATCCCAACGAGATGTGGGGCACCGACGGGACCCGCATCGAAACCGTTGATGACGGCATGGTCTGGATTTTTGCGGCCGTCGATCATTGCGATGCCCTGTGCACCGGCATCCATGTGGTCAAGATCGGCGACCGCTTCGCTGCGCTGGAGCCGATTAGCCAGGGGCTGCGCAGCGAATTCGGCGCAATCGGTGCCGAGGCTGGCCGGGGCCTGATGTTGCGCATGGATCATGGCTCGCAATACACGTCGGACGATTTCCGCAACCAACTGAAATTCTGGGGCGTCACGGCGAGCTTCGCTTTCGTTGCCGAACCGCAGACCAACGGGGTTGCCGAGCGCTTCAACCGCACGCTGAAGGAACAGGCCATTCATGGTCACATATTCAAAAATGTGGAGGAGGTCCGGGCTGCCGCCATCGCGTTCAAGGACCGATACAATCGCCATTGGCGTCTCGAAAAACTGGGCTTCATGTCGCCCCTCGAAGCCCGTCAGGCGCGCCTGTTGAAGCAGGCCGCCTGAGCTGCAACGCTGTGTCTAAACAACCGGAGCCGATACACTACGTAACGCGCTGTCAATTGCGACGCTCGCCTTTGAAGCTGCAAAAGCAGGCAATTTAAACTTGTCCGGTGCCACAGGGTCTGTGCTGCATCGCGGTTTGTTGGGGCTACGCACCCTGATTGATCGATCCTTGGATGACGTGAAAGGGTTGGCTGTAAAGAACGTGTCGCCGCAGCTGTTTTCGCTGTCCGAGTTCATCGCAGAGGTCAAACACGCGGCGGAACTGGCTGCTCAAGTGCGAGGCAGCAAGCTCATCGTTTCCTCCGTGGACCCCCAACTTGCACTAGCGGGTGATCGCGATCTCTTGTATGCAGCCGTGGGCAATTTGTTGCAAAACGCGCTTAAATTTACGCACTTACACACCGAAGTGACTTTGAACGCATATGCGGTGGCCGACCGTGTTCTGATCGATGTAAAAGATCATTGCGGCGGTCTGCCTGTTGGTAGCGTGGAAAACATGTTCCAACCGTTCAAGCAGCACTCGGCCGACAAGAGCGGACTGGGCTTGGGCTTGTTGATCGCGCGAAAGAGCGTCGAGGCATTCGGGGGAACGCTCAGCGTGTCGGACATACCCGGCATCGGCTGCGTTTTCACAATGAGCATACCGCGGTACTCGATGCCGCCCTTATAAACAGTACTACTATGGATCGAGTAACTCGTGGCGCGGCAGGCTTATCGTAAAGATACAACCAATTCCCGGCGCGTTACGCGCACTGAGATTGCCGCCGTTCGCCTCAACTGCTCGTCGCGCGATGGAAAGACCTAAACCTAACCCCGATTTGTCTTTGCCGTTCTGCTTGAATGGGTGGAACATTTTTTCGGCAGCACCCGGTGACAGGCCGCCGCAATGATCTGCGACATCAATGAGGATGCGGTCTGCGACGGCATAGGCGTTCAAAGTCACTTCAGTATGGCTATGCGTGAACTTGAACGCGTTTTGGAGCAAGTTTCCCACAGCCGAATACAGGAGATCCCGGTCGCCGTTGATGGCAATGTCCGGGTCGACCGGTGACACCGTTAGCAAACAACGATGCATCTTCGCCATCATCATCGCTGATTCGCGAACGTCCCCAATAAACTCTGCTACGTGAAATTGCTGGGGCGCAACCGAGCCGCTCGCCGCTATCCGGACGTCGATTACCGCGTGCTTGATCAGTTTATCCATGGAATCAAGACTTCGTTCGAGGACGCTACCCGTAGCGCCAGACCAATTCATATTTCCTGCTTTAACCGCGTCGAATGCGAATGTTGCGCCAAGTAAAGCATTGCGCAATTCATGCACAAACGCACCGAATCGCTCATTTGTTGCACCTAGGGTCTGCGCCGCGATCGCAGAATCACGTTGATAGCTGAATTCGGTCACCGCGTCTGCAATCGCATTGTCGAGACAACGGTTCAGTGTCCGGAACTCGTCGATTTCAAATGGGGCATCCCGCTCGTAGGCGAGATCTGTAATCGCCTGACAAAGATCACCATAATCATGAACAACCTGGTCGATCGAAAAACCGAGACCCATTAGATCTTTGCCATGCTGTGCAGCTGTGACGCCGACTTCGGAAAGTGTGATGCCGCCCCCAGACGGCCCGGAGATCATGCGACTGTCCAGCGGACGCGATGTTCGTTCGATTCGAAGCGTATTGATTAATTGGTCAAGAAAAAGTGGCACGCCGTTTTCAAGCTGTTGCTCGGTAGCGTGGCGCGCCGGTCTTTTGCCCACTTTAACCTTACAACGCTCGATCAACGCGGACCGGTTGTTTGACAAAAAATTGTGCATCATGAGGCTCGCTCCCAAGTTAAGTCTTGCGCCGCGTGTATTTCTGGTTTTGGGTGCGGTATTGCGGACTCGCCTCGAGGTCAGCCTTGAGCGATATGCAGAAGCAGTCTTACTTCAGCAATTTGCAACGAGAAAGAGGAGCGGCGAACTACACGCCGATCTATGCAGTATGACTTGTACCGAACGTAGAAGATACCGGTCATATCTATATATGATAATGCCTTTATCACATATAACGGAGCCGCCCATGGCCACCCTGTCCGACGAGATGACGCGCCTCCTCGAAGAAGCTGCCGAAGGACTGAAAGCGCTCGAAGACGAAGTGATCACCGCCGAGTTCGATCCGGACGACCCAGTGAGTGTGGAGGCGGCCATCGCCCACGTCGAAGCCGTCATCGATGCCAAAATCGCCCGTTTTCGCGGCAACCGTCTCGTCGAGGAAGCAGCGGACGCGATCAAGGCCGAATGCCGTGCCAATATTTTCCAGCAGATCACCGATCGTGATGCCGATCGCGGCACACGGACTCTGCATTGATGGCGCCGCTCTTGGATGGGACAAGCTCAACGCAATCCGCCGAGGGCGCCCTCGCCCCTTGTCCACCGACAGTGTCGCCGGCAACACGGCCTGCATTGCCCACGCTCGTTGTTCAGGCCGGTGAGCGCGCTGGCATTCGCTTTCTAGAATTCTTTGCCGCGAACATCCGCAACCCGAACACGCGGCGGGCGTACGCGCATGCAGTGGGAAATTTTATAGCCTGGTGCGCGCAGGCGGGTGTGACATCGATCACCGCCGTGCAGCCTCTTCACGTCGCCGCCTGGATCGAACTGCAGACGCAGACACTTTCGGCGCCGACTGTCAAACAACACCTGGCCGCGATTCGACACCTGTTCGACTGGCTCGTGACCGGCCAGGTCGTGCCGCATAATCCAGCCGCCTCTGTACGTGGACCCAGTCATACGACCCGAAAAGGCAAGACGCCCGTGCTCGATGCGACTGAAGCGCGGCAACTGCTAGACAGCATCGATGTCTCGACGCCGATCGGGCTACGGGACCGGGCGTTGATTGCGTTGATGGTGTTTTCGTTCGCACGTGTGGGCGCAGCCATCACGATGCGCGTGGAGGATGTGTACGTGCAAAATCGACGGCTCTGGCTGCGCTTGCACGAGAAAGGCGGCAAGCGTCATGAGATGCCCTGTCATCACACGCTTGAAGAATATCTTCACGCCTACATCGACCGCGCGAACATTGGCGGAGAAATGAAAGCGCCTTTGTTCCGAACGATTCAACGCGGCACCGGAAAGTTCAGCGCAATCGCCCTCCCCCAAGCCAATGTCTACGCGATGGTACGACGTCGTGCGATCGCAGCCGGCATTGACACCAAGATTAGCAACCACACGTTTCGAGCGACCGGCATCACCGCCTACCTGAAAAACGGCGGCACGCTTGAGAACGCCGCAGCGATGGCCAATCATGCGTCAACGCGCACGACCCAGCTTTACGATCGGCGCCGCGACGATATCAGCCTCGACGAGGTTGAGCGTATCCGCGTTTAACGGCGGTATCTTCAATCGACCAGTTTGGGTTTTCAGGTGCCGTTGAAACAGATCAGGGTTAAGGATCGGCGTTCGCTGCATGAGAAGGAAATTCAGATCTTTCCAATGGCTCTTCCCGACCCACAAAAGACATCGACACATATCGACAGTGGTCATTCAGAGGCTGGCTATGGTTCAGGTCTTCTCGTCAACGCGACCCGCTCGATCAGCAGACCGCGCTCGATGTCCGCCTGTTTCCGGCCCGCTAAGCAGTCCGATCGACGATTGCGTCGTGCACCGTCCCCAGCCAACCACCCATCTGGGATGGGTCGCCATCTATCCGCATCTCGTTTATGCTCAGAAACCTGTCGAGAGCGGCTGAATAGTTGGGATCAGCAATGTACAGATTATTCAAAGTCCGCGCTGCAGCAGCGGTTATCTCGATCGTAATATCTGCCCGTTCGCCCTGTTGCGCCCCAATTCTAAATGACGACCTGCCGCCAACGATGTCAAAGCGAAGACCTTGAACAAGGCCTTCAGACAATTCGACCCCGTCGGTGTAGCGCTCGACCAGCGAAACATTGAGTTCTGGCAAGAGCCCTGACTGCGACGCGGCTTCGCACATCAGCGTGCCTACCATCTTGAACCAGGCCACCGTTCCTTGATCCAGCCTAGCGTCGGTGGACATCACTTTGTTCCTTTCGAAAGGCCGCGACCGTCGCTCTGCGAGTCAACCGAGTCCCCCGCTGGACGATCCTTTCCGCCGCGGCCATCACGCAAGACGAGCGCGATCTTGCCTCGTATGTGCCCCTGGACGGCCCGCTCGTGGGCCTTGCGGGCATCTTCTAGAGGGAACTCGCTGTCGATGGCGACTCGTATCGTGCCATCATCCAGCAATCGCCCAATCTCTTCTAGTTGCGCGCCGTTCGAGCGGACTTGGGTTGTCGATACAGTGAAGCCTTGCTTGGCGGCCTCTTCGCCCCCGAAAAAACCCAAGGGAAATACGGGAAACAAGGCGCCTCCACGTTTGAGCGTTCGCAGAAAGCGGCCCGTGCCCGGACCACCGAGCATGTCGAGAACAAGATCCACATCATGGACGACGTCCTCGGGAGGCGTTTTGGTGTAGTCGATGAATTCATCGGCGCCGAGCTCGCGGAGAAATGTCTCGTGCTCGCCGGACGCCACAGCGATCACACGTGCCCCCTTCCACTTCGCGATCTGCACCGCGAAGTGCCCAACCCCGCCCGCTGCGCCGTTCACCAGCACGGTCTTACCTTCTAGCGGCACCGGCGCATGCTGGTGCGGCTGAAGCGGATTTTGCTCGTCGTGCCCTAGCTCGACCAAGAACTGCCAAGCGGTGAGCAGCGACATCGGCGCTGCTGCGGCATGGACGTGATCGATGCCCGACGGCTTGCGCGCGACGTCCGATGCCAGCACGCTGACATATTGCGCATAGGCCCGGCTGTCGCCTGCAAGACCGGACGGGAAGCGAACCATCGAATAAATTTCGTCGCCGACGGAAAAGCGCTGAACATCGTCAGCAACCACCTCAATAACGCCCGACATGTCCGTTCCCAGAATGAGGGGGAACGTCACTTGAGGACGCCATTCCGGAGGCAGTGCCTTATATCCGTCACGCAGATACCAGTCTGGGGGGTTGAGCCCGATCGCATGTACGCGAACGAGCACTTCACCCGCCTTGAGTTCGGGTTTGGGTGCATCCTCGTACACCAGCACATCAGGGCCGCCGAACTTGTGCTGGCGAACCGCCTTCATCATATTTGTTGTCATCGTCTTTTTCTCAAAGTTAGGGGCGCCCTCCAGGGTCACGATAGAGCTGCCGTGTCGCTATGAGCGCTTGATGCTATGGACGCACCTGCCCTCGGCAGGTACGTTTGGCTTGGCTTGGAGGCATAAGCCAGCCGACGAATTCACTATACGCAGGGCAAATCAAGTTGATAATGGGGTTTAAATTCGCTTTAGTAGTGCCATGACGGAACATATAGGCTTGGAACGACTGGCCGGTTTGATTGCATTTGCGCGAACCGGGTCGATGGGCAGCTACACCGCCGCGGCCCGTTCCCTCGGCATTTCGCCCTCGGCTGTCAGCAAGAGCGTGCAGCGGCTGGAGCAACGCTTAGGCGTCTCGCTTTTCACTCGCACTACCCGCTCCTTGACGCTTACGCCCGAGGGTCGTGAGTTGCATGGGCGCGCGCTTAGACTGCTGCGTGACGCGGAGGAGATTGAGCAGGTCGCAATAACAGCGCGCTCGGAGCCATCTGGCACCTTGCGGATTGCCGCGCCGCTACCGATCGGCATCCACGTGATCGCGTCGGCCCTGCCCGCGTTTCGCAGCCGTTATCCCAAGGTGATGGTCGATATGCGTCTGAACGACCAGGTCGTCGATATCATCCAGGAGGGCATTGACGTCGCGGTGCGGATTGGGGATTTGGCAGACTCGCGGCTATTATCTCGGCGCCTTGGCCCGCTTCGGCTCTGCGCGTTCGCATCGCCGCGTTATCTGGCAGCGCGCGGTACACCCAAGGACCCCGACGCATTGGAGGGACATGACACCGTCAACCTCCGTTATCAAAGCACCGGCCAGGTCTTCCGCTGGCCCTTTCGGATTGGCGAACGGGTGATCGAGATCGTGCCACCGTCCAGCATCATCGTCGACGTCAGCGACGCGGTGGTCGCGGCGCTCGCAGCCGGCGCGGGTATCGGCATCAGCGCGACGTTTATTGCAGCGCCCTATGTGGCACGCGGAGAACTCGTCCCGGTCCTGTCCGACTTTGCCGTTGAGCAGCAAACCATTACGGCGATCTGGCCGGAAAGTCGCAGGGCGAACCCCGCTGTCCGCGCGTTCCTGAACCTGTTGCAGGAGATTTTTGAGGAACGGATGACGGTCAAGTCTTAGAGACTTCCACCACCAGCAAACGCCCGACGCATGGGACGCAAACCGACCCACAAGGGACGGTCGGCATCCTGCAAAGTGGTCATTAGCAAATGCCTGAAGGCGTTTTTTCTCTTTACCTATTTCTTGATGCAACGCTCCCGAGCGCTCGACGGATGTTTCGAATCGTCGGGCTGTCAGCCATTGAGCCGCTCTTGAAAGAACTCGATGAACACGCGCAGCTTACGTGGCACATGCACGCGGCTCGGATAATAAAGATAGAACCCCGGAAACGTTGGCCACCAGGGTTTTAGCAGCGGAACCAGCAAGCCGGCCTTTATGTCGTCGCGAACCTGTATCTCGAACGCACACGCAATGCCAGCGCCGGCGCGCAGTGCGGCAAGCAGAATATCGCCGTCATTGGTCACGATCGGACCCGGTACTTTGATATCGACAGCGCGCCCTTTGTGCGTGTATTCCCACCGATAAATCCCGCCCGCCAGACGGACGTTGATGCACCGGTGCGCGCGCAGATCCTCGGGCTTGCGCGGCAGCGCGCGACCATCGAGATAGCGCGGCGAACCGACCGTCACGATGGTGTGATGGCCGCCAAGCGGCACCGCCACAACGTCCTGCGCCAGATTTTCGCCGAGCCGGATGCCGGCATCAAAACCCCCGCCCACCAGTTCGACCAGCGCGTTATCGCAGTGCAGTTCAACGGTGATATCAGGGAACGTCTCGAGGAACGCGACCAGATGCGGCATCACGAGGATATCGGCGGCCGTGCGCGAAAGGTTCAGGCGCAGCAGGCCCGCCGGTTTGTCGCGCCACTCATTCACACCTTCGATAGCCCCCGCCAGCACGCCCAGCCCCGGCTGCGCTTCCTGGAGGAAACGCCGGCCGATCTCGGTTGGGCCCACTCGCCGCGTCGAGCGGTCGAGCAGGCGTGCGCCGAGCCGGGATTCAAGCGTCCGCAAGGTCTGCGAGAGTGCCGACGGCGATACGCCCAGTTCCACCGCCGCACGCGTAAAACTCGCGTGATGAGCGACCCGCGCAAAAGCGGCAATCGCTGGAAGCAGATCCGACAGTCTGGGTTCACTATGAAGCTCCGCTTCATGCTGCATCCCGAAAGGCTCCGTTAATCTTTGCAATTCCGCAGCCTATCATGGGCCGTCCACTTCCCAGGAGCACCCACCATGAGCAAGCTATCGGGCAAAGTTGCCCTCGTCACCGGATCTTCGAAGGGCATTGGGGCAGGCGTCGCGCTTCGCCTCGCCGCCGATGGCGCGGCCGTCGTCGTAAACTATTCACGCAGCGCCGAAGACGCACAGATCGTCGTAGATAAAATCGTCGGCGCGGGAGGCAAAGCCGTCGCAGTGAAAGCGAATATTGCGACGCCCGCCGATATCCAGCCGCTGATTGACGCCGCCCTCCACGCGTTCGGCCGCCTCGATATCCTCGTCAACAACGCGGGCGTCTACAAGATCGATTCGCTCGATACGCTGTCAGCCGAGACCTTCGACGAACACTTTCATCTCAACGTGCGTGGTTTGCTGCTGACTACGCAAGCGGCTGCGCGGGTGCTGCCGGCGGGAGGGGTCATCGTGAATATCAGCTCGGGGCTCGCGAAGAGTCCGTACCCTATGGTGCACGTTTACTGCGCGACTAAAGGCGCCGTGGACACGCTAACGCGCACGCTCGGCATTGAACTCGGTCCCCGCAAGATTCGCGTCGTGGGGATCGCGCCGGGATTCGTCGCCACTGAAGGAAACGCAGAGTCCTCGAAGGACATGGCAGCTTTCCTGGTATCGAAAACCCCGTTGGGACGAGTCGGCCAGCCGGGCGATATCGCCGCCGCGGTTTCCTATGTTGTCTCTGATGATGCCGGCTGGATTACCGGCTGCACGATCGACGTCGCGGGCGGAATGGTGTTCTAGCGCGGTTTCTATTTCGTCGCCGCGAGCCGATCGAAATACGCGCCGGCATGTCGCCGATCGCCGGCGCCCGGGCATCGACATATGCTTTGGCGCGCGCCTCCGACCGGCGCTTTCGCCAATGATCGCTGGCTTCGTCATGATCACGTTCGCCGCGAACACCCGCTGCCTCAACGTGACTTTCGGCAACGTTTTATTCATGACGGCGAGCGCGCAGTTCCTGACCGCGTTTTAATGGCGAATGGATGCAACCTTCATGCACGACCGTACGCTATCGCTTCTGCAGCAACACCATTTGTTGAACAACTCTAGCGGTAGTGTTCGTTCTCGAACGATCGCCACGCTGTCTCGGTCTGTCCAATCGGTAATTAACAGCGTCGATTGTCGACCATATGAGACGCTACGTCGAAGGACCGCTGTTGGCCGGCTTGAGGCGATACCCCTGTCAATTTGCTCGCCGGAAACCGGCCATTGGGCGGGGGCGGACGAAACCTCGGCCATGAAAATTGGATAGACGCCTCGACCGGCGGCTCCTGGCCGACCGCCGCCCGTAGCCGAACACCGAGCTGGTTGTTCGCGAGTGGCCCAATGTCCAGCGCATCATGGTCTCGCTCGCGCAAAAGGACGTCAGCCAGGCCACGCTCGTCCGCAAGCTCAGCAGCTACACGCGTCAGAACCAGACGAAAAAGGCGCTCTGGGAACTCAATAACCTGTGCCGCACACGTCACATTCTCCGGTTCATCAACGACGTCAACCTGCGTCAGGCCGTCCAGAAGGCCCTGAACCGCGGTGAAGCGTATCACCGGCTGCGCCGCGCCATCTCGTACGTCAACAGCGGGAAAACTGCACGTCAACACCGAAGCCGAGCAGCAGACGTGGAACGACTGCTCCCGTCTCATCGCGAACGCCATCATCCACTACAACACGACACTGCTGTCGCGCGTCCATGAGCAGAAACGGACTGCCGGGGACACCGCCGCGATGGAACTCATCGCCGGCATCTCGCCCGTCGCCTGGCAGCACGTGAACCTGTTCGGCGCGTTCGAGTTTAGCCAGGCCGGCATCACCGTCGATATTGACGCGCTCGCCGCCTACTACAACGATCCCGCGTACTGGGCTCGGATCCTTCAAGCCACCGCCGAACCTGACGAGCCCTAAACTTCATAAGTGAAAACCGTCCTGCCGTACCTTCTCCCACCCGGAAAACCTTGTCTGACATGGGTTTCAGGGGAATCTTCCGTTTTCGGGGGATGGGTAAAATGGCCATGCTCGCTGAGGTGATGGCCAGGCTTGTCGTTCGCCGCTTCAAGCGGAGCGGCTTCAACGGCGAAGTGCACCAGCAATTTTGGTGTTTGGAACTTGGAGACTGGCTTGCTGAAGCAAAGGGCCGCAGCGAAGTTCTCTGTCGACAACGTGGCCAAGCGGATCGACCCCTTTCGTTCGCAAGGAACGCGAGTAGCTGGAGTCGCGGGTAAGCAATTCTCGGCGGGGCAGTCAGGAAGAACTTGACGCGATCGCCGACAGCCCGAACAGCGGCCGCGCGCCACTCACGCGTTCCATTCGCCTTTCGAGGTCTTCGCCGCAATACTCGCCTCGGCGAGCCAGCCTCGAGGCTCTAAACACTAAACCCCCTGTTGCACTTCACCCTTGAAACCACCCTCTTTTATTAGGTCACTGGAGCGGGAGAAAAGCGCATCATTCGCAAACAGCTTGACCTCGCGCAGGTCGGAATGACAAAAGCGTCAAACGTTTTTCGAGTGTGCATCGCATCGCTTACGATTCGAGATATTCACTTCCACGTACTCGCCCAACTAAGATGAAAATAAATGAACGATCAGAATGAATCACCCAACCGATTGACCGACGCCCGCCCGTTTCAAGAAGAGGTTGTGATCATTGGCGGCCGCCAAATCACGATCGAAGAAATTGTGTCAATTGCACTTATGAAGCGATCTGTCGCATTGAGTTCAAATTCTGCATGGCGCGCCCGAATCGAACGCGGTGCCGCATTCTTACGCGCACATCTTGAGCAGGGCCGAACGGTGTACGGGGTCAATACGGGCTACGGGGATGCTTGTATCGTCGACGTACCAGACGACCTTGTCACCGCGTTGCCGCTCCAACTCTTACGCTATCACGGTTGCGGCATGGGCGAGCATCTTTCCGACGCTCAAACGCTTGCGGTCATGGCCGCCCGGCTCAACTCGCTCGCATACGGCTTTTCGGGCGTACGCACGGTATTGCTTGAACGGCTTACAGATCTAATCAACCATCAAGTCTTACCGCGCATTCCATCGGAGGGGTCGGTAGGCGCAAGTGGCGATCTAACGCCGCTCTCTTACGTGGCTGCGGCACTGGTCGGAGAGCGTCAAGTAAAATTCCGTGGCAGTTTGCATGAAGCGTGCGATGCGTGGAAAATTTTAGGGCGTAGTCCGCTTGAGCTCGCGCCAAAAGAGGGGCTTGCGTTGATGAATGGTACCGCCATGATGACGGGTCTAGCATGCCTCGCGTTCGCCCGAGCCACTCATTTGACTCGGTTAGCATCTCGCCTGACCGCGCTTTCAACCGTTGCTCTGGACGGACGCGCGGCGCATTTCGACGCACTACTTTTTGAAGTCAAACCACATCTCGGACAAGCCGAAGCGGCAGCCTGGATCCGGGCCGACCTTGCCGGGCGCGAGGACACCGCCGGCCACAGACTGCAGGACCGATATTCAATCCGTTGCGCTCCGCACGTCATAGGCGTCGCACGCGACGCGCTTTCCTGGATTCGCCGTGACGTTGAAAATGAACTGAACAGCGCAAACGACAACCCATTAATTGACCCGGATACCGGGCGCGTGCTCCACGGCGGCAACTTCTACGGCGGCCACATCGCGTTTGCTATGGATGCACTAAAAGTCGCAGTCGCCAACCTCGCTGACCTGATGGACCGCCAAATGGCTTTGCTCGTTGATGACAAGTTTAACAACGGCCTGCCACGCAACCTGTCGGGCGCTTCGGCGGCCCGCGCATCCATCAACCATGGCTTTAAAGCCGTACAGATTTCAATGTCGGCGTGGACGGCCGAGGCGCTTAAGCTCACCATGCCAGCAAGCGTATTTTCTCGCTCGACCGAGTCACACAATCAAGACAAGGTAAGCATGGGCACGATCGCCGCTCGTGATTGCATTCGTGTGCTCGAACTTACAGAACAGGTAGCCGCTGGTCATACCCTCGCCACCGTACAGGCTGTGCGGTTGCGTATGCGGGTTAACGACAGTCTCATTGTGCCTAAACCGCTCAACGCTTTCATGACAAATGTGACGGCTCAATCGCCATATGTGGACGAAGATCGCGCACTCGAAAGTGACCTACGCGTATTGACTGCCCAAATCGCAGCGTGCGCCCTCATCGATGTCGAAGCGGAGTAATTATTTCAAATTAAAGTTCAACGATCGTTCGGCCGTTATTAATATGATATGTAAGCGTAGTGAAGTCAGGCCTTGTATGGTTGTCCATGACTTAACGACTTGACAGCGACGCTTCCGTAAGATTTTCGACGACTTTTGCGAGATTACCGTGGATCAGACTTTTGAGACAATGTCATTTGACGGCATCAGCGAGGCCACAGAGGCCGAGCTTGACGCATTGCCGTTCGGCGTCATAGCTTTTACTTCCGATAGTATCGTGACTTCCTTCAACCAAGCAGAGTCTAAAGCCGCTGGTTTGAGCGCGAGCCGAGTAGTCGGAAAGCATTTCTTCCAAGAAGTAGCGCCGTGCATGAACAACTTTATGGTCGCGCAACGCTTCGAGGATGAAAACAAACTTGATGACATCATTTCCTATGTCCTTACACTCCGGATGCGGCCAACACCGGTGCGCTTGCGGCTGATGAAGTCGGATGAAGACATCAAGCGGTTTTTACTCGTTGAGCGAAAGGTGAAATAGTGGCCGATCTAACCGACACTGACAATTCGCTCGAGGCTGAAAACGAAGCGTTACTCTCCTTCATGTACCTCTCACCCGTGGGCATCATCCGCAGTGACGCATCGGGGAACGTCGATATGCTCAACCCGCTCGCCGTCCAGCTCCTGATGCCGCTCGCCGGGTCACGAGGTGTAGACAACATTTTTGAAAGCCTGAGCGATGTTGCGCCGGAATTACGCAACCTAGTCTCCAGCTACGAGGGAGTAAGAGGTCCGGTTTGCGAGGCACACCGAGTTTTCCTGAGCCCTTCGGGCGAACAAGCTGTTGTTCTATCGTGCACTATCATCAAGATAAATGCCGACACGTTGATGACGGTCCTCACAGATATTTCACGTCAGGTCGAAGCCGAGCGACGCGCGCGGCAAAACGAAGCGTGGCTCTCGGGAATATACACAAGCGTCAACGATTTCGCTTTCTTCACCCTCGACGCGATCGGCAATATTGATAGTTGGAATGAGTCAGTTAAACAAGTGACAGGGTATGGCTCGATTGACGTGATCGGTCGACCCCTTTCGCTTTTTTACGCGCGCGATGACGTCGATCCTTACCGTTTCCCGGAACATATCGCGCTTACCCGAGAAGAAGGTTGGCACGTGCAAGACAGCTGCTGTCAAGCGAAATCCGGCAGTCTTTTTTATGCTCAATTGCTCGTCGCCGTCCTTCGAGAAGACAATGGCGAATTCGCCGGTTATTCGGTCGTTCTGCGTGACGTATCGGAGCGCAAGATCTCAACGGACGAGCTCACACGCCTGCTCACGACTGATCATTTAACCGGAGCCGCAAACCGTGCACATTTCTTTAAAAATGCCGAGAAAGAGCTTACGCGCTCAATCAGGCAAGGTCGACCCCTCTCATTTTTAATGATGGACGCAGATCATTTTAAGCGCATCAACGATACATTTGGCCATCCTGCAGGCGATGACGTTCTGAAGAGGATCGTAGCGGAAGCGAAGCGCCTGCTTAGAACGGGCGACATGATCGCAAGGCTCGGGGGCGAAGAATTTGGGTTTATGCTCCCCGCGACGACGCACAAAGAGGCTATAGCGATTGCGGAGCGTATACGCGCTGCAATTGAGGCCACAACTATTCCAACCGCGCTCGGTGACTCACAGGTCACGGTCACAGTAAGCCTGGGATGCGCCTCGCTTGGTGAGTCCGGGGGTACGATGAACGAGTTACTGGCTACTGCGGACCGGGCGCTCTATGCGGCAAAGGCAACCGGAAGAAACAGAGTCAATGGAAGCTAGCGAAACGACTGCTACGTGCTCCTTGAACAGATTTTCGTCCCGAACCGCGGCTACGCCGGCGAACGCTGTGTAGGCCAGTGAGACCCTAATAGCAAAGCATTGTTAGGGAACCGGAGTCATAAGTTATGAGTACCCATTTTAATTCGATCAAAGTCAACCACGTTAATGAAGGGAAATCCGGTTGCGTGGGATGCGCGGAAAAGTCAACTTCAACTCCTGCTATCGATTATGCGTTTCAGCCAATCGTAGACCTTAGCGACTCCACTATCTACGGATACGAAGCGCTCGTACGCGGCGTCAACGGCGAACCCGCACATACGGTTTTGTCGCAAGTCGACGACACGAATCGATACCCGTTTGATCAGCTGTGCAGAACCACGGCCATTGCCCGCGCCGCGCAACTGGGGCTTGACGCCTACCTTTCCATTAACTTCATGCCAAATGCAGTTTATCGACCCGAAGCTTGTATTCGGAGCACCTTTGAAGCGGCTCAGAAGTACGATTTTCCGATCGACCGCATCATATTCGAGACAATCGAGGGAGAAAATATTATCGACCGCCCTCACCTCGTAAGCATTTTTCGAGAGTACA
Source organism: Burkholderia sp. PAMC 28687 (assembly GCF_001577465.1). Lineage (NCBI taxonomy): Bacteria > Pseudomonadati > Pseudomonadota > Betaproteobacteria > Burkholderiales > Burkholderiaceae > Burkholderia > Burkholderia sp. PAMC 28687. The sequence goes on from NZ_CP014508.1 coordinate 48,996, forward strand.
AAAAGTTTGGTTTTCAAACTGCCATCGACGACTTCGGAGCAGGGTATTCAGGTCTGACATTGCTTGTCGATTTCCAGCCCGATCTTATCAAGCTCGACATGGCGATGATTAGAGGCATCGATACTGATTCTGTGCGGCAGTGCATTGTCCGAGGAATTTTGACGATTTGTCGCGACCTAGGAATCAGCGTTATCGCCGAGGGTATTGAGACGCGTGGTGAACGCGATTTTCTGAGTGCTAGCGGGGTAACGCTGATGCAAGGCTACTTTTTTGCAAAGCCGGGGTTCCAGAGCATGCCGCAAGTACGCCTCGATGCTTTCGCCCCGTGATTACACATAGGTATCCGTTCGTGTGGCAGTGGCGCAGCCGACCCACTTAAGCCGAAAGATGGCAGAAATTTGTCAAACTCCTGCCTACTGATTGCGTCCAGACCATATGATGTTCTGCTATGGCGAGGATGTCTACAAGTACAGCGCCCTGGATCAATTCAAGCGATGATCCAATCCATGCATTTTCCCATTGCGTTCTTTGGCAATGACGCACCAAACGTTATTGCTTTAGGAATTTCTAACGACGTCAAGCGGTCGCGCAGCCAAAGTTCAAGGCTCGTGCGTAACTCAGCAACCCCGCAGGGGTCGCGTGGCACGATGAATGCCTTCAGTCTTACGCCTTCGTCGGGGCGCATCAGTCTCACCGAAGCGTCAGCGATTTCTGGATGCTCCATGAGGACCCGTTGGACGTTTGACGCAAAGACGTTGGTGCCTGCGATCTGAACAGCGCCGTCCGCTCGCCCGACAGGATAGAAAGAGCGATCGTCGACCCACTCCAACGCGTCTTGACAGGGGAAGTCGGTTTCGCTGTTATCGGCTTCTGTACGCACGAACATCGCTGGAGAGGATTCGGCACGGGCCCAGTAGGAAAACAGCTTGTACGGTTCGGCGGCGTTCGCACGCCAACCAACTCCAGCAGTTTCCGAGCTACCATATATCTGCGTAAGCGCCCCCAATCCAGACCCTAAGAGGGCATCACTTAATTCGGCTGGGCAGGCAGCCGTGGACGTGACGCCCTGCAATGAACTCGGTATTGAGGGAAGCGCCCTGCTTACGCTCCGCCAATATTCCGGATGTCCAATGATTAGATCTCCTTCCCGCGACAGGTTTGCCAATGACGCTGCGGAGCTCATGCGGAGATCTCCCACCGCCGACTCCGAGATGCCAAGCGCGTGGGGCAACAAGATCGTAAAAATGAAGCCGTAAATATGGTGACTCGGCACGGCAGTCAAAATCCGCTGCCGCTCAGAAAAGAGCGGCGCAAGTTCGACGACTTCTTGCCATAGGTTAGCGAGCGAATGGGTACACCGTTTGGCGGTTCCCGTGCTGCCAGATGTTCGGAAAGTGAGCTTGGCAGAATATGAGCGCAGACCGCGTTGACAGACTTCGACCCAATCGTCCAAGGACGGATGAACCAAGAGAAAGTCTTCTATTCCCGACTCATGCAGGTGCAACGCTTCGGCCAAGGCGCCAGCAACTGAGAGCATCTCAAGCGAATCGACTGCTAGGTCTTCAACCAGACGTAAGGATGCGGAACCGTCTGAGGGCACAGCTACATGGCCACCAGGCCGCAGCAACGTAAGCTCCGACACGATAAGATCTAAAATGAACCGCCGCATGCAACTAGGGTGCTCCCACCACTTCGGGGTAGGAGCAAGTGAAGCGTCGATCGTTTTCATTTTGGGCTACAGACGCTTAACAAAAATCCAATACGATTCGCCATTGATCGCGGTTTTCATATGAATTTTCACTTTCGTAGGCTTCATTTGATAGTCGAAAACATACTCGAACATCGTGCTGAGTTTTCCGCTCTTGACGCCGGCATCGAAAACGCCCTTGAACGCTGGCGTAGCGGTACAAGGCGCCACGTCCTTGAAAAAATTCTTTCCAATGACGCTTGCAGGCGTCCGACCTGTGATTGCACCTTCCGCTGCGTTGTATTTCAAAACGGTTCCTGCCCTGTCAAGTTCGATAGCTCCAAACGCCAAACCATCGAGCTCCTTGGGGGACAGCTTGCTTAAAGCGTTGTCGATGTCCGATACTCCGAACGTGACTTTTTGTAGTTCACTCATCACATCTCCGTAGAACAATGGAACAAAAAAATTCCGCAAAATCTCAATAGCGGATAAACCAGCGCGGTCGATCCGGTGCACGCCCGCAAGTATCGAGAAAGTCAACGTAGCGTAAGCATGGTTCGGACCTAAATGCTCAACGCCTCACTACCCGAACTTTCATGCCAAAGCACATCTATGCTCGCGCCCTTAAGACGCACATGTTATGACGGCAAGAAACTTCGAAGACTTTAGGGTGGACAGACGTGTTGTCCGCCCCCGGTTCAACACACAGCGTCCCGCGGGCTGCGTATCTAGTGCCGTGTGTGAGCTATGGGTTCGGACCAGCAGCGCCGAGCATGGCAACCAAGCTCCGTACCCCGCCGCCGCGCAAACCACGTCGCGAGCCTCCCAGGCGTCTGTGAGGCAACGGCAACGGCCCATGTCCAGATGATGGAGCCGGCCCAGTCATCGCGTGACTACTTGAAGCAACTGCGCAAGCTCACATCGGCCGCCGTTATCATGGTGCAATTGCTTCGGCCGCCCTGCGTGCCAATATGAGATGCGACACCTGCCTTGGACCAATTAGGGGTGCCCTCAAGAAACGGATTTTTTCGTACGTTAAGCGGCTAGCCGGAGGCGTCAGCTATTCTCCTCGAACAACTCGCCGAAAAGCTCCTTGACTTTGACCTTCGCTGCGGTAAGCGCCGCCCGCCCTTCAGTCGTGATTGCATAGACCCGCCGCGCTCGGCTTCCGAATCGTTCCTGTCGCGACAGCAGGTAGCCTTTCTTTTCTAAGCCATGCAGCATCGGATACAGCGTGCCAGCGCTGATTTCATAGCCGTGGCGGCGTAGTTCCTCAATGATGCCCAGCCCGAAGATGGGTTCTTCGCCCGCATGGTGAAGGACATGCAAGCGGATCAACCCGCCATATAGGTCGTTGTCGGTCATAGATCCGCGTCTCAGAAAATGAGACTCAACAGCCACCCGGCCACTCCACACCCCAACACCACCAGCCAGGGTGGCAGCTTCCAGAACATCAGGGCAACGAACGCGATTAGCGCCAGTCCGAAGTCTTCCGGTTTGATAATCGCGCTGGTCCATATTGGGCGATAAAGCGCTGCAAGCAGCAAGCCGACGACTGCGGCGTTCACGCCAGCGAGCGCCGCTTGTGTGCGCACGCTACGGCGTAGCTGCTCCCAGAATGGCAGCACGCCGGCAACCAGCAGGAACGTCGGCGCGAAAATGGCGACCAGGCAAACCGAAGCGCCGAGCCAGCCACTCGGCGGAAGCTTCATAGCGGCACCCAGGAATGCCGCAAAAGTGAAAAGCGGGCCGGGCGCTGCTTGCGCCACGCCATAGCCGGCCAGGAAGGTTTCATTGTTCACCCAGCCGTTGGGCACCACTGCGGCTTGCAAGAGCGGTAGCACGACGTGTCCGCCGCCAAAAACCAATGATCCGGCGCGGTAGAAGGCATTGATCATCGCCAGCGTCTGGTTAGGCCAGGCGGCCGTCGCGAGGGGTAGCGCGATCAACAGGCCGAAAAACAGCCCCAAGAGCACGGCACCGACGCGCCGATCGACCGAAATCGGCAGTGGGTCATAGGTTAAGTCTTGAGTTGGCTTGAATAGCACCAGTCCCACTACGCCGGCAATCGCGATCACGCCGACCTGGCTCAAAGCGTTCGTCCCTACGAGGGCAATGCAGGCCGACACTGCGGCAATGGAAACGCGTGTCGTATCCGTACATAGATTCCGGGCCATGCCCCACACCGCTTGCGCCACCACGGCGACCGCAACCACCGTCAAACCGTGCAGCACTCCGGCAGGAAAAGCACTGCCGCGTGTGGACATGCCCAGCGCGAACAGAGCCAGCATGATCGCCGATGGCAACGTGAACCCGGCCCAGGCGGCCAGTCCACCCGGGAACCCGGCGCGCGACAGCCCGAGCGCGATACCGACCTGACTACTGGCCGGGCCGGGCAGGAACTGGCACAACGCCACCACGTCGGCGTAGCTGCGTTCGCTTAGCCAGCGTCGGCGCGTGACAAATTCAGTGCGGAAGTAGCCAAGGTGCGCGATAGGACCACCGAACGAGGTCAACCCCAAACGCAAGAAGATCAGGAACACCATCCAAGCACGATCACGCGCGTCTGTCTTGATTTCGCTTACAGTCGACAACATCCTCTGTCCCCTTTGATGGATCAAGCAAGAACTATAATCGAAATGCGATATCGAATTTCGATTATATCGCGCAGCTTGTGGACGCGGGTGCCATCGTCAATGTGAGCTATACCCTATCCTGACGTCAGGTATGACTGTCAGAGCCGTCAGGATAGGGCCGGTTAATCAATTATTTGACGGTCTGCTCGGGAAGTCATAGATTTCAATCTGACATCTTTACCGGAAGTCGGCATGAACGGCCAGCGCGTCGGGTGTGTCCGGGTGAGCACCTTCGAGCAGAACGCCGTGCGCCAACTCGACGGAATTGAGCTTGACCGGACCTTCACTGAGAAGGCATCGGGAAAGGACACGAAGCGGCCGCAGCTCGACGCGTTGCTGACCTTCGTGCGCAACGGCGATACAGTGGTCGTGCATAGCATGGACCGGCTTGCCCGCAATCTGGACGATCTTCGCTATATCTTCCAGGTGCTGACCAAACGCGGGGTGCGTATCGAGTTCGCGAAGGAATGTCTGACGTTCACGGGCGAGGATTCGCCGATGGCGAATTTGATGCTGTCGGTGATGGGAGCCTTCGCAGAATTTGAGCGCGCGCTGATTCGTGAGCGCCAGCGTGAGGGCATCGCCTTGGCAAAGCAACGCGGCGCCTATCGCGGCCGTAAGCCGGCATTGTCCGACGCCCAGGTCGCCGACCTCCGCCGTCGCGTAGACGACGGTGAACGTAAAGCTCAGATCGCTCGCGAATTCGGAATCAGCCGCGAAACCCTATACCAATATCTGCGCTCGACGAGGTGAATGTTGCCCCGCCGAGAACTACTTACCCCTGACCAGCGCTTCCAGCTATTCGCGTTCCCCGCGGATGAAAGTGAGTTGATCCGCTTGGCCACGTTGTCGGCGGAGGACTTCGCCTTTGTTCGACAACATCGAGGCGGCCACAACCGTCTCGGTATCGCGGTGTTGATGGTCTACCTGCGTTATCCAGGTCGGGTGCTGGGGCCTGCTGAGAGGCCGCATGCGCCGATCATCGGAATCGTCGCGGCGCAACTGGGCGTTACACCGGCGGTGTGGGACGTGTACGCTGCGCGCGACGAAACGCGCCGAGAACACCTGCAGGAACTTCTCGCTAGGCTGGACCTGGTGCAATTCAGTCGGCAGCACTATCGTGCGCTGGTCGACTTGCTCCTACCCGTTGCGATGCAGACTACCCAAGGAGTGATGCTTGCACAGACCGCGGTTGGCGAACTCCGGCGTAGGCATGTGCTGTTGCCGCCGGTTCCTGCACTCGAAAAGCTATGCGCGGCCGTGGCGACGCGTGCACAACGCGAAGTGCACCGTCTGTTGACCGCACCGTTAACCGATGAGCAACGCTCGGCGCTCGACCAACTCCTGTTGCCGCTCACCGATCGCCCCGTCAGTAAGCTGGCTTGGCTAAGGCAATCGCCGGGAGAGCCTAGCGCGAAAGCCGTTCTCGCACATATTGAGCGCTTGCAGGCAATCCGATCGCTCGCTCTGCCGGAGGGAATTGGTCGCACGATCCATCAGAATCGCCTGCTGCGCTTGGCGCGTGAAGGCGGTCAGACTGCTGTCTACCAGCTCGAGGAATTCGAAACTGTTCGGCGTCACGCCACGCTCGTCGCGATTCTGCTCGACACCGCAGCGACGCTGACCGATGAGATCCTTAATCTTCACGATCGGCTCATAGGATCCTTCTTCACCAAGGCCAAACACAAATACGAGAAGCGCTTTGCAGCGGATGGCAAAGCTGTCAATGACAAGGTACGCCTCTATGCAAAGGTCGGCGCTGCACTGATCGCGGCGAAGGAAGCCGGTGGGGATCCGTTCCAGGCGATCGAGGCGGTCGTTCCTTGGGATGCGTTCACAGCGAGCGTACGGGAAGCGGAGCAACTTGCTCGCGACGAGGAGTTTGATTCGATGGCGTTGCTCGTCGACCACTTCACGCAGTTGCGCCGCTATTCTCTGACGTTCCTCGAAACCTTCGATTTCCGCGCGGCTTCGGCGCGTCAGGACTTGATGAACGCGATTGAAGCCTTGCGCGAGATGAACCGAAGCGATGCCAGAAAAGTGCCGGTGGATGCGCCAACGGCCTTCGTCAAACCGCGCTGGGGGCGGTTCGTGTTTAAGGAAGGCGGCATCGATCGCAGGTTCTACGAGCTTGCCGCGATGAGCGAATTGAAGAACGCGCTTCGTTCGGGTGACGTATCACTTGTCGGCAGTAGGCAGTTCAAGGATTTCGAAGAATACCTGATGCCCCGTACAACGTTTGACGATCAACATCGCGAGAACCGACTCGGGCTGGTCGTGGAGACCTCGGTCGCCGCCTATCTTGACGAGCGATTCGCCCGCTTGCGCGAGGCGCTTGACGAAACGGCCCGGCTTGCAGCGGCCGGCGAGCTACCAGACGTTGAACTGAACGACAAAGGACTCAAGATCACGCCGCTCGACGACGCAACCCCGGCGGCGGCCGACATCCTTACGCAGCAAGTCTATGATCTGATGCCGCGCGTAAAGATCACGGATTTGCTACTTGAGGTCGATCAGTGGACCGACTTCACCCGCCACTTCACTCATTTGAAAAGCGACTCGGAGCCACCCGACCGGACGCTCTTGTTGACCGCGCTCCTTGCCGATGCGTTCAACCTCGGGCTGGAGAAGATGGCCGACGCCTGTCCGGGTACAAGCGTGGCGAAACTGTCGTGGCTGGTCGCCTGGTATATCCGCGACGAGACCTATCAGAAGGGGCTGGCCGAGCTGGTCAACTATCAGCATGGCTTGCCTTTCGCGGCGTATTGGGGCGAAGGCACGACCTCGTCATCCGATGGTCAGCGCTTTCGGGCCGGCGGGCACGGTCAGGGTGCTGGATATCGGAACGCGAAGTATGGCAACGAACCCGGCGTGCTGTTTTATACGCACATCTCCGACCAGTACGCACCGTTCCACACCAAGGTCATTAACTCGCCGGTGCGGGATGCCACGCATGTGCTCGATGGCTTGCTATATCACGAGTCGGAACTGCGTATCGAGGAGCACTATACGGACACCGCTGGCTTCACCGACCACGTGTTTGCGCTGTGCCACTTCCTCGGATTCGAGTTTGCGCCGCGCATCGCCGATCTGGCCGACAAGAATCTATACGTGCCGGGTAAGGCGGGCGACTGGCCGGCGCTGTCGTCGCTGATTGGTGGTTCGATCAACCGGAAACTGATCGAACGGGAATTCGATGACGTGGTCCGACTGGCAGCGTCGATTCAGCATGGCACGGTGACAGCTTCGCTCATCCTACGAAAGCTCAGCGCGTATCCGCGACAAAACGGTCTCGCTGTCGGCCTGCGCGAACTCGGCCGCATCGAGCGTACGCTGTTCACGCTGAAGTGGCTCCAGGATCCGGCGTTGCGCCGCCGCGTGTCTGCCGGACTGAACAAGGGCGAAGCCCGCAACTCGCTGGCACGGGCGGTGTTCTTCTACCGGCTGGGCGAGATACGGGACCGTTCGTACGAAAACCAGCGCTACCGGGCCAGCGGCTTGAATCTTGTGGTGGCTGCAATCACGCTGTGGAACACCGTGTATCTGGAGCGGGCGACTGCCGCCTCACGGCAGCAGCGCGAGATCGACGAAAGCCTGATCCCGCACATCGCGCCACTGGGCTGGAATCACATCAACTTGACGGGCGACTACGTTTGGCACGCTAACAAACGCGTCGCCAAAGGCCGATTCCGGCCGTTGCGCGCCGCGAAAACGACCAAGGCGAAGTCTTAACGTACGAAAAAATCTTTTTCTTGAGGGCACCCCTGTTAAGGCGCAGATCCACGAAAAATTCGGCGATGGCATTGTCAGCGCCATCAATTTCAAGCTTAATGTCCATAAGGTTGACGATCCCGACGGCGGATCGCGGGCGGTCATAACATTTGACGGCAAATACCTCTACAAAGCCTTTTTAACACCGCTTGCCTTGCCTGCCGCCATCCACTAGACGCACCGCGAATTCAATGGGCTATTCAGCCCGACAAGGAGCTGTACATGTCATCACATCAAGAAGTCCGCCTACCATCACCCCCCTTTACGCATGAGACGGCGATCCAGAAGGTTCGACTCGCAGAGGACGGCTGGAACAGCCGAGATCCAGCCAAGGTCTCCTTGGCCTACACGGTTAACACTGTATGGCGCAACCGGGCAGAATTTACCCGCAACCGCGACGAAGCCCGAGGTTTCCTGGAACGGAAATGGCGCAAGGAGCTGGACTACCGCCTCATCAAGGAATTGTGGGCGCATGACGGGAATCGCATCGCAGTGCGCTATGCCTACGAATGGCACGACGATTCCGGCAACTGGTTCCGATCGTATGGCAACGAGAATTGGGAGTTCGCCAGCGACGGCTTGATGGCGCGGCGCTTCGCCTGCATCAACGACATGCCGATACAGGAATCGGAGCGCAAATTCCACTGGAAGCTGGGCCGGCGCCCCGACGATCATCCCGGCCTGTCCGAGCTAGGCCTATAAGTTGCCGCAGCATCGAACAGGACCGGATCCCCGGCAAGTGCAGCTTCGAATGTGATTTGATGAGTCCGCATTCAATGTATTTTGGCCATTTGCGTTCGAGGAACGCGCGTACCCGGTCGCTGTGGCGTGCGAGTTTGGCGCTGCGCGAGCGGTCGTCGATGCTACGCAAGCGCAACCGTCGCGGATGACGATTGTACGTGCCTTCTTCAGCAAGACAGATACCTCGGCAGCCGTTTGCCGTATAACCGACGCCAGGGAGGTGGTGGGTGTTTATCGTGGCCTTCTCTCGTGGCAAGGCGAGCGCTTGATTCGGGTTTTTAGATGCAAGTTGTGTCAGTCGATCATAAAATGGGTGGACCACCTCGATGAACTAACGCTCTGAGAAGCGCAGCGTGACGTGCTGGGCGCAATCCAAGTAGTAGTTTTACGAATATCGCTTAGCAACATATCGCAACGATTTCGCCAGGAAAAACGTATCGTCAGCGGAACTTGATCTCCGAGATAAGAGAGAGGTAGCCCCGCGTCGACGAGATAAAATTCGGTGACCCATCTGCGGATATGAGCTTGATCCGTCGTCGAGAAATGGCCTGCGAGCCGCGTTACCGATCAGATTGGGGGGAATGGAAAAATGAAATCGCATCACCTGAGGCTGACGCTCGCCGTTCTATCAGGAAAAGACCATATGAAAAATCGTTCTCCAGCCCCACTTGGCGTATCTACGGGTCAAGGTCTTCAGACCCACGGCCGGCTTATCGACGGGGCGCCGGCCGCACCGACCACGTCGGCTGCCCGTTCTTGCAATTGCCGCTTCCACTCCGTGATTCGTTCGGATGATCGTTAAACTCCTGCGGAATTCTCCCAATGTGCATTCCCCGCGTACGCCTGCCAGTGCCAGCGTCGCCTTGAACGCCGCTGAGTGCATGCGCCGGGTTCTCTTCGTCATCGTCTGGTTTCCTTTGTAGGCATTATGCCTATCTCAGAACCTAGCGATTCCACCTAACCGACTGTCCAGATTTCCGGGGCCACCTCTGCCGGCGCAGGCGCAGAATTTATGGGCATGAAGGAAGCCGACGAACGTGCTTTCGAAAACGCTTGCGTTGTTGATACTACCGACCTAAGGTATTTAGAGAACGGTAAGATCGGGCGGTCGTAATTGCAGGTTCGTCAGGATACCCGCAGCGCTGTCAATCCGAGGGGCGCGGAGCGCGGGTGTCTAGCCGCGGCCATACAATTAATTGACGATTGCGTTAGCAGCGGTGATTGATGGCAGGCGCGCTTCGGTTTAATTAAATGAATGTTGGGGCGTAACTCCGTCGTATCTGATATAGAGGATCTTGCGATGAGACAGAAATTTTCCCCCCTGGCTTTTGTCTCGACATCTATCTTTGCTGCGATTGCTTTATCTGTTGCGGCTGAGGAAAGCACGCCGGACTCAAGCGTGCAGGCGTCGCCGGTGTTCGGCGTGACACTCCCGCCAGGCTACCGTAGCTGGCAATTCATTAGCGTTGCCCACGAGGCGGGCAACAATAACGACATTCGCGGAATTCTCGGGAACGACGTCGCGATTAAAGCGCTAAGAGACGGAACCCTGCCCTTCCCTGAAGGATCGATCATCGTGCGACTCGCATATGAATATGTGCCGTCTGATCGAAACAATGCAATCTTCGGCCGAGAACAATCGTTTGTCGCCGGAGCTCCAACAAACGTTCAGGTTGAGATCAAAAACACTAAACGCTATGCCAGCACGGGCGGATGGGGCTACGGGCAATTTGAAAATGGTAAAGCTAATCCAAGTGTCAAAATCATCAACAGTTGCTTTTCTTGTCACACTAAACTTCCTACTGCTGCTGATCTAGTCTTTACGAGCTACTCTAAGTAGTGGCGTTAAGCCTCATGAAAGCATTCTTAGTCGTCACACAGTAAACATTAACAAACAAAAATTTCAGGATACCAGATCACTGCTCGACACGTCGAAGGACGCAACCGCATCTTACGTTTTGCCCTCGCGGCGGCACTATGGAACCTATTGGACGAAAACCATGATGCTGTGGCCGCGTATCTAACGTCCGCTTCCATTCTGTTGGCAAATAGTGAAGTGCTTTTTTTGTATGCGGCCTCGCAAAGTCTTCGGACGGCAGCGTCTGCCGATTACATTTTGATCTTTGATAAGGCAAACAAAGGAGAAACACGGTGGACACTCATTCAAGCGCTACTGCGGTCGTCATAATCGATTCGCAGAACGACGTGCTAAGCGAGCACGGGAAAAACTGGGGAGCAGTGGGAGCAAGCGTGACGGAGAACCGGACTGTCGAGAACAACAAGCGCGTGTCCAATAATCACAAACAAGCTCAATAGCTACGCCGCAGCGAACAGATATTGGGGTTAATGCTGAGCACTGCCAGCACGGGATTGATCAACCCGACAGTGAACTCGCATCAGTCGACGCGAGTGCGAGAAAAGGTGCGCCGCTTCAAGGCAGCGCGTCACCCGCAGCGATTTACAAGAAAAGCGACAGGCGTGCAGGCATGCCTTTGAGGCGTGGGAAATCGCGGCCGGCAATTCAATCTGGATCGCAATGCTGCATAAATTATGGATACACATGTTCGACGTTTTCGCTCGCGCGACTGTTAACAACGTGTCAGTACCCGCGAAACCCGCAACTCTCGGCCGTTCCCAGGCTTAGCGGAGAACGGAAGCACACACGTACCGGATACCTGAGCACGTCGGGCGGGAATTGGTAGCCGGCATAGGAAATAGCGTCGTTCGCAGAATGTTAAGTTGTAGAGCAGTCCGTTTTGTACTCGCAAATTTCGCTGCATTTTTGGCAACATGCCAACAACGTTACATTACAGCCGAAGGCGCATGTCACCGCCAGGGCGCCATCGCCTGGAACACTCCGTCGCGTCTGACCAGCGCATGCAAAAGCGCCGCCGCCAGATGAAGCACGATCAGCACAAAGAAACACAGCGCTAAGAACCTGTGCGCGTTCCACAGCACCGTGTGCAACTGGTTGCTATGTGGCAAGATGGCTGGCAAATGTATTCCGAACACCACGATGGGATAGTCGGCGGCAGAAAGCATGCCCCATCCGATCAACGGAAGCGCAATCATCAGTATGTAGAACGCGAGATGCGACAGGTAGGCGGCCAGCTTCATCGGTACCGGCATTGACGCGGGCAACGGCGGCGCTCCGCGAGTCAGCCGCGTCACGAGGCGGATTAGCGCAAGCGCGAGAATCACGATACCGAGCGGCTTGTGGATGGACACCAGCGTAAGATAATCCGGACGAACTGTGGACACCATCCCGATACCGATGAACAGCATCGCTAAAATGCAAACCGCCATGAGCCAGTGAAGCGCGCGCTGCAGCGGTGTGAAGCGATCGTGGATTGGGGTCATGGCGTGGCTCCTCCCGCCAGATGGCGCGGATAGTCTTTATCCTCGGCGGTCCGCCGGTCGAACGATACTGCATAGGCGGCTGAGCGCGCGGCGGGAAACGGGTCGTCTGAGACGTGCATGCCGGGCGGCAGGACGGTGGGATCGAAATTGAGATCGCGGCACGGCCCGTCAGGCTCGGGTTCTATGGCGTTGAGTACGAGCGTACCCGCCTCCACCTTGCGTCGATCTTCCGGCCACGCTTTGGTGGGGTCGGCGGTCGGGTCACCCGGATTGGCGACCGTGACGACCATCGTCCATCGTTGCTGCCCGCCGTGCACCCGCTTGGTAATATCCGCGGCAAGGAAGTCGGCGTCACGTGCCTTCAACTGGTCAGCGGGTACGGTCTCGGGCTGTGCGGCTGGCACAAAAGACCAGCGCACGGCCTGGTCCTGTCCCGCAGCATTGGTAAAGATGAAGCTATTGAGGCCGTTATACTGCTCCTGCGCGTAAGAGCCCGTCCACGGCGCGCTACCGGCCCACGCAACAAAAGCGCCGAACTCCGGGTGCGCAGTGGCAAAATTCCTCATCGCATCCGGGTCGCTCTTGTCGGCAGAGGCCTGAAGCAGACCGTAGAAGGCCTGCGGCGTGGCAACCGCGAAAACGGGAGCGTTGATCATCGCCGAGCGCCATTCGGTGCCATCCGACGCGACGATACGTAGGCTAAGGCCCCGTACCCGAACCGTGGCGTCCGGCGCTTTGGGGTCCTGCGTACCGAGATTGAAACGTCCCGTGACTGGATAGGAGCCCGGCGCGAACATCGGCGCTTTGGAGAGACCCACGGCCGCGCCATTCGATTCGAAGCTGCCGGTAAAGCAGATGCCCTTGGCGTGATTGCGCCGGAAACCGAGCGCCGCACCTCCCGGTGGCGCAAATGCGTTGACGATCTTTGCTGGCGTCAGGCGCCCCGGCGAGAGCCAGCCGGCCGTAAACGCGAAGGCCGCGACCAGCGCGACCATCACAACGGCAATCAGGACCAGCGAACGGACTGTCGAGGCCTTGGAAGTCGGTCTATCAGCCATCGCTCGCTCCCGATCAGTGATTCGACTGAGTAGAAATCTACTAAGGTGGCAACAATAGTGCCATCGATCAGCGGACTGTGCCAAGTTGCCGCCATGCTACGCAACGCGCAAAGTCTCTGTGCGCTGCCGCCCTGCTCAGACGGACCCTCGAAACAGATCGGACAGTATCCTTGGCGAGGCTCGGCGGCAGCCGGTATTCACAAGATAGATCATTAGAGGATGTCGCACGCAACTGTTTGATGGACCGATCGGATCAGCGTCAACTACTGAATGTCGGTCAGCCGTTTGCGCTACGGCGTGCCGCCACGCTCCCAACTGCGGTAGCCGCTGGGATTCACCGCCCAAGACCTCGATTGCCGTGCAAATCCCTAGCGTGAAATTGGATGCTCACAAATCAATCGGCGAGCGAAAGGCCTGCGATAATTACACCGACCACTCAGGCGCCAGCACAGCACTAGTATTCACGCATTTTCGCGCTGAAAAACGTGGTGCATGCTTTTCCGATAGGGGCCATTTCTCGAATGCTAACGGCCAGCCAGTCTAGGCAGATCCAAAAAAGATGCACTGTGCTTCGACACGGTCATATTTACTTCGGCAAGGTGACTTGCGCGCCGAACCTGGCCAGCGATAGAAGTCTGGTTGCGCGTCCCGACGCGAGGCATCTGCAGTCAAAGCCGTGCGGAAAAAACGCAGTTTAAAACGGCTAGCGAACGCGTCTTGACGGACGAGGCTAGCGGATAAGCACTGTCGGCTACAGCGATGAGGCAGCAATGCGGCGTTGTCGATGGCTCTGTGGGTCGGCAGTCGAGTGAGGACATCCCTAAAAGACTATTTCAAGTGCGACGCGTGTCGCCGTCCGCCGGACGTAAATCGGCAATGTAGTGGATGGCAAAGCTCTTCTCTGCCTTGTCACATTCGTTGACCTGAACTTTGGAGATCGAAGCTGTGACCTGCTGTACGAGCAGCAGTTACCTACCCCGACGTGCTCGATTGGTAACGGTCGGGTTCGAAGCTCTGGGGACAACGTACCCGCCTTACAGGCGATTCACCCGGGTGACCAGGAAGGAATCGATACTGCCAACAGCCGCGCGGTATAGCGGCCAGGCAAATTCCGCATGCACAACATATGTGAACTGTTGATAAACCTCGTTAGTCTCAAGGAGCCAAAGCTGCTGAAAGGCTCTGACCAAAACGGTATGTGGCTGGTTGCATCCCTTTGAAATGGATACACGTCGTCGTAGTGCCACCGGGGAATAGACAGGTGCTAAACGGATAGGCCCGGAATGCTTGGGTCGACAGGGATGGGAACGCGGAAACCCCGATTCTCCGCCATGTTTCGGCTTTTTTTTGAAACGATGGCAGCTGAACCGCAAGGAACTCTGTTGGGGAAGCGGGAATGAGAACGCGCAAAAAGCGAACGGTTGCCTGTAATCGGCGACATAGGAGTTCAAGATTTGCTCCGACCTGAAAGGGTGCTGACGTGCGCGTGGTGCGGCTGTCGTTAGCCAACATCTGGGATTCAACAAAGGGCAGCTTGTGAGAGACCGGTTGAGCTACGGTTCAGCGTCCTTGTCCCGGCAACGGGACGAATCGATGATGTGACGTTGGCGAAGGTTACGTGCGCGATGACGCAACCGGCATCAATGCGATGTTTAATGCCGTGCGCGAGCCGTGTGCGGGGAAACTCGCACGTACGGTTCTTCGAGGGCTGCGTTTCCGGGAGGGAACGTGGCTACCCTCTAAAGACTGCTCCTTTCTCATATGCCACAATCACCCCGTGTTCGAAGAGCAAGCCTTCGATCTCGTGCAAGCTCAATTGGAAGCGGAAATACTAGCGCACGGTGGAGCTGTTGACGCCAGCGGGGAAACCATGACCGTGATAAAGCTATGCTAATTTCTTCATCACGCCATCTTACGAGAAGATCCCAGTAACCGGAAAATGCCGTTTTAAGGCTTGTCCGTCCGATTCAAACATGGAAAGGATATTGCCGGCGGGCTCCTTTAAAGACCGCTGCCTCCTTGAGGGAAACGATTTTGAATTGACAGAATCTCGTCAAACGACAATGTCCGCCAAGGGTAGCATTCGTAGCGGTTTCAAACCTGAGCAAGGCCGCCATCGACAAACAATTCAGTGCCAGTGATATAACTTGCATCATCGGAGGCCAGGAACGAGACCGCTTTCGCAATTTCATCGGCTTCGCCAGTCCGGCTCAGCGGCGTCGTTTCCTTGACGTGCTGTTTATATTCTTCGATCTGCTCGTCGCTCATCTTCAGCTCCGTCTTGTAGGCTGGCGTCACAACTACGCCCGGCGAAACTACGTTCACGCGGATATCGCGTCCCTTCAGGTCCGATGCCCACGTGCGCGCAAAAGAACGCAGCGCCGCCTTGGTCGCGGCATAAACGCCGAACGCGGGCACGCCCTGGATCGAGGTGATCGACCCCGTGATCACGATTGCGCTTCCCGGCGGCATCAACGGCACCGCATGCTGCACCGTGAACAAGGTGCCCTTCACATTGATGCCGAAGTACTTGTCGAACTGCACCTCGGTGATCTGGCCGAGGGGCGAGAACTCGCCGCCGCCCGCGTTGGCAAACAGGATGTCGAGCTTGCCGTGCTCCTGCGAGATCGTCTTGAAGATGCGTTCGAGATCGGCATTCGATGAAATATCGCCCTGGATCGCCAGCGCGCCGTGGCCGATGCTCTTCACTGCTTCGTCGAGTTCAGCCTGGCGCCTTCCGGTGATCACAACGGTTGCGCCTTCGAGCGAAAATCGCTGCGCTGCGGCCAAGCCGATTCCGCTGCTTCCGCCGGTGACGAGGACGATTTTGTTCGCGTGTTTTGAGGTGTGAACGCTGGGCGAGGTCATGATCTGTTTCCCTGTTCGGTTAGCTACCGTGACCATTAGATTATTCCTCGCGCTGCAATAACTAAAGCCTTTTGTGTGTAGGCGAGATGTGCAAAGGCGCCAGGAATTCGCAGCGTAAAGAAACCGGCCTCACGTAGCCGATCATAGCTCGGCTTCAAACAGTAATCGCGCTGCGGACGAGCAACTATCTTTGCGGAACTGCCTGCCGGTGCCCGACGGAACACTGCGTTCGTTCAGGATGTTCGCGGTTTGCAGAATAGATTGGTGATTGAGCAGTTCGCCGATCTGCGCGACCACCGCAGCGGGAGTCGACAGTGCTGCTAAGATTTCAGTGGTAACGGCAGCATGAGGGTTTTATAAACGCCACCCTTGAAGCGGATTTGACCGGTAATTTGTTCTTCGCGAGTCAAGGTCACGTCTTCCAGGAGTAACCTGTCGCTTCGTCGCAGTGAAGCACGAGGCGGGTAAGCCAATACGAAACGGTGTGCACCGACACGCCGAGCGCCTGCACAATCGCCGTCGTGAACTTGCCCCGGTGAGCCACCAGCGCAATCTGCGCTCGCATCACTTGCCGCCGCCGACGAAAGCGATTTAAGTTCCTTTCGAGATAGTGTGATTGTCTGTCCTTGCCATCCGCGTCCCACGCAGTCAAGTTTACTTGTACTTTTTTATTGAAAGATATTCCGCGGATGTCATACTAGTCCATTACGTCAGTGAAATGGTACCGGTCGAATTCGTCGCGAGGGAACGTTGTACTTCCATTTAATCAGCTTCGGATTCTTGTTGTTTTCGCGGATATAGCGCATCAGCTTGCGATCCAAATCTTTAACGGTGGGGAAGATGCCCCGCGTAATTACGTCGCGCTGAATGCGTGCAAAACATTTTTCTACCTGATTCAGCCAAGAGGTATAAGTCGGCGTGTAATGCAGCCGCACGTTGCGGTGTTGCTGCGGGAACTCCTGCACTCGGCCGGTCTTACGCTGCTTACGTTGTCGCAAATCACATGAATTTCTTGCTTGGGCCGCTGGCTGGCAATAACGTCAGTGAGAAAGGCGACGAACTGTTCGCTTGTATGACGCGGTGCCGTCTTGCTGATGACTTCCCCCGTTGCCGTATTGAGCGCAGCGAACTGGCTGAGCGTGCCGTTGGGCTTGTATTCGAAGCCATAGCTCTCGGCACGGCCCGGCGACGACGGCAACATCCAGTCCTTACGATCCAGCGCCTGAATGGCTGTCTTCTCGTCCACGCAGAACACCACAGTATGGGTGGGAGGGTTCAAATAGAGCCCTTTCACGTCTGCAGCCATGGCCTCGAAGTCCGGGTTGTTCTAGACCATGTGCGTATCAAGTGTAAGCGATCGGTCAAGCACGCCCCTTGCGCAAGGGATTGAATAGCGGAGCATGTAGCATTTTCAGCAGGCTGAGGATGGCTATATGAATGATGGTGGAAAGAAGATTGGCGAGCATGCGATGGCGCACATTGAAGCCGCGCAGCGTGAGGGTAAGACGCTTTCGGCATATGCGCGTGAGCATGGGCTGAGCAAGCAACATTTGTACAAAGTTAGGCGAGACATGCGAGCACGCTCGGCTGGTTCTGGGAAGCCCCGGATCACCGCGGAGAAGTCGAGCGAACCACCGGGAGTGGACTTGGCGTTCGTTGAGGTGAAGGTGGCGGCAACGCCTGCCAGTCCATTGGCGCCGCGCGCACGGTTGTGGGCACATCTGCCCAATGGCGTGAATGTCGAGCTGTTGTGCACGAGCGGCGATGTCGATCTGCTGATGGCAATGATGGATTCGTTGGGGAGGACGTCGTGTTCCACTTCGACCAAAGTCTAAAAGTTTATCTACATCGCGACGCGGTTGATTTTCGTAAGAGCATCAACGGCTTGTCAGTGCTCGTTGAGCAGTCGATGAAGCGTGATCCCTTCGCCCAAGCGGTGTACGGATTTCGGAACAAGCGAGCCGACCGTATAAAGCTGCTGCTTTATGAGCGCAACGGATTTTGGCTAATGATGAAACGGCTTGAGGCTGACCGTTTTGCCTGGCCACGCTCCGGCGAGGTTATCGAGCTGAGCGTCGAGCAATTTCAATGGCTGCTCGAGGGTATTGATCTTGCTGCGATGCGCAAGCACCCCGAGCGTCGCTACGCGCGGGCGTGAGTTGTCGCGAAGACGCGACGGTGGCTGTTACAAATTGAGGTAAACCCATTGGGACGCGTGATTCGCTAGAGTGGCTGCATGACCCGCGAACGCCTCACGATTACCACCGCCGAATTCAATGCGCTCATCGCCGCGCGCGATGAGCGTGACGCACTGCGCGGTGAGCGTGACGAGCTTCGTGGCGAGTTACGCGTGACGAAGGCCGAGCGCGATCTGGTGAAGGAGCAGTTGAAGCTCATGATGCGCAAGCTCTTCGGTGCGAGTAGCGAGAAGCGCGACGCCCGCCAGGGCGACCTGTTCCTGAACGAAGCGGAGACGCTGGCGCCCTCGCCGGCGACGCGCCCGGCCCAGGAAGATGGCCCCGAGATTGAAGTGGCTGCGCACAAACGCAAGAAAGGCGGACGCAAGCCGCTCGATCCGGCGTTGCCGCGCGAGGTAATCCGATACGAGTTGCCTGAAGACCAGCTCGTGTGCCCGCACGACGGTTCAGCGCTGGTGGAGATCGGCGTCGAAGTCAGCGAGCAACTGGACATTATCCCGCAGCAGATTCGCGTGATCCGTCACGAGCGGGTCAAGTATGCGTGCAAGGTCTGCGACCGCACTCTGAAAGTCGCCCCGGCGCCGCTGCGCATCATTGCGAAGGGGTTGTTCACGGAAGCGGCGCTGGCGTGGATCATCCTGTCGAAGTTCATGGACGCTCTGCCGTTGTACCGGATTGCGGCGCTGCTGCGCCGTTTCGGCGGAGACATCTCGCGCAACACACTGGCCGCGTGCGTGATCCGTGTTGGTCAAGCAGTTCAACCGGTGATCAACCTGATGCGCGATGTGCTGCTGGAGAGCGCCGTGGGCCATGCCGACGAGACCAACGTCCAGGTGCTTAAGGAACCTGGGCGTGCGGCGCAGTCCAAAAGCGCGGTCTGGGTGCAAATGAACGGTGTCGGGCCACCCCCGGTGCGACTGTTTAGCTATGCGCCCGGGCATCATGTCGAACATGGCGACAAGCTGTGGGTGGGAATGCGCGAGGGTGCGGCGTTGATGAGCGACGGCGGCCCTGTGTACGATCTCATCGCGAAGAAGAACGCTCTGGTGCACTTGGGCTGCTGGAGTCATGCGCGACGCTTCTTCATAGAGGCCCAAGAGGTCTTGCCAAAAGAGGCGCACGGGATGCACCAGCCGGCCACGCAGTTTCTTCATTTGATTGGCAAACTGTATGCAGCCGAAGCACGGGCACGTAAAGCACCACAACGATGCGCACGCCTACGCCGGCGCTACAGCCGCGTGGTGCTCGGGCAGATCAAGGCGTTGCTGGATCAGCACCTGGAGACGACGCTGCCCGGCGGAAAGCTTGGCCAGGCGCTGGGCTATCTCGGCAATCAGTGGTCGAAGTTGTGTCGTTACGTTGAAAACGAAACCTGGCCAATTTGTAATAACGCCTGTGAAAATTCAATCAGACCGTTTGTCGTCGGAAGAAAAAATTGGCTCTTTAGTGACACGGTGGCGGGCGCCAAGGCAAGTCTCAACCTGTACTCGCTAATCGAAACCTGCAAGGCCAACGACATTGATATATATCGGTATCTGGTCGATCTGTTCAAGGCGTTACCGTATGCGAAAGTCGCGGACGATTACGAAGCACTGCTGCCCTGGAAGCTTGGCAAGCCCGCTCGTAAGCCGACCGTTTGCTCGCAAACCTAACTGACGTAACACCGCAACGGGCGGGTTCGTTGACCGCTTACTATCAAGCCGATGAGGGCGCACGCCATGCTTGCGCCAGATGCGCCGTACCATCGATTACCCAATGCTTTCAGCTGCTCCAATGCGTCGATCCGTCCGAGGGCCGGCGCGTGAGCGTGAGCTTGAGCACGCGCGCCTCGAGCTTTTCAGGTGGATGGACGGGAGATCGTCCAGGATGGCGCGCATACAAGCCTGCCAGGCGCTCAGCCAAAACCGACTCGACCTCCGCGAGATGAAGCGCGAGTCACATCGCAGCCGCTGCATGACCGCCTCACGTGATTCGCCC
This sequence comes from Burkholderia sp. PAMC 28687, assembly GCF_001577465.1. Taxonomy (NCBI): domain Bacteria; kingdom Pseudomonadati; phylum Pseudomonadota; class Betaproteobacteria; order Burkholderiales; family Burkholderiaceae; genus Burkholderia; species Burkholderia sp. PAMC 28687. Next base: position 69,292 of record NZ_CP014508.1, read on the forward strand.
TCATCAAGCATGAGAATTAGTCGAGCTCGTCGCGCGTCCGCCGCGCGCGCGTTTGGCTTCGAGTTTCTGAGAGCAATTGTTCGCGCTCAAGCGCGGTCAAATTCATCTTTTCCATGCATCTCATTAAGCACCTAATTAGGTGCTTTTTAAATGACGCGATGGACTAGCGGTCACAGCGGACCCTGACAGCCCACGTTCCATATCGACCGCGGTGACTACCGGCACTTGTTGCCAACGGCCCTGAGCTAATGTCGATTGGCCCTGCTGCGTGCAGAAAATGTCAGCCATACCAGCACAGCGAGCGGCGGGAGCATCTTGCCGGGCGTGCCCGACCCGGGCGGTGGCCTGAAGGCCGTCTTTCTACTCGAAGCGGGAGTGAACACCAATAACGGGACCTCGCAATTCAGCGGACATGTTCACGCGTCAATTGTGGGTGGGACTGTCCGACCCGCAATAAGCTGTACTATACGCTGGTGTCTACGTACACTCCGAACAACTGGATGACCGGCCATTTTGGGCGCACACCCTGGCGACATCGACGCGCTCGACGTCGACTACCGCGCTAACACTTCACTCGTCTATATTTCGCCGAAGTTTTACGGCTTCACGGTTGGAGACTCGTACGCGTTCGGTGGCGCGCCGGGCAGCCTGAACGCCGGCTCGACCTGGAGTGGAGGCGTCCGGTATGTCGGCGGCCCCTATGGCATCGCTGCCGGCTTTCGGCGTGTGAACAATTCGACGCCGGGCGGGGGTACTTGGGGTTCGGAATCGACGTTGTCGAACGGCGGCGGCCAGACAGCCGTGTCGGCGATCAATAATAGATGGTGCAAGCACAGCAGCGCCCGGCGGTGACGGCGGGCTACCTTTCGTCGGAGTGGGACGTCACGGCGTCTTACTCGAATGTACAGTACATCCCGGGTGTCGGCTCGACATTCCGCAGCCAAGCGACATTTAACACGGCAGGCGGCGTGCTGCGATGGAATCCCATTGGCCAGTGGGCCGTTGCGGGGGGCTATAGCTATACGGGTGCAACTCGGTCGAACGGTATCACAAGCGCAGCGCAGTACCAACAGTTGACGCTGACACAGTTTTACTTACTGTCGAAGCGCACGGGCCTCTACGCAGTCGAGGCTTACCAGCGCGCGAACGGCAAGACGCCCAATGGCAGACAGGTCATCGACGCAACGGCATCGATAGGCAACGGATTCAACAACGGGCCGTCGTCATCGCGTAGCCAGTTCGGTGCGGGCATCGGCCTGATACATAACTTTTGATCATTGCGGCCGAGCCAGTCGCGAGATGCGTTGCTCGACGTTCGGCGTTGATGCACTATGCATTGCCGACGTATCTGACTCGTGCTACGGACCCAGGTCCATGCACAGCTATGCGCCAATAAGGATGGCAGAGAGAAGCGAGCCGTCCGTTTTTTAACGCGATGTATCGATCGTTACCGATGCTTACGTCACTTTTGCGCAGTTGCTCTTAGCGAACCTACCGAGACACCACAGTGCGTCTTGGTAAGTACAAAGAAGGCGATTACCTCGCAAAGACAGCAATAAGAGCGTCTTTCCGATAAGGGCATGGCGATTACAGAACCGCCCCTTATCGGCCTATCTTCAAGGAGAATCTAGCGATGTCAGACCCGATTAATGTTCGCCGCCGGCTTTTTGGTTCGGCTATGGCCGGTTTCGGTTTGATGAACCTAAGCATGAGCAAACTCGCCAAGGCGCAGTCTAATGGCACTGCAACCAACCCTGCGACCGGCTCGAGCGTTGTGTCGTTCGAGAGTCTTCGCCAGGTCGACATCGGCGTACTTAGCATGGGATACGCCGAAGCGGGTCCGAGAAATGGACCGGTCGTCATCCTGTTGCACGGATGGCCCTACGACATCTACAGCTTTGTCGAGGTCGCGCCGCAACTGGCGGCGGCGGGTTATCGAGTCTTAGTACCGTATCTGCGAGGTTACGGCACGACGCGGTTCCTGTCGGCGGATACGCCCCGCAACGGACAGCAAGCAGTCATTGCCGTCGATATCATCGCTCTTATGGACGCGCTAAAAATCGGCCAGGCCATCTTCGGCGGTTTCGATTGGGGAGCTCGTACGGTGAACGTTATCGCTGCGTTGTGGCCCGACCGATGCAAGGCGATGGTCTCGGTCAGCGGGTATCTGATAGGCAGTCAGGAAGCGAACAGGACGCCGCTGCCGCCCAAGGCCGAACTTGCATGGTGGTATCAGTTTTATTTCGCAACCGAGCGCGGCTACGCGGGTTACGAAGCGAACCGGCACGACTTTAATAAGTTGATCTGGCATACAGCCTCCCCAAAATGGGTTTTCGACGATACCACCTTCGAGCGCTCAGCCAAGTCGTTCAACAATCCGGATCACGTTGCTGTCGTGATTGATAACTATCGCTGGCGTCTGGGGCTGGTGAAAGGCGAGCCGAAATACGACGAACTCGAGAAGCGTCTCGCGCTGGCGCCGACCATTTCCGTGCCGACCATCACGATGGAAGGCGATGCCAACGCCGCGCCGCATCCCGATCCTTCTGTATATGCAAAGAAGTTCACCGCCAAATACGCGCATCGCAATATTAGCGGCGGCGTGGGACATAACCTGCCACAGGAAGCGCCAAAGGCTTTCGCCGATGCAATCATCGACGTTGCGCGTCTTTAGCCGTTTGCAGATCCGCTGGTCGGGAGCAGCGACGCACTATTCCTGCAAGCATTGCAGCATTTATCGGTTTCATCAGACGCCTAAAAGCCCGGAATGATAAGCATCGAACTGACGATCGATTTTTTTTGGCTCTCATGCCGCCCTCCCACTGTCAAGATGACCGGACAATCGCATGCCGGAGCAGCGTGGCGCCCTGCGGGCGAGCCATCCGCTCAGCATCTTCCGGACAGCCTCTGCCAATGTTTCATCAAAGCAAAACCGAAAAAATTAGTCCATCCAGCCCTCTTAAGCAAATGCAACACCGAAGCAAACGTGCGCACTTGCCCGTAGCATAGCCTTTGCGAGTTTGAGCTTCACTCGTTCTTCAGCGCCCAAGGGGTTGGTTTCATGCTGCCTGACTTCGCTGTTTCTGTGCGTCGATCCAGTTTTCCATAAACTGGGTTGGTGACAGATAGCCGAGCGTGGAGTGGCGGCGACTCCGGTTGTAAAACACTTCAATGTAGTCAAACAAATCCGCTTGCGCCTCCCCATGCGTAGCGTAGTGTTGCGTGTGTACCCGTTCGTTCTTCAAGACGTTAAAAAAGCTTTCGCTTGGGGCATTGTCCCCTTCTGCTCATCGAACACACCCTGCCGTGTTCGGCTAGCTCCGCTTGAAATGCGTTGCTGGCGTACTGCTGCCGCGTCCGAATGATGTATCACCCCCGGTGCCGGTTTGCGAAGGAAACACGCCATCTTCAGCGCATCAATGGTAATTTGCGTTGACATCGTAGGCCTGATCGACCAACCGACAATCTCGCGATTGAACAGGTCAATCACCACCGCCAGGTATAAAAAGCCCGCACCTATTCACACATAGTTTATATGAGCTGTCCAGACCTGGTTGGGCTCTGAGGCAAAAACCTTGCGTTCGAGCAGATTCTTCGCCACCGGCAACACATGGTTCGAATCAGTCGTCGCCCTGTAGCGCCGCTTGTGACGAGCCCAGATTCCGTTGTCGCGCATGAGTCGCTCCACGCGTGATTTGGCCGCCGGGAAACCCCGTGCACGAAGCTCTTTTAGCATGCGAGGCAAGCCATACGCACCTTTCAATTGCGCGTGGACGCTACGAATCAATTCGAGCATTTGCGCATCGCTCAGACGCTTGCGCTGCGCGATGCCGCCCCGTTTCCGGGACCGATAACCGCTCGGACTGACCGACAGCACAGCGCACAGCAATTTAGCGGATACGTACTTCGCTCCATATCAATCCAACCGTACTTCACAGCAGGTTATTCGCGAAGTACGCCGCTTTTTTTGCGATTTAAAGCTCCAGGGACAAACGCTTGTTCTCAGCGCGTAGCCTCGACATCTCCATCTGATCGGCCGTGACAGGCTTGCCTTTGAGCGCCCCAAGTTCGTCTGGCGCCAATGCCTTGGCCCAGTTGCGCAACGTCTGAGGGGTTTCGCCCAACTCACGCGCTACGACCGTGACTGAATGGCCGTTGCCGATCCGCTGAACAGCCTGTTGCTTGAACTCAGCCATGAAGCCCCCCTTCGGTATCTTCTGCATTTGCTCTTCCCTCCAAGTTGAGAATTTACCTGACCTACTTGGAAGACGAAAAACAGGGGGAACCTCAGTTAGCCTAATGCTGCCGATTTGTAGCGACTACGGTTTAACCGGAAAGTAACCGCGCTGCTTCAGCAAGCAACCCATCAATAGGAGAATAACTGGTGTGCACTAATCGTAGCGTACTCCCCAATGTAGCAACTCCAACTACTTGCTCCTCCGCAAAGCCGAGAGAGACAATAGGGCCCCAAATCTCCTTTAATTTTACTGGGCCGTAACGGTTAGGGATAGGCAACACGCCAAGGTTACTGAGCAGGATATCCCAATTCAAGTGGCTATGCAGGAGTGCCGCGACTTGCGCCACGGCGGGCCTAGTACTCATCACCCTAGCGAGCCCATCTATAGATTGCAGCAAGCGGGCGGGTGTTCTTTCCGCGCGCAAAAGTTCTGCAAACGCACTCGCTGATGACCAGAGTTCGTTGTCGGAAAGCGGGACATCATTGGTAATCGCCGCGATGAAAACTCCGATCGCCTCATTATTCGTTGCTAAACTTTGACGCATATTCACCGGTGAAAATAGGCGCATCGAAGTACCGGAACTTCCTGTGAGATTCCGAGAGGCAAGAGATAATGCAGCGCCTAGAGCGCTGTGAATTGTAATGCCTCTTTCACGCGAGCTTGCTATTAAACGAGCTGTACACGCCCTATTGAGCGCATATGCTTCGACGTGTGGAAGATTCCCACTGATTGGGCGAAAGTTGGCTGTCCGAGGTTGCGCACTTTGCATCGGCGTGATCTGTCCTTCTACTGCCGACTCCAGCATCTGATCAACCAAATGCGTCTCAAGTGACTCGATAAATTCGAGATTCTGAAATGGGGCATTCGCTTGACGGGACTGCCCTTCGGCTAGCACGCTTAGGATATCGCGGAAAAGGTACGCAGCCGACATACCATCAGCAATTGCATGGTGAGCAACTATAATCAATGTTGCACAGCTCGAATTGTAGTGGAGAACAAATCGAACAAGCGGCCCATCTCCTACGACAAACGGCGATTGCAACTCTAGCGCGACTTCGTCTTCCCAAGACCAGATCCCCGTGCCAACAATCCGAAGAGAAGGCTCGCACTCAGGTATTAGAATAAAGAAAGGCGAACCTGTTACATCGACTTCAATGCGCGAGCGCAACACAACGTGCATTGCGTGAACCTCCCCAATCGCATGACGCCATTGATCGATTGACGTAGGTCCCTTCACTTTCGCAACCATAGCGAAGTGAGTTGGCCGGTTTTGGTCTGCGAGCCAGAAAAAATGCTCGATGCCACCGAGAAATCGAGTATGTAATGGATTGAGGCAGCATGAAGATATACTCACCGTATCCCCCTGAAATTTGAGTGAAGCATCCATACAGTTTCTATAGAATTTCCAAGACGCAGTTTCATACTATGACGACGAAGGTCTCTAACATCGACTATCGCGAAGGCACTCGTGTTCAAGGTAGTGTTGGACGGCTTGTCTTCATTCGCAAAGCAGATTCGGATTGCCTTTCTTCCAATATCTTTCTTGCACAATCGGCAACTACTACCACAGCGCCAGCCAGCATTATGGTGTCCTTGATGATCAGCCGACCCATTCCCGATAAGTACGGAAAACCATGCTGTGCGTCACCGAGCGCGGGAACCCACGCCTCAGGCGTCGTGACGAGAAAAGACAGCGTTACAAAAGGGGTCAGGAATGATAAGAGGCCACCAATCAAACCCGCCTTCCGCGAAATCGGATTTAGAAGCACAAGAAATGCAATGAATAATTCAACGCTGCCGAGTCCACGTGAAAATCGATAGGTATTGTTCTGTTCTTGCCATTCACGCGATGCGGGCACAAGCTGGCCCTCTTTCGTCATATGATCTTTGTATTGCTCCGGATGCTTGTAAAAAAACGACATCATTGGGCTGCGGGCGACCATTGGTGTGATGCTGTCGGCCTCGAAGGGTACAAACTTGAGCAGACCGATCCAGATGAAGACGATGGCTATCGAGATGCGAATCAGGTTGGTACCTAATCTGTCCGCGCGACTAAGGGAAACGAGCAGGTGATCGATTTTTGACATAAGGGGGCCGAGAGGGTTCGAGAGAATTGACGAGTCTGGGACATACGGCCTTCCCCAACCAGACTCCGACTGCTCATCGTGCTGCTTGATCGTCTCAAGTTCCGGGGGAGGGCTTACAACCTGCAGAATTCCAGGCCAACTTCGCCGAACCTCTGGGGCGTTGAGATCGAGCGGCGGGCATCCCTTATGTAGGGGTTTGAGGCGCAGTGGAACGGAAAACCGGGTTAAGCATTTTCATGAGTCGGTGTCCGCCGGATCTCGTAGGGGCCGTAATTCGCCCTTGGCCACTGCATCTGACACCGAGAATGAATACCGCCCCAGCATGTTGATGTGCTCGTGCGGACAGCGGTGACAGTGTCACCACGTCTGCGTTGTTTACCGCGTAACCCTCCGCACGCAGTTGGTTCAAGGCGGCTTCGACGTAGATCGTGTTCCAAAGCACGATCATATTGAGCATCAAGCCGAGTGCGCCGAACTGGTCTTCCTGACCCTCGCGGTAATGCTGACGCAGCTCGCCGCGCTTGCCGTGAAAGACGGCACGTGCGACGCTGTGGCGACTTTCGCCGCGGTTGAGTTGCGTCAACGTCCCCCGGCGCTTCGCTTCGTCGTCGATATAGGTCAGAGTGTGCAGCTACCAAGAGAACTGGTCGAGGCCGACATTCATGCGGGCCGTTTGCAGCATCTGCTCCCAGGGCTTGCCAGCACGCCAGGCCTCGTCCATGCAATCTTCCCCACGCGCCGAGGCATGGTGCCGGCCGTGCGTCACCTGCTCGACGCACTCGTCGCAGGATGCGAAGGTCTGAACCGGCAGCGTTAGCTTCTGAGCTTCAGCCGAACAGCTTGTTCGCTGTCCTGGCGATCAGTTCACCCTGGAAGCGGGCGCCGTCGAGCTCAATAACACTTGGTTGACGTTGACCTGTTGTGCTGGCGATTGTCGTGGCGCCGTATGGAGAACCGCCGGTGACTTCATCCACCGTCATCTGCCCTGCATAGCTGTAGGGCAGGCCGACAATGACCATGCCGAAGTGCATTAGGTTGGTGATAACCGAAAACAACGTCACCTCCTGTCCGCCGTGCTGCGTGCCGGTCGAAGTGAAGGCACCGCCTACCTTGCCGACCAGCGCACCCCGCATCCACAGGCCGCCGGCCTGATCGAGGAAGGCCGCCATCTGCGATGAGATGCGCCCGAAGCGCGTCGGCGTGCCAACAATGATCGCGTCGTAGTCAGCGAGTTCGGAGACTGCGGCAACCGGCGCTTTCTGGTCGAGCTTGAAGTGTCCGGCCTTGGCCACTTCCTCAGCTACAGTCTCCGGAACCCGCCTGATGTCGACTGTGGCGCCCGTGGAGCGCGACCCTTCGGCGACGGCTTCGGCCATCATTTCCATATGACCATACGTGGAATAGTACAGAACCAGAACCTTTGACATCTTCGACCTCCTTCCTTTTTTTGCGGTGAGACCGCGGTAGAAAATTAGCCAGATTTTTGGGTAACTGGCCGTCCAGCCCGCGTGACCAGGCCGGACATTATCGTGTTGCCTCGCTCTGTCAATCTACCTGTAAATCCTGGCCTGCGATTGCGGGGGCGGCCGAGCCCGCATTTTAAACACGTTACGTGGCGAGAAAGCCGCCGTCCACGGCCAACTCAGCGCCCGTCACAAAGGACGACTGGTCCGAAAGGAGCCCCGCCGCAGCGCGAGCCACTTCTTGCGGCAAGGCGATACGCCCGCCCGGGTGAGACGTCCGCAGCTTCTCCAGCAAGTCGGCGAATTGCGGTTCCGACGTCAGCGCCTGGACCATGGGCGTATTTACGGCGCCGGGAAGAATGGCGTTGACACCGGATCTGCCTACGACCATAGTCGCTGCGGCAGCCTTGGTCAAACCCAATACCCCACCCTTCGATCCGCAATAGTTAGCCGAGAGCGGCACGGCCACCCGGCCCAGCGCGGACGATGTGTTGACAATAACGCCTCCACCGCTCTGCAGCATCGCCCGTATCTCGTGTTTCATGCAGAAAAATACGCCATCGTAGTCGACGCTTTGAATACGGCGCCATTTTTTTGCGATCAATTCGTGCAACAGGACGTTCGTTTGCACGAATCCTGCATTGTTGAAGGTGCCGTCGAGCCGTCCAAACTTTTCCACCGTTGCTGCCACGATCGCTTCGACCTGCGCTTCATCCGCGGGGCCGATCCGCGAGGTCGGCCCCGTTTTGTCGCAGCGCCGGCAAACCGTGCACCAGCGACAAACCTCGCTCGGCCATCATCTCGACCAGATCGCGCAGGCTGAGCTTGTAGCGAAGGTACCTGCGCACGCAGAGAATGATGATCTCCCGATCAAAATGCCGCCCCTCAATCAACGCTTCAACGGCTTCGCGCTTGCTCATCACCGACCACCAGATTGTTGGGCTTAATACTTTAACCGATTCGCCGAGCCTATTTGCACCAAAGCCGCTGGAGGCACCCAGCGCGGCGACGAAGATGTGGGCCCGGCTGCCGTCGGTCAATGCGATGGTGGGGCCGGCGTAATCGATGAACAGCTTCCCGCCTGCGCGGTGAATCTGCCGCATCGAGCGCTTGAACTGCCTGGCGAAGCGCCGATAGTTGTCGCAGAACTGGGAGTAGGCGTAGGTCTGGCGGTCCGCTTGCTCGGCCCGGTATTCCTCCCACAGCAGCATCGGCGTCATGCCCTTGCGGCGCAACTCCTTGAGGCGCCCCGGAAATGTAGGAGACTTTCGATCTTGGCTGTAACGGGAGATTTGAAGAATGGAAAACGCAAGCAAAGTGAAGAAGCCGACAGGGGCGAGATACTCTGACGAGGTTTGGGCACGTGCGGTCCGGATGGTGTTAGAGCACCAGCACGATACGAGACGCAGGGTGCGGCGATGCGCTCGATTGCCGCGAAGAGGGGAATGTCGCGAAAGACGCTGCGCAACTGGGTTAATCAAGCTGAGCGTGATCCAGGGCAACGGGCTGGCATAACTACGGCGGATCTGGCGCGACTCAAAGAGCTTGAACGTGAGGTTCGGGAACTGCGTACAGTCAACGAGATCCTGCCGTAAGGCGTCCGCGTATTTCTCGCAGGCGGAGCTCGACCGCCGACCGAAGCCATGATCACGTTTATCGACGATCATCGTGCGCTCTACGGGGTCGAGTCGATCTGCCGGTTGCTGCCGATCGCCCCGTCGACATACTATCGGCATATGGCCCGACGCCACGACCCGCAGCAATGGTCGACACGAACTCGCCGCGACGCTGTATTGAAGGCTCAAATTAGACAGATCTGGGAAGACGATTTCGCCGTGTATGGAGCACGCAAGGTGTGGCGAAAGCAGTTGCGTGACGAGGTGAAGGTTGCGCGTTGCACGGTCGAGCGCCCGATGAAAGCGATGGGCATCCACGGTGTGCGGCGCGGCCGCGTGATCAGGACCACTTAGCGAGATGATGCGGTGCCGTGCCAGTCGGATTAGGTGAAGCGGCAGTTCCGGGCCGACCGACCTAACGCGCTGTGCGTTGCGGATTTTACATATATTTCGACATGGTCGGGCTTCGTGTACGTGGCGTTCGTAACCGATGTGTTCGCAAGGCGTATAGTTGGCTGGCGCGTGTCGTCCTCGATGCGCACAGACTTCGTACTGGATGCGCTAAATCAGGCGCTGCACGAACGCAGCCGGGCGAGGGTCTCAAACATCATTCGGACGACGGATCGCAATATCTTTGCGTTCGCTATACAGACCGCTTGCTGGGTGCGGGTGTGCAACCATCAGCGGGCAGCGTCGGTGATTCGTACGACAACGCATTGGCCGAAACCATCAATTGCTTATACAAAGCGGGGTGATCCATCGAAGGTCGTGGCCGCACGTGCAGGCAATCGAACTGGCGACACTCGAATGGGCCCATTGGTATAACCATCGTCGGCTGCTCGGCCCACTGGGCTATATCTCGCCTGCCGAAGCGGAGGAAGCTTACAATCGGAAAGGAGTTACTCGCTCGCGCGGCGTAGCGCCAATCTCGGTGGTCTCCGACAAACCCGGGCGCTTCACTGCGGGAGATCGGCAAAATCTAGAGCATGGTTAATAAATACACCTTTTAGCGATGAATACTGGTGGTCTTTCAAGTGGGCCACCATTGGGTGCAAACCCCGTCTTAGGCTTGCGCAGCGCAACAATTGCATAGTGGCTAAGGAGCAAAAAGATGGATATTGGGATTATTGGTGCAGGTCAAGTCGCATGCGCCTTCGCTCGCAAGGTGATCGGCACCGGACACACTGTCATGATCAGCAATAGCAAGGGGCCGGAAAGCCTGGCGAGTGTTGTCGCGCAGCTGGGACCCAATGCTCGGGCAGTGAGCAAGGAAGACGCGGCTCAGGTGCCGCTTGTGCTGCTAGGGGTGGCTTGGCAAAACGTCGCGTCAGCGCTGTCGGGTTTGCCGGCGTGGCGGCAGCAAATCCTGATCGATGCCACCAACCCTTTCGACGGCACTCCGCAGGGTGGCCTGGTCGATCTAGGCGGCCAGACTTCTAGCGAAATCGTGGCGCAGTTGGCGCCAGGTGCGTCTGTTGTGAAGGCGATCAACACCTCCTTCATGAGTAACTTTTCACAAGAGCCACAACGTAACGGCATGCGCCGTGTGCTGTTTGTCTCGGCCGATAACGCAGCAGCCAAAAACACCGTGGCCTTGCTATTTGAAACTTTAGGTTTTGCCCCGATAGACCTCGGCAACCTCAAACGTGGGGGCGCGATTCAAGGTATGGGCGCGCCCATTGCCGGACACGACTTCTTCGTGCCCTGGCCCGCCCCACGTTCTTTCCCTTTCGGTTTGCCACAGGAGTATCTCAATGAACAGCAATCTTGAAACCGCGTGCCAGGTAGTGCACAACACTTTCGGCGACCCCGCATCCGTATTGCGCGTGAGCGCAGCCCATCGTCCTGCTTCGCCGGCGGACGGCGAAGTCTTGGTGCGCGTAACGCACAGCGCCATCCATCGCGGCGACCTTCATCTGGTTACCGGCACTTATGCAGGCAAGCGCGGCCAGTCCACGGACGGCCCGCGCGTGCCCGGACTGGAAGCCGTGGGAGTTGTCACCGAAGCGGCATCGGCCACATTGGCGGCCAGCGGGCTGGAGATTGGTGCCAGAGTCGCTTTTTTTGCGCCTGACGCCTGGCAAAGCTGGCGCGTACTCCCAGCTGCGGCGCTCGTTCCAGTGCCGGCGCAGATACCTGATGACATCGCTGCCCAGATGTTAATTAACTCCATTACCGCGTTGCACGTGCTACGCCAAGCGTCAGCGGTCCATGCAAACGTCCAGACCATTATCCAGACTGGTGCCGCCTCAGCGGTAAGCAAGTTGATCACCCATTTTGCCTTGCAGCGTGGCATCTCACCGATACGGCTGGTACGCTCCGAGCAGAGCGCCGACGTGCTGCGGAGCGTCTTGCCAGGAGGCGCCGTTATCAGCATATCCCAGCCCGACTGGCGTGATCAGGTACGCGAGCACGCGAGCGGCGAGCTTGCCTTGGCCTTCGATTGCGTGAGCGGCGACATGATAGGCGAGCTTTCGGACCTGATGGCTGACAGCGCTACAATTATGAGCTATGGCGCGCTCGACGATAGTCCAGCCGCAACGGCAAAACTGATGAATCGCGGCCAGCGTCTGCAGGGCGTCACGGTTGGACACTGGTTCGGTGCGGCAGCGAAACAGCAGCATGCCGACATCGGTCAAGCGCTCGAGGTCGCCCGAAATCATCCGGAACTATTCGGTCACGCCGATCAGTTTGAGGTCGGCGATTTATCCTCGGCCATTTCGGCCGTGACGGCACCCTCGAAATCGGGCAACGTTCTCATTAAATTCTGAAGGAGTCTGTTACTAAACGTCATCGCAGTGGTTTTGTCGCATAGCGGTGCCGCGGTAAAGTTCGGGTTGCCAAAACTTTGCTTGGGCCCGCGATAAAGAAGAACGCAACACCACGAACGGACCTTGCTGCTGGCGTTACCAAGGTGCTGCAGCGGTTACACTATCCGCTGGACGTGATGTTGTTGTGCGTGCGGTGGTATGTGGCCCATTCGCTAAGTCTTCGAAATCTCGAGGGGGTGATGGCTGAGCGCGCCATTGGCGTGGATCATTCAACAGTGCATCGTTGGGTCATCAAGCTGGTGCCTTTGTTTGAAAAGACTTTTCGCAAGCACAAGCGCCCGGTGGGCAAGAGTTAGCGCATGGATGAAACCTATATCAAGGTCAAAGACTCGTGGAAATATCTTTATCGCGCCTTGGACAAGGCGGGCAACACTATCGAGTTTCTGTTCAGAGCCAAGCGGGACAAGGCTGCCCGGCGGTTTTTTTAAAAAGGCAATCGGTCAGAACGGCTCGCCCGAGACGGTGACAATCGACAAGAGCGGTTCCAAACTGTCCGCGCTTCATGCGGTGAATGCCGAGCGCGGGACGCCCATCAAGATTCGTCAAGCCAAGTTTTTGAACAACGTGGTCGAACAGGACCATCGGGCCATCAAACGCATCGCTTGCCCGATGCAGGGGTTCACGGACTTTGACTGTGCGCGCGTTATTCTCAGTGGCATTGAGACTATGCACATGGTCAAGAAAGGGCAGATGAAACGCTTGGATAAAAAATCCCGCTGTCCGCTGCCCAGCAGTTCTGCTCGCTCGTTTCATAAGGTATTTCTTCGGTATCAAATTTACTCGTCCCTCCCGTCTTACTGCGACACAACCGCCGCATTGGGACCGTACCACGGCACGCATGGGACAGTTGCCGTGGTGCTGTGCACTGCCGATACGACAGAGCCGAACTTTAACGGTCAGGATATCGAAGGGGCTGGCCCGCTCTGTTATCGTAAACCAACATAATTTCGTCAACACTACGCGTATAGAGCGAAGGCGAATGGAAGGTGCGCAAGCACGGCTACTCCAAGCGGCGCACGTGGCGTAAGGTCCATCTCCGGCTGGACGTGAAGACGGGCCAGATACGCGCGGCGATGATGACTCATCAAGACGTCGACGACGCTAGTGCATTGCCCGGTTTGTTAGCCCAGATTCCTGCCGATGAGCCCATCGATACGATAGGCGGTGACGGTGCATACGATACAAAGCAGTGCCATCAGGCGATCGCTGGGCGCGGCGCTACGCCATCGATTGCGCCGCGTGAAGGCGCCAAACCTTGGTCTGAGGACACACCAGGAGCAAGCTGGCGCAATGAGGCGATCGACGACATTGCGCGAGATGGCCGAGGCGAATGGAAAAAGTGCAGTGGCTACCACCGACGTTCGCCGATCGAAAATACGATGTAACGGTATAAAACGCTCACGGGGAATTGTCTTTGGGCACGCTGCATTGGTTCACAAGCGACGGAGGTCGCCATCCGTGTTGGCATCATCTCAAAATGCCTCGATCGGTGTCGTGCGTTAAGCAAACTGAATTTTGCAGGGCCAAGTCAATAGTGTTCACTTGTCCACCTATTTCAGACAATTTCGAACCCATCAAACGCGTCCACAGAAAGGAGCGAAAAGCCGCCTAAATTTAATCGTTGAGGCGACGTCTAGCTTGACATTACCACGTTCGTCCTCGTCTTCGCGGCTCAGGGACTGGGATCCCTGTGGCCAATGCTGCGGGCACCGCGCGTTTGCGAATGTCCGGCATGGTGGGCTGGGCGTGGCTAAGGAGATTTGGCGCGAATATGCCGGCCCTTTTTTCGGCCTCGTATTCGTTGCTTCAATCGCGTCCATGCTACTCTGCGGCGGCGCAGCAAGATCGGGCCGCATATGGGCGGCGAAAATCAAATAAGCCGGTGACCGGACCTTCGTCAACAAGCGAAAGAGCCCGACAACCCCCCAGCGAGCCGCTTTTCTTGGTCTGCGCCAGGCGGTTACCACTCATTGGGCGCCTGTGATGCGTTGACGTAGGGGCCTGCCCAAAGCGCCATCTGTAGTTGAATGGATTTACACCATGCCCGGTGCATCTTCTCAACCTCTGCTTTCGAGTGACTCTTGCTGGCAAGATAGGGCTTGATGGTTTCGTTAATGACGGCCACAAATCCGATAATGTCGCGCAGTGGCACATGCGAAGTGGATTCGACCTGGTCCGTCTGGTTCTTCTTCAGGCTGGTGTGCCGCAGGGCAATTTCCTGTTGATAATCGAGCCAATCGCGGTCGTATGGACGAAAGCAGGTGTCGAGGATCCACTGTTCAAACCGAAGATTACTCTTCGCAAGATAGTCAGGAAGCGGCCTCCGATCATTCGCGCGCGAGTGCCTCGCAAGGTGTGGTATGCCAGCAATGATGCCACTGCGCCATCGGAGCACGACGTCATGGGTCTGGTCCGCGAGCACCTCGCCGGCAAGAAGCAAATAGCGCTTGTCGTCTTCGGTGAAGCCCACGGTAGCCTTAAGGTCCTCCAACTCCTGCAGCGAAACAGCCGATGATGCGATCTCGGCCATCCCGTATGAGTAACCGTGAATGTCTTCCGCAACTCTCTTCGTCATTTGACACTCCTTGCTTGCGGCATTGGGATTTTGCTGCATCAGCGCTCGCACTCAGGTAACCTGCCTTGATAGCGATGCCAATCCCACCATACCAGGCACCCGCTAAAGAAGCCCCCAGCCTTGCAGCAAGCGGTGTTGTGGAGCGCCATGCTCAGCGGATACCTGAATCGCAAGCATGACCGACCACGGGCCCAACGGTCATCTGGTGCCGGTTCCTCATATTGCACGAGATCACGAAGATGTATCAGATCTTCAGGCAAAACGAATAGCATGATCATTCAACTTGGGGGTAATCCGGAGCATTCCGGGGAAGGCGCTATCACTGCTTTGCCCTGCGCGCTCGTCTGCTTACTGACCGCCCTCCTCCGATCGGATCGTGAGGTGATTGTCGACGGAAGCGACGCCCGGCAGGCCCTTCACGGCCGTCGTGGCTTGACCGACCTGGGACGCGTCTGGCACGCTGCCGGACAGCGAGACCGCGCTGCCGCGGACACGCACGCTTATGTTGGCAACGTCAATCCCGTTGGCCTTTGCGAGCGCTGCGCGCACTTTCTTGCCCAGAGCGCGGTTTTCCGCCCTCGCGGACTTCGCACTCGGTGCGGGGGATGCCATCGCGCCAGCTTCACTTGACTGCGCATAAGCGTTGAATGAAGCCAGGACGATCAGGACTCCGCTTGCCAACTTGACTGCTTTGATTGCGATCATGCATGTTCTCCTTCTTACGAAATCAGAAAATGGCCTCGACGAAGCCGTTGCTAGCGAACGACACAACGGAATCCGCCCCACGGATACGCCTGGCGGCCTGCGCCACCGCTAGCGAGGAACGCAGAATGCTGCTCCGATCAGGTGAATGCATGTTTAATGACATTTATCTTTGAATAGCTGAGAATATCAACGCTGCATGTGCGGATAGAGCGGCAGATTGGCGCGATAGTCTTATACGTCGTGCACTACAGGAGGGGTGTCCATAACGATGCCCCCTGATCGGCCGGCATAAAAATTGTGTCGTATCCACCGGCACTGATCCAGGAAATCCCGGGCTTGATCTCTCGATCAGGTACCCATTAGGTCCGGGCGCCTTGCCTCGCGAAGCCTCCGGTACCACAGCGAACAGCTCTGTGCGTCCAGCGCAGTGGAACTAGAGCCCCGCTCCGTTTTCCTGTTTCTGAGTCTTCGACCCTCTCCGCAGCATTGAGGCTCATGGCAATCTCCGTTAGCAAATCCCTTGAATGCAATTTGTCGCACCCCCGCACGATGTCGGCACCCTATATGGTTTGACTATTGATAAGTCAACGAACGCCACGCTGTCGGGCCCTTATCATACTTTGCTCGCCGCTGCGATAAAGGCGGCGGCAACAGCTTTCAGCTGACTCAGCAAACGCGGCGGGTTTTGCACGGAGACCACCTGCAGGCCGCGCGCTTCGAGAAGCGGGATGATTTTGCTCCAACTCGACTCATCGGCGAACGTGCCGTGTACAAGCACGGCAGTCACCCCGTTTAGGGCTGTCGGCGGTGTAGGGTCGTCTCGCTCAGTGGAAAGCCTGCAAAACAGCAAGGTCGCCGCTAGCCATCGGATCGTCAGGCGATTCATGATTTATTCTCTAGCTGGCTGCGAGCATAAGCAAATTACTCGAGGCAGGAGCCATCAACTACAAATTCTTCCCCGGAAGGCAATGCTTGGCGGCCCACCTTCGCAATAACAACAAGGCGCATTGCAAACCAGGTTCATCCCCGAGTCATGCGGCGGTCCGGGGATAAAAGTCAATGCCAGCGAAATTCGCCGTCAACATAGGAATCACCATAATATTTAATCACGCTCTTGAATCGACCTGTTGAGCAAGGAAGTCGCGTATCAGCGGCACCATCTCATCCGCCTTGTCTTCTAGCGCAAAGTGACCTGTGTCGAGCATATGAGTCTGTACGTCCGGCAAGTCCTCTTTATACGGGAAAGCTCCATCCGCCGGGAAGATGACGTCATTCTTCCCCCACACGATTAGCATCGGCGGCTTATGCTCACGGAAATACGCCTGCACCTTCGGGTAGAGCGGCAGATTGGTTCGATAGTCATAGAACAGGTCGAGCTGGATGTCGTTGTTGCCGGGACGATCGAGCAGCACCTGGTCGTGGACCCAGTTGTCCGGGGAAACACGGGTGCGGTCGGACACGCCATCGGTATACTGAAAAATGGTCGTCTCGAGCGTGAACAGCGGCAGCAACGCTTTCCGGCTGGCGTCCGAGCCGTCGGCCCAGTAGGTCTTGATCGGGTCCCAGAACGCCTTGAGGCCCTCATCGTAGGCATTCCCGTTCTGGACGATGAAGCCGGCCACACGGTCCGGATGCTTGAGAGCCAGCCGCCAGCCAACCGGCGCGCCATAGTCCATGACATACATCGTGTACCGGCTAGCGCCGAGATGGTCGAGCAGACCATCCACCAGTTCGGCATAGCGGTCGAACGTATAGGCGAAAGCGGCGCGATCCGGCATGTCGCTCTGACCAAAGCCGGGATAGTCCGGTGCAATCACATGGTAGCGGTCGGCGAGTGCAGGGATCAGGTTCCGGAACATGTGCGACGAGGTTGGAAAACCATGCAACAGCAGGACAACGGGAGCGTCCGCCGGACCGGCATGACGATAAAAAATCTTCAATCCGTCGACTATCGCCGTCCGATGATGCGTTACCAGAATGGCGGGCGTGTGGAGATTGGCAGCTGACGAAGTACTTGATGCGGAACTGGTCATTACGATTCTCCTTTGGTGAGACAGCCTTTCCCCGATCATTTCTGCACGACCGTATCGGCCCGCAGCTCGGACTGTCCATCGCATTTGCACCGGACAGCACCTAGCACAAAGCCGACGTAGTCTGTCGCCGGCTCGTTTGACGGCGAACACGGGAGAATGGCGAAATAACTGCCAGCGCTGTATCTCGCGCGAAGCAACGCCACTCGCACCAACTATCAGTACATGTCGCACCAGATTGTTACGATTAGCAGCGAGAGATGCAATGTTCTAAATATTCGGACGCTGACGACAGGCGCATCAAGTCATCGCCGCAATGACTTCGTCGGTGCATACTACGGCGTGCGCGAGGAACGCATAGTTGATCATCGCGGCTTTATACCCATCGCCCCAGACTGGATGACGAGGTCCGGCTGTTGCATCTGCTACCACGAACACTTCAAAGCCATGCTCGAGGAGGTCTCGCAAATGAGCCTCCACGCACATGTTGGCGAGCATGCCGCCCAGTACCACTTTGCTTATATGCCGTTTGCGTAATTGCAGCACAAGGTCGTTGGTTTGCGGTCCGAAGACCTTATGAGGACTCGCGACGATAGTTTGGCCGTCATCGATGTAAGGTTTGAACTCTACGAGCCAGTCTGCGCCTGAGCCTTCAAATCCCTGGAGGTTCAGAGTGCCCGCTCGCGCGAATGTACCGGTTGCGAACTCGTCTGTTTCCAGCGGGCCGTTAAAATTCCATGCGCGATCGGTCGGAAAGAAGTAGTGCGGAGATATAAATACATTGACCTTCGCGGCTTTGGCGGCCTTGAAAATTCTCAGCATGTTTTCGACGGTTTTATTCTCAGTGACGCTCGCACCAACCGCGCCCCAATTCTTGCCCGTAGGACTCAGGACATCGTTCTGTGGGTCGATGAATACCACCGCCGTATCGGTTGGATCACAGTTCATGCTAAGGCCTTTTGGTAGAAAGAAAAGCCGCTCGTTGGGCCTTCGTTAAGGTTTACACCTTTAACATTAGGCGAGGCGTTGTCCTTTAGCAATGGGAAAGTTCGGTGCCTTGTTTCGAAGTCTTGATATGATCAATGCCAACACGCTCGAAGACAACGTGCCGGCTCTCGGCAACCTTTGCCAAGATGTAGTAAGCGCTGGATGAAGTCGCCGCTCCCCAGAGAAACTACAAGGGCTTCCTCTTTGAGCACAAGCTCAATCGAAATTCGCACGTTGATACATTCTGCAAGCCGCGTCGGTGCGTGTGAGGAGGTGAAGGACTGCTGTACTAAAATCCGCCATATTGAACCGCTGTTGTTGAAGTCCGTTATTAACGGTAACCATGTCCATAGCAACGCTAATCGTGCCCATTAATTCTGCTAGCGCGGCGCCTTGCTAATTCGGCTAACATCGCGTGGAGAAAGTGTTTCGCTGCTCCACCCATTCGAATATGCGCGCTGTCCAAAAACAAGGTGTTTTCCGACTTTTTAGCCATCTTTTATTTAGGATATCTTTGTATTTTTTTGAAAATTGAAGAATCACTTATTAGCGGAATTGATGGGCAGGGTGTAGACGCCGACCGAAAAGTAGACCACTGATTCGGGTCTCGCCGACTTAAAAGTAACCTGGGCAACCAGCCTAACCTGCTGCTTTTAGAAGCAGAGGTTTAGAGGATGCTCCCGATGACCATGATTGGCAAAGTACGGCGGATGTTTCACCGCCAGGACAAGTCGGTGCGCGAGATCGCGCGGCTGACGAGTTTGTCGCGCATCACAATTCGTAAGTATTTAAAAGAAGGTACCGCGCAGGAACCGAAGTACGAACGCGCGGAGCGGGTATCCAAGCTCACGCCGTTTCACGAGAAGCTTATCGAGGCGTTGGTTGTTGACGCGCTGCGCCCGAGGAAGGAGCGGCGCAGGACATGGACGCTGTTTGAGCAGCTTCAGGCCGCCGGCTATGACGGCTGTTATTCGCGGGTGACTGATTTTATCCGGACGTGGCGAGTCGCCGAAGGCAAGTCGATTTCAGCAAACGCGTTTGTACCGCTGCACTTCTCATTAGGCGAAGCGTTTCAGTTTGACTGGAGCGAAGAAGGCTTGGTGATCGGTGGGATCAGCGTCGCTACAAAGTCACCACAGATTCGAAGCACAAGCTGCCGATCGCCCCCAATTTGCTCGACAGAAACTTCACGACAGATGCCCGTAACCTGGTCTTCACTTCGGACATCACTTATATCTGGACCGACGAGGGCTGGCTGTATCTGGCGATCGTATTGGACCTGTTTAACCGTGAGGTCGTTGGCTGGTCGATCAAAGCGAAAATGAGCACCGACTTGGTGATCGACGCGCTGACAATGGCATGGTTCCGCCGTAAGCCGGCCCCGGGTGCGCTGTGCCATTCGGATCGTGGCAGCCAATACGCAAGTCATGCCTTTCAGGCGAAACTCGTCGAGTACGGGATGACGTGTTCAATGAGTCGCAAAGGAAATTGTTGGGACAATGCCCCGACTGAAAGCTTCTTCAACAGCTTGAAGAACGAACGAGTTCACGAGAGACGGTACGCCACGCATGCTGACGCGATCGCGGACTTGTTTGAATACGTCGAAGTATTTTATAACCGAAGTCGTCGCCACTCCACGCTCGGCCAAGTGTCGCCGACCCAGTTCATGCAAGACTGGATCACGACTCACCAGGAGAAGAATCTGGCGGCATAATGTTCGACCCTTGGAACACGAAAAACAGGGGGAAGCTCAGACCCCCTTCAAAACCACTTCAAAGCCACTTCAAAACCACGTCAAAACGACGTCAAAACCTTCATCTACGCTTGCGACATTGCCCGCCTCGATTTTTTTTGTACTGAGCACTCTTCTGGTATTTTAAGGTCTCGCCCTTATGGATCGCTATCTTGCAGGCGACTAAATATCAAGCGATCATCAAATTTTTATAAAAGGTAGAAAAATTATGTCAGATACACAGGGCCAATCACCGTTCGTGACGACGCGTCGAGCGCTCTTCAAAATCGCTGCGGCGGTCGGTGCGGCCTCAACCTTACCCTTCGCTGCATCTGCATCTGCCGCTGATCGCGCCACGAAGACTCCGGCCTACAACGGTCACACCAACGGAAATATCGCTATGAATACGGTAACGACCAAAGACGGCATCCAGATATTTTATAAAGACTGGGGTAGCGGACAGCCGATCGTTTTTTCGCACGGTTGGCCTCTGAGCGCCGACGATTGGGATACTCAAATGATGTTCTTCCTAAATCACGGCTTTCGCGTGATTGCACATGACCGACGAGGTCACGGTCGATCAACTCAAACCGCCGATGGGCATGACATGGATCACTATGCGGACGATCTGGCTACGGTGACCGCACACCTTGATTTGAAGAATGCCATTCACATCGGCCACTCCACCGGGGGCGGCGAGGTTGTGCGCTACCTTGCACGGCACGGAGAAAGCCGGGTATCAAAGGCCGTACTGATTAGCTCCGTTCCACCATTGATGCTCCAGACCGCCGCGAACCCCGGAGGTTTGCCGAAATCAGTGTTTGACGGGTTACAAGAACAAGTTGCAAACAATCGTGCTCAATTCTTCCGTGACCTGCCCGCTGGACCCTTCTATGGGTACAACCGCGAGGGGGCGAAACCGTCCGAAGGTATTATCCAGAATTGGTGGCGGCAAGGCATGAATGGAGGGTCCAAAGCGCATTACGACGGCATAGTCGCCTTCTCGCAAACCGACTTCACAGATGACTTGAAGAAAATCACAGTTCCCACCTTGGTGATGCACGGCGACGATGATCAGATTGTTCCTTATGCTGACTCCGGTCCGCTCACCGCCAAATTGTTGCAGAAGGGCATCTTGAAAACTTACAAAGGCTTTCCACACGGCATGCCGACAACGGAAGCCAAAACCATTAACGCTGATCTGCTCGAGTTTATCAAAGGGTAAACCGTTGGGGAGGTCCGTGTAATTGCCACTACCCATTCTATATCGGCCGATCCGACGGGCGACAGTGCGAAAATAACACCCCTACAGGGCAGAAAGCTCCTTGTCCTGTAGGCTTCAATCATTAGATCAGGGCATCTCGCCACAAAATATTGACGGCTGCTTTGGAGAAACGCGAAGGGCACCTGACGGTCAGGGCTGTTAACTTTTCTTCGTCCATGTTAACTTTCGGAAAACATGATGGAGCGAGGTAAGGATGATTTTCGGCGGTGTTTTTTCCGGACTGGTTGATGGGCGTGGTGCACATGGCAAGCGTTACGAGTTCGAACCGCTGCTATGTGCGGTGGTGTTGTCGATGCTGGCAGGCTCGTTCTCACTCAGGAAGATGGAAGCCTTTATCGACGAGCGGTTGGAACAGTTGAACCAGTTGTTCGGTACGGCCTGGCGCAAGGCCCCGAGCTGGGTGGGAATCAGGAATTTTTTGCTGAGCATAGACGAAATAGAACTTGAATCGGCGGTTCGCTCCCATGCCTGCGGCCTGAGCACGCCTGCGTCAGGACGACAGTTCATCGCCATTGACGGCAAGGCGCTTCGAGGCAGCGCGTCACGCGTACTGGATACGCCAGCGCAGCAACTGGTGTCGGCCTTCGATCACGATGATCTGATTGTGCTCGGACACGTTGAGGTGTCGGAAAAATCGAACGAGATCCCCGCCGCGCAGGCGCTGATCGAATCGATGGGACTTCCCGGGCGGGTCTTCACACTGGATGCGCTTCATTGTCAAAAAAAACGCTCATGATCGCTTCAGAAAAGAAAGCCGATATCCTGGTGCAGGTTAAAGGGAACCAGCCGACTTTACTCGCGGCGTGTGAGGACTTGGCACGTCACCGTACCGCCACGCAATGCGACGTTCAGCATGACAAGGGCCATGGTCGCATCGAGACGCGCACCGTGCACACCTTTGATTTGCCGCAAAACTGGCTCCCCGATGGTTGGCAGCCGGTTGTACAGCAGGTCGCCCGAATCTCACGCACTGTCGAGCGCAAGAGGCACGGCGCAGGCTGGGAAAAAACCGACGAAACAGCCTGGTGGATCAGCACGGACACTCTCAGTGCGGCAACTTTCCAAGCAGCCATTCGAGGGCACTGGAGCGTCGAGAATCAGAATCATCATGTGCGCGACGTAACGCTGCGAGAGGACCACTGCAGGGTACGCAATAAACCCGGTGTGCTGGGCCGCCTGCGCTCAATGACGTTGAACTGTCTGCGTGCCGGACGTGTTCACAACATCGCCGTCACACTTCATCGCAATGCCATGAACTTTGACCGCACACGCAATTTCGCCTTCGTAACACGGAAAACTTAACAACCCTGACCTGACGGTCGGGTACCGCCAAGGGCAGTCGGCGCCCACTGATTCTCCCTTCACCGGAAAGGAGAGTGGTCATGGAAGCGACTGTCAGCAATAGGCCTCACGCCAAGCCGGTACAGCAGCGGAGGGAAGGAACGGCTGGCCGGCATCACGAAGACGGGAGATGCGTACCTAGGAAATCTGCTGATACTCGGAGCTCGCTCGGTGATGGCGAGTCTGGGCGACAAGCAGGACCGTTTCAGCCGCTGGGTGATAAGTCTCGTCGAGCGTCGCGGCTACTGGCGGGCGGCTGTCGCCATCGCCGCGAAGAATACGCGCATGGCGCGGGCGACTCTTAAGTAAGGCGACGCCTTCAAATACGTATCGGCGTCCGCATGAACGAACATAACGCCCGATAGGCAAGCAGCCAGAGGCATCAGAGCAAACACGAGAGATTAACGATCACTTTGCACTCCCAGCGGTGATATGAAGCGGGATGGACCCGCGCAAGGTGTGCCTGTCAGAAGAACGGGGATTACCATCCCATCCAAAGAATGAGGTCCTTGCGCGCGTCTTTCATCAGGGTCCGGGCCACCAGCCCAATATGACCGGTTGTAGTACAGCAGTCCTTCACCTTCTCACGCACGCCGAATGGCAATGCAACATGTATGCACTCCGAGCTTCGATTGAGCTTTTGCTCAACGGGGAAGCCCTTGTAGTTCTTCTGGTCCCCAAATCGCTTGGCCCACATCTGCCTGCGTTCATCGTATCCATTCGTCATTGCCCGACTCCTTCATTAACAGAGCCGTCATTGTTCAACTCGAAAACTTCAACTTCAACGTGTGCTTAAATTAGCGCTTACAAATGGAACGCTAGCTCTGTGACGGGTCGTCTTGGTAGGATTCACTGCGGCGGTTCTCCTGTCCGAGGTTTCGTCGTTGGCAAGCCTGATTTTTTCAGATTAACCAGGAAACCGCCACCTTCAACCTTCAACTACGCTTCGGACATTGCCTCATTAGGACCGGGACAGCCGATCGGGCTGTATGCCTTGGGAATGAGTGACGCCGGATTGTCAGTAGCCACTACGGTCGTACGATCAGCTGATGGTGGGCATTGACGCCAATGTCTCCACGGGAATTTCCGTACGTCTTGCCGTCCGAGTGATAGACAACGAGCACTGCATTGTCATGCGTAAGTGGTGCCGGTGCAGTCGTCGTCAGGACCGCCTTGCCCACGGTATCAGCGACAAAGCTGTTCGCCTCGCCGGCTCCATCCAGCGGCGTGAAACCAACCGGCTTCTGGTCGAAGTGATTCTCAAACAGACTGTAGTGACCGCCTGGCTTGAGGTTAGAAAGGATCACCGTGACCTTTTCCCCCCCGTTCGCCTGGGGAGTTAGTAAAACTTCGCCGTTAGCATCCAGCCATGCGCCTAGAGACATGCCGAGCGGTTTGCCGGAAGCATTCAAGATCGGCAAGGTCCGTAGATCATCTCGACGCGCGTTGCGGACGCCTGCGACGTGTCTGATCCCCTGCGGGCCGATACCTGCGGAGCCCGAAGGCTCAGTGACGAAAACTTGCGGGTCTAACACGGGAATCTGATGTGTTTCAGCAGAAAAAAACGCGGCGTGAGTAACTAAGGGGAGTGCCTGGCTTTGACCATACGCGGTCAGATATGTCAGGCTTCCCAAGCCAAATACACCTAAAACAGCGACACCTTTCAAGTTAAGTTTTTTCAGCGCTTTCACGATTTTCCTTTTAGATGTTGTTCCATTTGCATGCTGGACGATTAGTACACCGGTACGCATTGCACAAAACAGCCGGTCACAGCCGTAACCTTCACCTGATCGCCCATCTCAATCAACCACCGGGCCCGGTGTTGAGATTTTCTGCAAGCCTCCAACCCAATGATGGCAAGCATACCATTTACGAAATCCTCAAGAAACGCCGTTAACTCGATAGGCCTGTTAAAAATCTCGCTAGTACTACAGCCGTAGATGTACAGAGATCGGTGGTACACAGCCGCGTCGCCGGTAGTGGCACTGCTGCGCGCGGTATTGATGTCTTCGACGCCATGCCGACCAGGACAACACGTATTCGATGGAGTGAGCGCCATGCCATAGGAGGCGGCATAGCAGTCGGCGATCTCGTGCACTAACGTACACCGACTCAATTTTGCCAACATTGCGCGTATAAAAATGTCAACTCGCGTTTTCGGGTGTGACGCTGGTTTTGCGCATCGGGTTAACGCGCAACAGCGATCCTGGGTATGACGCATGGGTATCCGTCGGCTTACCCAAGCTTGAGGGCCGTTGTAGATCGACACCCATCCACGATGTCGTCGATAATAACGGCCCCAGCGGCGCCACGGCATGTCAAGTACGAGTGCCAGCATAAAGCATTCGACTTTGGAGGAAATCATGCGTGACATTAATGACGGCTTTCTGCGCTTTCAGCGCGATATCTATCCGCAACGTATCGAGCTTTTCCGGCAACTCGCTACGACCCAAAGCCCGAAGGCGTTGTTTGTCACCTGCTCGGATAGCCGTGTCGTGCCAGAGCTCCTCACCCAGCGCGAACCGGGCGAACTATTTGTGATCCGCAACGCCGGCAACATCGTGCCGTCCTATGGTCCAGAACCCGGTGGCGTCTCAGCCACCGTTGAATATGCGGTCGCAGTGCTCAAGGTGCAGGACATCGTGATCTGCGGCCACTCGGATTGCGGTGCGATGGGTGCAATTTCACGCTGTACGTGTCTGGATCATCTTCCGGCGGTCGCTAACTGGCTTCGTCATTCGGACGCCGCAAAAGCAATCAACGCAGCACATCAATTCGACACGCCTCGCGCGAAGCTTGACGGCCTTGTGCGCGAAAACGT
This sequence comes from Burkholderia sp. PAMC 28687, assembly GCF_001577465.1. NCBI lineage: Bacteria > Pseudomonadati > Pseudomonadota > Betaproteobacteria > Burkholderiales > Burkholderiaceae > Burkholderia > Burkholderia sp. PAMC 28687. The sequence goes on from NZ_CP014508.1 coordinate 95,003, forward strand.
GATCGCGCAACTGGCGAATCTGCGCACGCATCCATCGGTGGCGCTCGCGCTCGAGCAAGGGCTCATGAATTTGCACGGGTGGGTCTACGACATCGAGATGGGTCGCATCGATGCGCTCGACGGCGAAACACGACGCTTCGTTCCACTTTCTGATTCGCCGACCACCGTTGCAGTCGCTGCGCGAAAAGAAAACCTGATTTGATGGCGACAGAGGTTGAGCGTGGTCGAATCACCTCCAGAATACATTCGCCCCAGCCAAAGTTAGCGAACCGGCATTGCGCTGTTGGGCAAATTTTCGGCGGTATAGCGTTGTCCTGTTGCCTGTGTCCGAGCACCGCATAGGCCGATAAAAAGCCGTTGAGGTCAGTTCTAACCTAACGTTCATCGTCGACGACATCGCCGAAAAGATCGGACGTTCCGCCGTTTGGTTGCGACATCGGCATTTTGCCACTCGGAACCTGACCCAGCGTTTCATGCGGCAACCAGGTTTCTTCGATGGCGTCGATACCGCACTCGATCATCTGCTGCAGAAAAAACGACTGCTTGCGCCCCGTCGTCTCGGCAAGCAGTCGCAGTCGTTGCTCTATCTGCGGATCAATGCGCACGGCGACAACGATCAACTTGTTTTCGGCGTTTCTTCTCACTGTGAACTCCGGTGGTTCATCCCGTTCGCGCTCGCATCAGCGCGGTCCTTCCAGCAGTATTGCTCGACGTCGGCGACGTTGCAGCAACATCCGTACGCTAACCGCCGTCTTCTGAATAGTATTGGGCCGCGGCATCAAGCATGCGCTGCCGTTCGGCGCGCACATAAATGGACGTTGTCTGCAGCGAGGCGTGACCGAGAACGCGCTGAACGACGTCGATCGGCATGTCCTGAGCAACGGCCCTTGTAAAAAGGTGTGGCGAAACGCATGCGCGGAGGTTTCCAGCAACTGCGCATGGGCATCGTGCGATAAAACACCCTCCCGTAACAACTCACCGGCGAGCTGCTTCATGGCCTGCCGCACCAGCCGCGCGAGCGCATCCGGGGCATACGCCCTCTTCGCATGCGTACGATCATCGCCATCAGATTGCACTTCGGTCGCGTCTTCGCCCCGTTCGCCGTCTTCATTGCCGTGCTTGGCGCGTGCGCTAAGGGTCGCGGGAATCACCAGCGGGGCGATCAGCGGAGCATCGTCCTGAGCCGCATCGAAGTTTTCACCGCGATCAATCCAGTGCGCGCGCAACGCGCGAACCGTCGCCGCACTCACCGGCACCGTCCGCTGCCGGCGCCGCTTGCCGACCACGCTCAGTGCCCACATCTCAACCTGCGCTGCCCCGCCCTCCCCCGCTTTTTTCGCGGCGCCCGCCGACGCCACGTGACGCATTGCGCGCAGATCCTGGCGCCGCGCGTTCGCCGCTTCTTCGCGACGCAAACCCGAATCGCCCATCAGCAAAATCGCCGCGCGCGCTGTTCGCCACTGTCGCACTTGTTCCGGCGTTTCGTTGAGCAGCTGATTCCCGCAGCGCTGATCGAGTGCCCGGCGCACAAGCGCCCAAAGATCGGCCGACAACGCACGGTCGACCTGCACGGAAACTTCCTTCGTTACCGTCGCGGGATCCGTCACCGCGCTCCACGGATTCCCTGCCAGATAGCGGACCGTCGTTAACCATGCAAACGCCGCGCGAATCGCACGCACCGCATACGCTTGACTGTCGGGCGACAACCCTTCCGGCGTAAAAGGTCGCCACCGGCCGCTCGTCCGTGAGCGTTTCGGTCCCACAAAACTCGCCACCGGCCCCTTCAAAAAATCCTTATATGCCTCGCAGTCTTCCACCGTCATCGACGAGAGCGCGACACCGCGCACCACCACCAGCCACAGCACCAGCCGTTCGATCTCCTTGGTGTACACACGCAGGGTCGGTAACCGGTCGCGATAGCGATTCAGGTAGGCGTGGACGGCAGCGAGATCGTGCTGCGCGCGGATGAACGCGAACTCGCGCGCGCGATTGCTGCCGTGTTCACCCGACAGCGCTGTCGGAATCGCCAGCCGCTCGAACGGCGCCAGTCGCGGCGCCTCGACCGACCCGCCGATCACCACCACATTGTGTAAATCGGAAGCTGGTACGAGCGGACGGGTGTCGACATCGGCGTCGACTTTTACGCCGAGTGTGCGCTCGTGCCGGCGCAGCCAGGCGACCATCACACGGGCGCGATGCGGCCCGATGCGCGGTATCGATCGCCACCAGCTTCCGCCGTGCGAATTGCAGTAGGCGATCAGCTGACCCAGCGTGTTGATCCCCTCTCCCACCAGTCTTTTGGTCACTAGCGGGCGAAACCACAGACCGAGCCCATGATCGGGCGCGGGCACGGCCGCCGCCAAGGTCGATGCCTGCTCGACCATGCGCAGCGTGACGGCGGTGAGCTTCGCGCTGCCGTGCTGCTTGATCGACGCTTTCAGGTGGGTGGCGAGCACGGCCGAGCCGTGCCGCAACGCAAGCTGCACCAGGTCATCGAGCATCGTGCGCAGGAACTGCTCCATCGCGTCGGGCGTCGCCGCCTGCGGCGAGACCCTGCGGTCATCCGGATCGTAATAGCGCCGCGCGATCAACGCGGGCGCGATGTGCTGCACGAACGCACGCAACGCCGTGAAGTCGGTGCGCGTGTAGGTGCGAGGCGCCGGCAAGTTCAGTTGCTGGGTCTGGTTAGCCAAGCTCCCTCCTTGCTCCACCGAAGGTGCCCTGCCCCGCCGCGAACCCCGTTTTAAAGCAGATCATTAGCTCAAAGCCAGTGATAAAGTGCGATACCCCGGATTTTACGCATTAAAACCTTATCTGATAATAACAATTATCAGGAATACTAATCTTCTGCATTAAGGTGTTTGACCAGATTCACCGACCATTGCGGATCATTAATAACCATATTAACTAAGCTGAGGCATGAAATGACGACGACCGCTTGTCAACGGTTTTCCTACTACTGATCCGAGACGGCATTGGTCATTGGAAGTTGTCGCGCGGGCAAGTCGAACAGACGGTTAATTGCGTTTTCTAATCGGCGTTTTTAATGTCCCGAAGCGACAAGATCTTACGTTTTGACGACCGAGATTTTCTTGCCGAAATTGCCATCTGCGCAGTCGAGCGAGATCGATACAACAGCGGCGGGCGACGCCGACCTGATTTATGCAGCAACGTGCAAAGTAACGACAGGAACCTCCCACTTCTGCTTCGGTTTTCCGTCGTGACCTCAACATATCTGCGTTTAATCAGTTGACTTCGTCCTCGTGATTTGTCGGACCGACATCGGGCTCTATCCCGATGCGATAGCGCGCGACGAAGTCGGGCCACCCGATATGGTCAACGAGATCGACGTCCGTGATTATTTTGATTTTCGCTTCGGCTCGCTCGAAAACCGCCACGCCGGTACCGGGATAATTATTGCGCGACGGATATAGCACGCCATCGAACCGCGGCTGCCCATCATCGCCCACGAGCGCATACACCTCACCTGACACTTGCTGCGTGCAGGTGTAGTCACGGCTGGCCATTTGCTCCAGATTCAAACCAAAGTCTCCCGCCATGACACCTGGCGCGGTGAGATCGGCCAAACACAGATCCTCGAGCACGCCGACGACCCGCACGATCCGGCTTTCGACTTCTGCTAACGCGATCGAGCGCTTCGTATCCCAAAGCCAACCGTGCTGATGAAACACGGATTCCATCAGTGCTGTGGGAAGGTCACGGCCCAGATACAAGACACCAAAGTTGCGCCCGGGGGCGTCGTACCGGTTGGTGCCTTTATTGCCGTAATACAACGGCTTGTTGCGGTAAATAACCCGACTCACGTGCTGGAGCAATTCACCTGCGTCAATGGAAAATGACGGCAACGCAGCGCGCACACCCCGCGTCAATGCACACCCAACACGTTGCATACGGCGTTGACCACGTCCTCGAGCGAGCCCGTCGTGACGGCCTCAACCGGCGTGCGTCCACCAAGGCCTTCGAGGGGTTCGGACAGCGCGCGATACACCGTCCAGTTGTCGACCCCCTCACCCATTTCGAGCACGGCCTGGGTCAATGCCTGCTTCACGCCATCGAGCTGCCAGTCAGGTAATTTCTGGCCACGCGGTCCGACATTGAGCGCCAACAGTCGGCGCGCTTCGATGTCCTTGTAAATCTGCTGACGCGATTTATTCGCCAAGCGGGCGAATTCGGCCAAGGGCAGATTGTGCGGCTGGTTAAAGAGGTTCAAGCGCACGGCGCGACCGCGCTGAATATCCGTCTCGCCGGGCGTCCAGTGCGTTTCGGCTCGCAACGATGAAGCTTGACGGGCCAGATGCTGTTCCGCGGTCTTCCTATCTAGCCTCGCGGGCAGCTCCACGGCTTCGACGTGCTCCTGAACGAACGCCTGCAATTCAGCAGCAAACGCGGAGGCATCCCGGATGTCGACGGTGGCCGAAAATCGACGGACCACGTCATCCGCTGTGATTGTCGGGAGGTGGTCGGCGATGAATTCGAGGGTATTGGGCATAAGCATCCTGCTGCAGTGCAGACTTCATTGACTCTATTCTCGTATGTCTCTTTTGTCAACTAAGTCAACTGGTGCGCGTTGACGCTATAGATCTTGCTTATTTCATAGACGAGTGGTGGCACCAGACCTTCTATAAGTACGATTTTATCGGTCTGCAAGATGTGCTAATCAATTCCGCAGTAGAACAAATAGGAGAGGGAGTGTTACGTTTGATGTCAAAAACGTATTGTTTGCTACGCTTTGTTCAACTGCCGCCCCTAACGCGTGACTTCTATAGATTTTCGAGGCCCGCGCGGTCGGCGTCGCCACTTTTCCGTGAAACATTGATGTCGTGTCGCTGCCGCTCCTTGCAGAGCATGGCGCTAAACCGATTACGATTTTCTGAGGATTGTTTCACGGCAACAGGCGTTTGCTTCACGAACTTGATGTTTGTTCGAGGTTTGACTCCGCCCGGCCCTTCCCCCTTGACGCTCACGTCCGGAAAGTAAACTTGTCTTGTATAAGTTTACCGTTTACAGTCGCTCCAATTCGCCAAAAAGTCGGCTACTGCACTAGATGTTGGCGAAAAGAGCAAGTTTCGAGTAATCCATTAGTTTCCGGCCAAAAGTCAGGGGTTTCCCATATGTCTGATGTACGTCCTCGTGTCGACAAACCCATCTTGTCGATAGCTCCGGAAATCAAGCATGTGCTGCCCGGTGTACCGCTGAGCGATCTAAGAAAAGTTGCGGACCGCGCGAGCCAGATGCTCGTCAATGTCCGTGAAAGCATGCTAGCACCACATCCGCGAAAAAAATCACCGGTGTTTACGACGTCACAGGTGGCCGCGCTATGTCGAGTCGAGCGCAAGAAGGTTATCTATTCTTGGGATAAGCCGGAGCTCGGCTTGCCACCGGGAATTGCGAACAATCGCACCCGCGAGTTTTCCCTCGCCGAGACTCGGGTGTGGATAGATAAATTGGGACCCTTTATTAAGCGCCCGGACGGAACCAAAGGCAAAAAAATCGCAATCGGCAACTTCAAGGGAGGCGTCGCAAAGACGACTACCGCGATGACTCTTGCCCAAGGCCTGTCTCTCCATGGCAGGCGAGTGTTGATCATTGATCTCGATCCGCAAGCGTCACTTACTGCATTGACCGGCACCCTTGCTGACAGCGAGGTCGAGGAAGAGCAAACGGTTTTGCCATTGATTTACGGGGAAGAAGACGATGTCAAATACGCTATCCAGCCGACGTATTGGGATGGCGTAGATTTGATTGCCGCTAGCGCCGCGCTGTTTTCCGCCGAATTTTACCTTCCTTTCAAGCAGTCCAAAGATCCGCATTTCGAATTTTGGAACGTTCTGAACAAAGGGTTGGAGCCTGTTCTTGAAGAGTATGACGTGGTCATCATTGACACGCCCCCTGCTCTCTCGTACATGACTATCAACGCATTCATGGCAGCCGACGCGCTGATTGTTCCTACGCCACCGTCGGCCCTTGACTATGCATCATCGACACAGTTTTGGAATCTATTCGCTGATCTTGCGGACAACATGAAGGGGTTAGTGCCTGACGTGGAGCAGAAGCGATACGACTTTATTCATGTACTCCTTTCCAAGGTCGACTCAAGTCTCGCTTCCACACACGCAGTGCGGGATTGGATCAACCGAACCTATGAATCATTTGTCTTGCCGATCGAAATTCCTACTACGACTGTTACCGCAAGCGCCGCAGCTGAGTTTGGCACTGTCTATGACATCAGTAAGTACGACGGCAGCAATCGGACGTATCAGCGCGCAAGAGAGGCCTACGACCGATTCGCCGAAATGATTGATCAAGAATTAGTTGCTCTTTGGCAAGCACAGAAGGAGTCAGCATGAGCATTAAAGACAGGCTCGCTGCTAAAACGGCGCTCATTGCACCGATCGTCGTATCGGATGAAGTTAGTGCACCGAGGGACCCTAAGACTGCCCCTGGGGCAATGATGAAAGCACTTCCAATACTTAAAGAGAAGCAAGCAGAAATAGACGCTATGTCGCTTCAGGTGGTCGCGTTGCAAAAACAGGTCGCTAGTGGCGCGTCTGGCGCAATGGACGTTTCGCTGAGTGAATTGGTCGAAGTACCGGGAAGGCGCCGGCACATGACCGAAGAACGATACGTCGAGCTACGGGAAAACCTTAGACATAATCGCCTTATTCATCCCATTGTCGTTCGACGGCTGCCCGACGAACGGTTAGAGATCATTTCCGGTCACCATCGAATCGATGCCTTCAGGGACCTTGGTAGAAAGACGATTAGGGCCGTTTTCGACGAAGGCAACGCGGATGAGGCGAGCGACGGCGCCTTCTTTGCCAATCTGATGCAGTCGGATCTCACCGACTACGAAAAGTACATGGGTTTTAAAGATCGCCGTAGCCGCCATCCCAGTCTCACGCACGCGCAGCTAGCAAAACAATCTGGTTTGTCAGAGACAGCGGTTTCGTACGTCTTATCCTTCGACAATTTACCGGCTGACGTTCTGTCAATCTGCGCTGAAAATCCAGCGATTTTGGGGGCATCTGCTGCTAGCGCACTGGCGAGCTTGACGAAAAAAGGGCGCGCAGCCCAAGTGACACTCGCTGTCGAAAAGTTAGCCGCTGGTGAAATCGATCAAGGTCAAACTGTGAAGCTAGCATCCGCCGACCCGCAAAAGTCCAAGAAAGATTCTCCTGCACCTATCGCAACAAAAATCAGGCAGGGCAAGACGACCTACTGCGAGGTTCGTCAGGCTAAAAACGTGATGCGGTTGCAATTCCGATCGGAAGAGGAGGCAACTAGAGTACGCGGTTTACTCCAGCAACTCCTAGAAACCGAATCAGCCGCCCAGACGACATCAGAAAACTAAAACTCGTTAAAAATCAACGACATCAGTTTTTGATGACAGGTTGAACATGATCGTATTACCAACTTTATTGGATCTGAAATGAAACAGGGACGCTAGAAAGACAAAAGCCCGCGGCTGGAACCGAGGGCTTTTGCGTTAGTGGGCTTGGCTGGAAACCTCGCACCACACTCCCCAGCTGGAAACTGGAAAGGGTATGTCAACATCCCGGAGTGTAGCGCAACGAGATCGACAGTCAAGCAAAACTCATCCATTTCTTAATGGACGCTCGACATGTCTATCGCGCAACGCTTCGTTGCTGGCGAGGGTGAATTGCATCTGGAAGATCGCGATGCCCTCTCCGCTTTTCACGCAGAATCAGTCAACCTGCCGTGGGTCATTTTTCGTGCGGCCTTTCGAGCGACTCGAACCGAACAGCTCCCCCAGCGCGCCCGCGCGGTGCTCGCCGCCCTCGCCCGCACCGTCGACGCATCCAAACCCTATGCAGCGATCTATGCGCGCCGTGAGCTGCTTACCGGTCGCGCAATGCTTTCCATGCGAACGTTTTATCGTAGCCTCGACGATCTGGAAGCTGCTGGCCTGGTCGAACGCCGTGCGCAATCGCGCTACGTCGAAGCGGGTCTTTTTGGACGCTCTTACCTTCATCTCACCGAGCGTGCAGCAATCCTCCTCGGTCTTGTGGAAACTACCATACCCGAGCTCTCGGGAACAAAGTCAAACCCCAACGCAACCTCCAGCCTCGCAGACAATCCTTCATTTACGCCACCGTCTGCCACCGTGGCAGACGGTGCTATACATAGGAATCTTTACCCTACTTCTTCTCAAAAGAGACAACCGGGTCAAGTGCCTGCCGATCTTCAACGGTTGCGGACCCTGGGGTTTTTAGATTTTTTGATTTTTAAACTTATGCGTGAAGCACGTGATCACGGCAAACGCCTCTCGGACGTCGTCGAGGTCACATGGCAACACCTCAAAACTGCGAGGGCTCCCATCAACTACCTTCGCGCCCTGCTGCGCAATCCTGTGGATTTCGCACATCAACTTCGAACCAAGGTCCGCGAGCATCAGCAGGCCGAGAAACAGTCGCACGAGCAGCGGGAAGCCGACGTAGTCATTACCCAATGTGCTGGGAAAGTTTTCGTCGAAGCAGGCGGGAAACGAACCTATACGCTAAGTGCTGATGGACAGGCATTGACCCTTTTCGATTCTTCAGAAGGCGTTCATCGACAAGCCGTTAATTGGCAACTGGGTTTTGCCAAAGCATTCAGGTCTGGCAAGTTACAGGTCGCGAAAGAACCGGCACTTCACCATGAGGAAACGTCAAAACCCACTGTCGCAATAAAGGCGCGCAATCATCTCGCAGAGTTACGGAATCTGTTGCGACCGCGAAGCCGCGCAGACATTTCTGGAAATGCATAACGACCATATGCTGCCTCTAGCAGCGAGATTTCGGGAAGATGATTAAACGAAAGAGACAGTCGCTAGTACGCCGTGCACCGTGGTGTCGAACTGACAAAGATTACGGCTTTCCACAACACTCATCTGCGGATTTACGTTCCAGCGTGTGGAAGCACCGAGGTCAGGCTCTTCTACGGGTATTGATGCAAATGATGCTAAGTCAAACAGCCTTAAATGAAAAGTAAGGTTAATATGCCTTACTTACGACAAGCCGCTAATTTTGTGATCAAACTTACTGTCACCGCTAAAGGGCAGGTCACGCTTCGAAAGGAGGTTCTTGAGCATCTCGGCGTCCAGCCAGGAGGAAAAATCGCAGTCGAGATGTTCCCTGAGGGTCGCGTTGTTATCAGCGCCGAGCGGGGAGGGGAGCCAATCAGTGCGATGTTCAATCTTTTGAAAAAGCCCGGACAACCGACTCTCACAATCGAAGCGATCGCCAATCTTGCCTCTGACACCTGGCATAACAAAAAATGAGAATCACCGCCGACTCCAATTTGCTGGTGCGGGCGTTGATCGGCGACGATGCGCAACAAAGCGAGCTTGCCCAATCTCAGCTCGCCAGCGCCTCTCTCGTTGCCATTGCCCTACCTACATTGTGTGAGCTTGTATGGGTGCTGTCAAAAGGGTACGGAATCGCATCGAGTGAGATCGCTGACGCAGTTCGCCGTTTGATGAGTACGACGACCGTCGCAGTCAATCGACCCGCGGTAGAGGCTGGACTGGCTGCGATGGAGGAGGGCGGTGATTTCGCCGATGGCGTTGCGGCATTTGACGGGCAATGGCTTGGTGGAGAAACATTCGTATCGTTCGACAAACTAACCGTTCTCAGCCTGAGTGCCCGAGGACTCCCTGCCCGGCAGCTAAAATAACGGGCGTAGGCCCTAGCAAGGTTGCCGTGCCTACGTATGCTGATGCGAGAAACAATGGATGTTCGCGTATGCGCCAACGACAGACGTGTTTGTTTTGCGGATTCAGGGACGTGTCGGTCACACCATTCGATCCGTATTTTTTAGCCTTGATAGCCTTCGAAGCTAGTCGCAGGCGAGGCGACCCTCAAGGCATTGCCCAGACCTTCAAGATGGACAATACCCGCATGCTCTGTCCAGCAAAAAGCGAAAGCAGGTCGAACTACTTTCGCTCGATCAGAGCGGTACACACGCAGCGGACTCCTAAACAATTTACCTGTCGCTGGAGGAGTTCGAACAAAAGCTTCTACACAGCTGGAACCTCCCGGAGGCGTTCGCGAGAATGAACGACGCCACGAGGGAAATCACGTTGACCATGCAAACCATTCATCGAACACAGAACAATCTTTGATCCAGCGGTTGACTCTGGTACCCGCCACGATACAACGCAATTCCCGGTTTCGATTACCTGTTTGCTTGAAACCGTCGAGCGAAGCGAACCCCCTTCGTGGCAGATGTGGCAGATGTGGCAGATGTGGCAGATGTGGCAGATGGGACAGATGCAGGCGCATCCGTGTTATGTATGTTGGCATCGATATTAACAAGTCACTGCAAAAGGATTTTTTTCCAGAGCGATCAACAGGGCATCTTGCGCAGTACAAGTTTGACCTGATCGTCACCAGCAAACCCACCGATTCCGCGAGGCGATCTAACGTGTAGGCAACGGCTTGAATCGAAGGCGCGAACTCACGGACTCGCGGACTCGTCGTCGTGACCGCTGGTCAAAAAAGCAAGTTGCTCAGTGGAATCAAGTTCGTCCATTTGACTGCAGTGATGCGTGTCGACCCGTCTGCATGGATCGATCTGATCATCACGCGATCGCCCCGTGCGCCCCCCAACACCTCGGCGACACGCTCTTCATAGCGAACAAGTGTTCCCCGAGCAGGTTGTCGTCTAAAACGCAGCGTACCTTTTCGCATGAGCCGGATGTCGTTTGCCGTTTGTACCTCTAGAATTGTGCCGTGAGAAGAGGGCGGTCGGCTACGGTTTTTTAGAGAGGCAGCATGCGTAGATTTTTCGTTAGACGCTCGTCAATTACGGACGAGGTGTTTTTGCTTCGACGTTCATCGCACGCGGCGACTACCTGTTGGAGTACTAGGGTGAAATATTGTCCGAGCAGCAGGCGAATTGCCAGTTTGCGCGCACGCAGGCGGAAAAGGGCCATACCTTCTACTTTAACCTGGGCGATGGACGATCGATCGATGGTGCAGTCGGCGGCAATTCCGCTCGCTGGATCAATCATAGCTGTGGTAACCGCTCAATTACGCACACGTTGACAAGACGAAGACGGCCGCACCGCGACGACCGAGGTCGGCGATGTCCAAAGCGAAGGATGGGAGTGGGCGTTGGCGTGGAGCCGACGCATTAGAAGCGTTAGTCGGAGGTTGGTTTGCGTCGAGCGAGTCGCTCGCCGATGTTGAATGGCAGCAAGTCGCTCACGTCGGCACCAGCCGCGCGCTGGGGCAACTCGGTGAGCACTTCGCACAGGTACTCGAACGGCTCAACGTCGCACGCCCGACAGGTGAGCATCAAGCTGTAGATCGTTGCACTGGCTTTCGCCCCGGCCACCGTATCATTGAACAACCACGATTTTCTGCTGGTCGCCATTGCCCGTTCATTCTGCCCATATCGGGCAGGAAGTTGAAGTCCATTATCGTTGGCACCCGCTGTATGGGCACCGCGTCAAGGTTAGAGATGTTGAGCAGCGCGGCGGAAGCCGAGTAGTCCACATCGATGCCGGATGCGGTACGGTCAAGATGATTGCCGGGTGGATGCTGGATGCTGCCGCGTGTTCGTGCATGGAGCTTGGTGACCCGAGAGTCACCGTGATGGCGCTGCGCAATCTGCACCAGTTGCTTGTTGATCGACGTTTGCGAGGAAACTCACCGGACGATTCCACCATCGTCCGGGAGAAGCGCAATGGGCAAGCTGCCAAACGTCGTTCCAGCAAGTCTGCAGTCGTTGCAATCGATACCGCGCCAGATGAACATGACGTTCGACGCCGTCGAGCTTCAGGGGATGAGCGCGGTACAACGCGCAAGGGCAATCACCCATCTGGCGAGCCTGCTGATGCAGGCCGCCGGCGTCGCCACGCCAAAGGAGCATAACGATGACGAACGTTGATCGTTTGCCTGAGCTCCTTCTTAAACGCAAAGCGGTGATCTACGTCCGGCAGTCGACGCAGACTCAGGTACAGACAAACCTCGAAAGCCGGCGTCGGCAATACGACCTTGTGGAGGAAGCCAAGCGGCGGGGATTTCGCGACATCGAGGTTATCGATGAGGATATGGGCCGTTCTGCCAGCGGCGCAGTCGCCCGGCCCGGTTTCGAGCGCCTCGTGGCTTTACTGTGTGCTGGCGAAGTCGGAGCGGTCCTTTGTATGGACGCCTCACGTCTTGCACGTAACGGGCGCGACTGGCACCATCTGCTTGAACTCTGCGGGCTTGTCGAGGCCAGGGTAATCGACCTGGACGGTGTGTACGATCCTTGTCGGGCAAACGACCGGTTACTGCTCGGAATGAAAGGCAGCATCAGTGAATTCGAGCTCAACGTGCTTCGTACGCGCATGCTCGATGCCAAACGCGCGAAGGCTTACCGCGGCGATTTGCGTATCAGCGTGCCGTTCGGCTACATCTGGCATCGGGAAGTGGGATTGGGTCTTGATCCGAATTTGCGATTGCAGGAAGTCATACGCCTGATCTTTGCACGCTTCCGCGAACTGGGCAGCGCACGGCAGGTTTTACTGTCGCTGCGAGCTGAACAGGTCCACTTCCCGCGCCCCTCTGATGGCAGGACGTTGACCCACTTCGACTGGATACCGGTGCGCTATCGAAACGTGATCTCGGTGCTCAAGAATCCGTTCTACGCCGGAGCTTACGTATATGGCAAGAGCGGCAAGCAGATGGCGATCGTGGATGGGCGCGCGCGCAAGAGCTACAAGCACCCCAAGCCGTTTGATGAATGGGATGTCCTGCTCAGGGAACATCACGAAGGCTACATCGACTGGGCTGAATTCGAGCGCAACCAGAAGCAGCTCGCGACCAATGCCTATGGCAAAGCGGGCGACGTAAAATCGAGCCGCGGAGGCCGGGCACTGCTGGCAGGTCTGCTTGCCTGCGCACGCTGTGGGCGCCGCCTGTTCGTGGCCTATACTGGGCGCATACCGCAACCTGTCTACCGATGTGCCCGCTTTGACATGCCACCGCAATGCATGAGTTTCGGGGGCTCTCGCATCGACGCCGCTATCGGGAAGGAGCTATTGCGTGTCGTGGAACCAATGGCAATCGAAGCAGCCCGGCAGGCCGAGCAAATGCACGTGGACACCCTGAACGGGCAGCGACGGATCGTGGAACTTGAACTGCAGCAAGCGCAGTACGAAGCCACACTGGCCGAGCGGCGCTATGCCGCCTGCGATCCTGACAACCGTCTGATTGCCGCGCAGCTGGAGAAGAATTGGGAAGCAGCATTGCACCGCGTGCTGGCCTGCCAGACGCGCCTGGAGACGGTAAGCACGCCGGCGGCGGATGTCCCCACTCCTGACTTTGCGAAGCTTGCGGAAGACCTCACTGCTGCCTGGAATGCACCGAACGTCACGATGCGCATGCGCCAGCAACTTGTTCGCGCCCTGATCGTCGATATTGTTGCCGACGTGGACGAAACGGCGCGTGAAGTCATCCTGACGATTCACTGGCAAGGCGGTCAGCATTCGCAGTTACGGGTCCGCAAGCCCGGATCGGGCGAGCATGGATGTAGCACGTCCGACGAAGCGCTCGCGGTCATCCGCAGCATGGCAACCCGATGGTCAGATCAGGACATCGCTGCATCGTTGAACCGGATGGGAATGCGGACCGGCCAAGGCAAGACCTGGACCGCACACCGTGTCAGCTCCATACGGCGCGTGCGTGACATCCACGCCTACAGGCCGGCAGAGAAGGATGGGGAATGGTTGACGATGTCCGAAGCCGCAAAACAGCTCGGCATCACCAGTCACGCGATCCGCCGGTTGATCAACGATCGCATCCTGCCTGCCGAGCAGGTGATGGGTTCATCGGCACGGCAATCAAGTTCGTCTTGGCCTGCGAGCCGCTCACTTCGAGCATGCGACGGCGGCTCCTGTAAAATCCAGACTGATTCACCCCTTCCGCTTTGCACCATGCCAGCACGCTCAGACCAGAGTTCTTCTGGTCCTCAAATCGCTTGGCCCACACCTGTCTGCGCTCATCGTATCGATTTGCCATCTGCCGACTCCTTCATAAACGAAGCCGTCATTGTTCAACTCGAAAACTTCAACTTCAACGTGTGCTTAAACTAGCGCTTACTAGCTGTGCGCCGAACTGCGAAGCGGAACAGGACGGAGAAAGGATTTACATCCGCACCATCGCGAAGATCAAACCAGGCGACGAAATCCTGATCGATTACCGGCTTGACGTGGGGACCCGGCCAATCAAAGCACTGAAGGCGACATATGGATGCCGGTGTGGCGCCAAGCGATGTCGACTAACGATGTTGCATGTGAAGTGAATGACATGGGGCACGAAAAGAAGCACGACCTCGCCCATAGCAACTTGCTTTCAAAAGTCGATCAGTTGTCGATATGTTTCCCGATAGCATGCCCGTGCACGCTGAGAAGTTCAGCTACGGGAAACCATACATAAAAGGGCGCATCGCGTGGAACTGCTCGGTGTCAGTGCAGTCATCTGAGCGGTAAAGACAGAAATATCTGGATTTCTTAGTGCTTTGACATTATTCAGGCTGCGAAATCGGACTATCTGGTTCTCGGAAGTACGTTCACGTGGCATAGTGCGAACAATCTAATTCGGAGTTATCAATGCCTACGCTCGAAGTAATCCAGGAAAAGCTAAAGAAACTGCAGCTACAAGCTGAAGTGCTCATCGCAAAAAAAGCTCAGTTAGCAGTCGACCAGATTCGCAGCTTAATGCTTGAACATGGGCTTACCACGGCCGATATTGAGGCCAAGGCAAAAGCAAAGCGAGATGCGAACGCACTCGCAGGGTCAGTAGCCACGACGAAATCAAAGGTATCCAACGCACAGGGTACGAAGGTTGCGCCGAAATATCAGAATCTGAAAACTGGTGCCACCTGGACGGGACGTGGGAGCGCTCCCGCATGGATTGCTAATGTCAGAGACCGCACGAAATTCCTGATTGCAGATGGCGCTGACGTCCTGGCCAGCGTGGCAGGAAGTACGAAAGCGGCAGTGACGAAAGCAACGACAGGGAAGGGCAATCGTCACGCCAAAGGCCCGCAACCCGCAAAATACCGGCACCCGAAATCGGGTGCCACGTGGAGTGGGAAAGGGCGTGCACCTGCATGGCTAATCAATGTAAAGAACCGCGCTAAATTTCTGATTGACGCTGAGGTCAGCCCGGTCGAAGCGCCTGTTGCAAGCAAAGCAAGCCGTAAGACGAACGCGGTTGCCAAGAAAGCAACCGCAACGAACAAGGTTGTTAGGAAGGTTGCAGCAAAGAAGGGTGTGGTCAAAGTGCCGACCGCGAAGAAGGTGGCGACAACCGTAGCGAAGAAGGTCCAGAAGAAAGTCGAGAAGAAAGCTCCGGTCACGAAATCAGTTACTGTGAGCAAAAAAGTCGCTGCCAAGAGGTCTGGCGTAGTCGCGAAGAACGGCGCGGCGGAAAAAGCCGCTCGCAAGGTGCCCGCAGTTAAGGAAAAAGTTTCAACGCCGGCAGCCGTTCCTGCACCTGAATCAGTGATCCCTGAGCTGACCGTGTAAGGTTTGAAGGCGTGTTGTTCTTCGACCTCTCGTGCTGCAGCGGTCGAATAACATCCGAGCGAGTCAGAGCGCTCGATAACTGCGCCGACGCCATTCGGTTGGCGTGCGTCGTATAACGTCAGGCTCAAAGAAGATCACTTTGACGATCGCATGATGGCCGACAATCGCCAGAGCGCGACCGTTGTCGAAATATTAGGCTCTTTCTCGAGGCTAGCGTGACGGACCTCGAAAAGAAGAAGCGAAGCCCCGGTGCGATACGTCATTGAAAATTAGCGTGGGTCAGTCGGGGCTTAGCAAAGAGATGACTTTCCTACTCGTCAGGGCCTGATCGACCTCATCGAATTGCGGTTGAAATCTTCCAAATTCAGGCTCTCTTTAAAATCGAGTGGGTAAGGTTTCGGCTGGTTGAACGGCAAAACGGGGGTATTGGCATGACGGCCAAGGTATTTGAAGCGGCGCTGGGGATCAGCGCTCCGTGGTCGGTGGGCGCGGTTGACTTCAATGAGTCGACCAAGGTGTTGACGGTGCCGGTGGACTTCAAGCCTGGCACCCGTTGGTTGTGCAACTTTTTTTCTGTAAAAGCGTTCAGGCGATTCCATCGAGAAGCGGAGATCAGGCGTTCATGTTGAGATAGATTTTTCCGCTCATCCACTCTTCGTCGCACTCGGCCAGCAAGGCAGAGACAAGACGAAGGCAGGATGGGGCGTTCGGGAAGATCGAGGCGACGCGGGTGCGACGCTTGAGCTCGCGATTGATCCGTTCGAGGCCATTGGTAGTGCGCAGGCGGATCCGATGGGCATGCGGCAGCTCGAAGATGGCAAACCCTTCAGGCAGATTGTCTTCGGCCCAGGTAGCGAGCGCAGGCGCTTCGACGGCCCAGAGTTCGACCGCCTGCTTCAGCAGACGTTGGGCTTCGGCGCGATCCGGGGCATTGAAGATGGTCCGGATACGGAGCGCCACGGGTTTGCGCTGATCGAGACGAGCAACGTAAGCATGCGCATTCTGCTGCAGATGGAACTGGCAGCGTTGCCAGGGCACGCTTGGCAGCGTCGCGCGACGGGCAGCCTTAAGACCGGCATGATCGTCGGAGACGATGAGCTTGACGCCCTTGAGGCCGCGGCGAACCAGGCTGTCGAGGAAGGCTCGCCAGTGAACTTCAGCTTCGGACAGGGCAACCGACACGCCCAGGACCCGACGATGACCGCCTGCCGTGATGCCGACGGCGACGAGCACGGCGCAATCGACGAGGTGACCCGCTTCACGAATACGCTCATAGCGGGCATCGAGAAAGACGTAAGGCGTTTCATCAAGGGGACGCTCACGCCAGATTGCAAGACCCGCGTCGAGCTGTTCGGCAGCCCGGCTGACCTGAGTCGAGGAGATCGACACCTCCGGCCCCAGCAGCTTGACCAGGACGTCGGTGACCTTGCGGGTGGAGACGCCCTGGACGTACATTTCGGCCAGCGCGAGATTGACCGCCTGCTCGGTGCGAGTTCCTTTTTCGAGCGCGCTGGGGTAGAAGCCGCTGCCGCGCACCTGGGGAACATTGAAGGTCAGTTCGCCGACGCGTGTCATGACGGTTTTGGGTTTGAAGCCGTTCGCATAATCGATTCGTTCCGCGGTTCGTTCATGAGACTGGGCATTGAGATACTGCGCCCGCTCGATCTTGCTTGCTTCGTTGACCAGGATGCGCAGGGCTTCGCCCGCGCCGTCCAGGCCGTTGAGCAGAAGCGCTGCAAAAGCGTCTTCAAGGGGATGATGTTCTACGCGTTGCGCCATGCTGTCGACTCCTTCGTCAGAGTGAGTAAGAATGCTCCGAAGGAATCGCCTGCGACTATGACGCTGCGAGCGTTTTGCCGCGCGGCTATGGGCAATGTCCCAAGCGTAGTTGAAGGTTGAAGGCGGCGGTTTCCTGGTGAATCCGAGAAAATCGGGTTTGCCAACGACGAAACCTCGGACAGGAGAACCGCCAAAATGAAGCCTACCAAGAAGACCCGTCACAGCGCTAGCGTTGCGTTTAGTGTCGTGGCAAAGCAAGACGCTGACGCGCTGAAAGCCTGTTTTGCGGAAAACAGTGAGATGCTGCTGCCGTTGTTGGAACTGGTGCAGAACACGCGCGCGACCATTGACGAGTTGATGCACGAGGCCGGGCGCGGTTTGGTCGAACAGTTGCTCGTGTTGTCCGCGATGGAGGTCGCGGGTGACAAACACCCGGGCAAATCGCGTGGCGACGTCCGCTGGCATGGTTCGCAGCGTGGGCAGATCGTGATGGACGAGCGCAAGCTGGCGGTCAAACGCCCGCGATTGCGTAACAGAGGCGGCGTCGAAGTGGGGATTCCAGCGTACGAGCAACTGAACCAGAATCCGCGACTGGGAAAGCGGGTGCACGACATTTTGGTGACGGGGGTGTCCACACGCAAGTACGCGAAGGTGCTGCCGAAGATGGCTGGCACTGTGGGCATCTCCAAAAGCAGCGTGTCGCGCCAGTTCATCAAGGCCAGCGAGAAAGCACTGGAGACGCTGATGGCACGGCGCTTCGATGACAAGGACATTCTGGCGATCTACATGGACGGCATCATTGTCGACAAGCGGCACATTCTGGCGGCCATCGGCGTGGACAGCGACGGCGGCAAGCACCTGCTGGGGCTTGCGAGCGGCTCCAGTGAGAACGCAGAAGTAGTCAAGGACCTGTTGAATGGTCTGATCGAGCGCGGTCTGCCGACCGGGCGCGACTATCTGTTCGTGATAGACGGCTCCAAGGCGCTGCGGGCGGCAATCGAGGCGGTCTTCGGCAAGCGAGCACACGTGCAGCGGTGCCGGACTCACAAGATGCGCAACGTGACTGATCGTCTGCCCAAGGAAGTGGTCTCGCAAGTTAGCGCAGTGATGAAAGCGGCCTACAAGCTGCCAGAAAAAGAGGGGCTGGCGAAACTGAAGACGCAGGCAACGTGGCTCAAGACCGAGTATCCGGACGCAGCAGCTTCGCTGCTGGAAGGGCTCGAAGAGACCTTCACGGTCAACAGACTGGGCTTGACGCCGGCGCTCATGCGTTGCCTGTGCACGACCAACATCATCGAGAACCCGAACGGCGCGGTGCGTCGCGTCACGCGCCGGGTGACGCGCTACCGCGATGCGGACATGGCGATGCGCTGGACGGCCACGGGCTTTCTGGAAGCTGAAAAGACTTTCCGAAAAATCAGCGGTGTCGACGACCTCTGGATTCTTGCCACCGCCTTGCATCGTTCTACGAAGAAAAGCGTTGACCATGATTTGAAGTCTGCCTAATCTATGCAACACCCGCCGTCCCAGCCTTCAACTGGCATTGGGACATTGCCCGGCTATGCCGTCCTCCGCTCTTCGGGCGCTACGCGCCCTCATCACGGCGGCCGTCACAGCCACGCAACACCAGCAGCTACGAATTTACAGAAACAATGTTGCACTAACTTTTTCTTTGGATACTGCGTAACGCCGGTCACGCATATAGGCTCGGATACTTGCTTGGCTTTGATTTCCAGCCGGACGCACTTCCGTGGAGCGTCGACGACCTCATGTACCTGGGCTACTACGCGCAGGAGGACTATCTTGCTTTTCTGCTAGGCCTATTCGTCGTCTTCTCCGCGTTGCTCGCAGTAATTTTCGTTGCCGGCAATGCATTCAAGCATCATGCTACGCGAAAAGTTGCGGCAAAGTTAGTGAAAACCCACGGACGGGCGCCGGCGAATCTTGTCACAACCGAAGTAGTCTTCTTCTGGGTTGCAGCCATCGTGATATTCGTTTTGCTTGTATGCAGCATCATGCCGCTTGTTCTCCTCGGCCCGGTCCGTGATAGAGGTGAACACGATGCTACGAAGGCGATGACCGCCATTCGCCAGTGGAACGTCAAGGACATGAAAGCACACCAAATGAAGTTCGTTGAAATCGTTCGCGACAAGGGAGGGCTTGTCGCTGGCGTGCCAATATCATGTACGGACAAGTTTTGTGCAGTCTACTCGCCAGTCGGCCCCATTCATGCCCACACAGTTCCGCTTACCGATATCGTGTCGTGGTCCAGTATCGAGTTAGAAGACGTCCCCTTGATTGAAAGGGGCACAGATCCCGCTGCTACTAAGCAGCATTGAGTGAATGATTGCCTCGAGCTAAGCTTCAGTGAGAGCATAAAAAACAGAGAAGTAACCCGAAAGTATCGCGATATTAGGGCAGCCCCTCGCTCAAGTCGCTGAACCGCCTCGGATTTGATGGAGGCTCCAACTCTTGAGAGAATGGAGCTATGAACAAGTCGAACAAATTTTCTGCTGAAGTCCGTGAACGTGCAGTGCGCATGGTGCAAGAGCATCGCGGCGAGTATCCGTCGCAGTGGGCGGCGATCGAATCCATCGCCCCCAAGTCGGTTGCACGAGCCAGACATTGCTGGGGTGGATCAAGCAAGAGGAAGTGGATAGCGGTGAGCGTAAGGGCGCGACTACGTCGGAACGCGAGCGCTTCAAGGCACTTGAGCGCGAGAACAAGCAATTGCGCCGTGCCAACGAGATTTTAAAGCTGGCGAGGGCGCGTTCAACTGGTCGTTGCAACACCTTCTGGTCTAATATGCCCGCCATTTGTCTAAGAGCAAACGAGCCAGATGCAGATTGCTACCTACATCATTTGAATCATTTCGCTGATCCGGCGTGCTTAGTCTTGCCCGGATCAAAGGCTGCATCGCCCGGTACCAGGCCGTATAGACGCGACCGTCGAATAGCATGTCTTGGGTCGGATCGATCCGTACGCGTCAGGCAGCGACTGTTAAGGATTGTTGGACGCCTGCCCTACACCGCAGGCGTGTGACTACCCTGGCGCCGGCGGGCAGGCGTCCAACAATCCTCGAGGGAGGAAACCGCGGGATGCTCAGAGGCGGCTCGAACTGGCAGCCGTTATGGCGATTTGACCAGTGGCGTTGTCGCCCAGGTCTCGACAAACGTGTAGAGATGCCAGCGGATGCTGAGGTGAGAGCTTCGATGCCCCTGTTTTTGCAAAGTCGCGCGATGTCATTTGGCTTCGATCGACTGGTTTGGTGCGTCGGACGCAACGGTCCCCTAGCGGCTCTCGTTGCCGAAGAGCCGACCGTGGTTTAATGCACTGCGGCGCGAGCTTCACGCGTGACAGTTCTCCATAGGTGGGGCTCGAATCGGAGCGCTGCGTTGAAAGATGTCGATAACGACCATCAACGACCCGCAATGTCGACACACGAAGCTTGGGCTAGTACAACATCCCTGAAATATCTTTCAATAAAAAAGAAGTACAAGTAAACTCGACTGCATGGGACGCGGACGACAAGCGCAGGTAATCAAACTATCTCGAGAGGAGCGTAAATCGCTTGAGTCGTTGACCCGACGCGGTACGGCGGAGCAGCGGCAAGTGATGCGAGCGCAGATTGCGCTGATGGCTCACCGAGGCGAGTCCACGACGGCAATTGCGCAGGCGCTCGGCGTGTCGGTGCAAACCGTCTCGCATTGGCGTACTCGCCTCGTGCGTCACGGCGTCGAAGGCTTGCAGGAGGTGTCGCGTCCGGGCCGTCCGAGGCGTATCGGTGAGGCGCAACGACTCGAGTTGCTTGCCTTGGCATGCGAACCGGCAGAACCAGACGGCCGCGCGACACCGACGCTGGACGAACTGGTTGAGCGTGCGATCGAGCGCGGCGTGACCAAGCAGATCAGCCGCAGTCATTTGCAACGAATCTTGCAAGCGGGCGATTTGCGTCCGCACCGGGTCAAGCAGTGGCTGCACAGCCCCGACCCCCAGTTCCGACAGAAGGTCAACGAGATCTGCGCACTGTACCGCCAGGCTCCCAAGGGCTCGGTCGTGCTGTCGATCGACGAGAAGACAGGGATCCAGGCCATCGAGCGCAAACACGCCGACCGCGCGCCACAATCCGGGCGCGCGCGGCGCCGCGAGTTTGAATACATCCGCCACGGCACGCAGGCCCTCACCGCCGCGCTGGATGTGCACTCGGGGCGAGTCATCGGCAGTTGCACGGATCGGCGTACCCAGGCCGATCTCGTGGCCTTTATGGAGCAGGTCGCGCTGGCTTATCCCAAGGGCCGGGTGCATGTCGTGTGGGACAACCTCAACACCCACCGCGCGCAGACTGTATGGAATGAGTTCAACGCCCGCCACGATCAGCGGTTTGTCTTTCACTTCACGCCACTGCATGCGAGCTGGGTCAACCAGATCGAGTTGCTGTTCGGTATCTACTCGCGACGGGTCTTGCGTCACGCGAGCCATGTCTCCATCGAGCACCTGCGCCAGCGCACCGAAGCCTTCGTCGCGCAACGCAATCACGCCCCCAAACCATTCAAATGGACATTCGCCGGCTTTGAGTTGCAAACTGGCGAACCCCTGAGGTTCAAAGACGATGCCAACGTTCGACGCCCAAAGAAAGGCCGATGAGCTCCAGCGCCAACTCGCCACGCTGACCGGCCACGATCAGGCCACGGTCAAGCCCTATGGCAAGCATCTGCTCATTCAGATGAAACGTGACGACACGGTCGACACCGTGGCCCGCCTGACCGAGGTTGGCCGTAACACCTACACGTCGGCATTTCGCAGCCACACTGGCCGCTGGGAGCCATTGCCTGGTATCGGCAACCTCGCCGAAACCACTGACTTGGTGGTCAGCTTGCTGGCCCCGTATCTCGATCCAGATATTTAAAGCTATTTGAGGGATGTTGTACTAGCCGCGCACGTTGGTGCATCTGCGACGGGATCGACCGCGCGTGGCAACACATGCAGCAACGCCCGTATCCTCGAGAGGTTGTTGCGGCGTGACGTGTTTGCAAGCAGACCGTAGTGGCGAATTCGGTGGAAGCCACCCGGCAGCACGTGCAGCAGGAATCGGCGGACGAATTCATCGGCCATGAGCGTCATCGTCTTATTGCGTGTGCGCCCTTCCATCCGATAGTCTTTCCAGCGGAAGGTGACGCCACGCTCATCGAGTGCGATCAGTCGTTGGTTTGAGATCGCCACCCGGTGCGTATAGCGCGACAGATAAGCCAACACAGCTTGCGGTCCCGCAAAAGGTCGCTTGGCATACACCACCCATTCGCACGCACGCATCGGGGCAAGCCACCCGGCGAACACTTCCGGATCGGCAAGCGCGGCGCATTCACCGAAGAACCGCAATTGACCGCGCTCGTACGCTGCTGCCAGTTCTTCGAGGAACCGTCGCCGAAACAGTCGCGAGAGCACGCGCACGGGTAGGAAGAAGCCTGGCTTGCAAGCGACCCATCGGCCTCGATCAGGAGACAGGCCACCGCCAGGGACGATTCCGTGGACATGAGGATGGTGCGTGAGCGCTGAGCCCCATGTGTGTAAAACCAGAGTCGCGCCGACCTGTGCTCCGAGGTGCTTCGGATCCGCGGCAATCGTGCGCAGCGTCTCGGCCGCCATATCAAACAACAGGCCGTACATCACCGCCTTGTTGTAATACGCAATCTCGCTGATCGGGGCCGGTAGTGTGAAGACCACGTGGTAATACTCGACGGGCAGAAGATCTTCCTGACGTGCGTCTAACCACCGTCGTGCGGCCGTGGCCTGGCACTTTGGGCAGTGTCGGTTGCGGCACGAGTTGTAGGCGACTTCGACAGCCGCGCACCCTTCGCAACGCAACACATGTCCCCCCAGTGCCGCGCTACGGCACTGCTCGATCGCTGACACGACCTTCAACTGACCCAGGCTGAGGTTCGCGGACTCGCGCCACTGTGAACCCAGAGATCGAAAGACGTCAGCCACTTCCAGCGCGCAATGCGCCACCACGGCAGCGGCTATGCGGGATGCAAGTTCTCAAGCGGGCTGATCACCTCGCGCAAAATGTCGGTGGCGACCTGGGCATAGAGCGCAGTAGTTTCAAGCTTCTTGTGACCAAGCATGACCTGAATCACACGGATATCGACCTTCTGCTCAAGGAGATGGGTGGCGAAACTGTGACGCAGCGTGTGCATGGACACGCGCTTCTCAATGCCCGCAGCGAGCGCCGCAGAATGGATGGCGCGGTTGAGTTGCCGAGCGCTAAGCGGCTCGATCGGATTGAGCCCGGGAAACAACCAACCACCGTCAAGCATGCGACCCTGGGCTCGAGCCACTCGCCACCAGACCCGCAAGCGCTCGAGGAGGACCGGCGATAACATCGCGTACCTGTCCTTATGACCTTTGCCTTGCTCCACGCGCAGCGTCATGCGTTCGCTGTCGATGTCCCCGACCTTCAGTGAGACCACTTCGCTGACTCGCAATCCCGTTCCATAGGCCACGGCCAAAGCAGTTTGATGCTTGAGGTTGGTGGCCGCGGCGATCAACCGTCCGACTTCGTCACGGCTAAGCACGACTGGCAGGACACGGGGCAGATACACGGGATGCATCTTCGCCATCAAGTCATCTCTGCCGAGCGTCGTGTCGAAGAAGAACTTCAATCCGGTGATTGCCGCATTGAGGGAAACAGGAGAAACGCCATGGTCGACCAGATGCAACTGATAGCGCCGCAAATCCTCGACCGTCGCGGTGTCTGGGGAGCGACCAAGAAACACAGTGAACTGGCGAACCACGCGCAGATACCCCTCCTGCGTCTTCGGTGCGAGTCGGCGCATGCGCATGTCGTCAATCATGCGCTGGCGCAGTGGGCTGATAACTTCGGTAGATGTGGTCATCGCTCGGCTCCTGTCGAGTAACGAGGCGGATTGCCTCATCTATCAACATAGGAAATCGAGCCGGTTTCCCCTTGAGAAACCACCTACTTCAAACGCAAGGACTACCGCGCGAGCGGTTTAGTCCATCGGCCAGGAGCGGAAGGTCACACGAGTCGCTGCGCGGACGTTCAGGCGTCGGCTCCGCCCTGTAAACAGCCATCCAATCGTAAAGGACGGACGCTCGCTCATCGGCCTTTGCGGACGCTCCGCTGGCGACCCAAGACTGTCAGCTGCACGACGTTACCCGGTTATTCGCCTTAGTATCTGTTGGCCTGCGTGCGCTAATCTAACGGCTTTTGCAACAACTGCCGCACAAAAGCATCAGCGTTAGAAGCGGATACCCTTCAGGCCGTTAAACAGGGTGACGGGTCGAGAATCTACGCGCAGCTATCAGGACAGGCAGCAGTTGCCTGCCCATTTCTGACAATTGATATTGGACCCGCAGGGGTTTCTCACAGAAATCGACTCTGTCGACCAGACCATCGTCCGCTAGCTCGCGAAGATGTTGGGTCAGCATTTTTTGCGAGATGCCTGGCAAGTCTCGCTTCAACTGCAAGGTTCGCATCGAGGGGTCGGCGTAGAGTCTGAAGAGGATTGGCAGCTTCCAGCGACCGTAGATCATACGTATGACCCTGGTCACGTGCTCAACCGATCCGTTCGGTCCGAGACAAACTTCCCGTTCCTCCTGCGAGGTGGGTACATAAAGGTGCGTACTTGTTTCGTCCATCATCTCTCCCTACCCTGAAAGATCTGCCACTTGGAAAATGGGTTACGTGCGATGGACTTGCAATTGTATGGGAAGAAGGCGCTGGTCACCGGGAGCAGCAAAGGGATTGGCGAAGCCATTGCCAGGAAACTCGCGCTTGAGAAGGCAATCGTCATCGTGCACGGGCGCGATAAAGCTCTGGCAGAGAAAGTAGCCAATGACATCACCGCGCAGGGCGGCCACGCATATGTGGTAGTTGGCGATCTAACGCACGACGATGATGTGCAGCGATTCGTCGAGGATGCGGTAGAGCTCGCAGGTCCTATTGATATTCTGATCAACAACGCCGGCGGGTCGGGTGGCTCAAAAGAGAGCTGGGCAAACACACAGCCGGCCTCATGGGCGTCCGCTTATGATCGCAATGTCCTGGCTGCCCTTCGGGTCACTAAGCGGCTGCTACCCGGCATGCAGCAAGCCAGATGGGGACGCGTGATCAATATTTCGAGCCTGGCCGCGACGATGCCACCGCCAACTGCACCCGATTATTCGGCATGCAAGGCCGCTATAAACGCCATGACCGCGTCGATGGCAAAGGCGGTGGCGGCAGACGGGGTCACGGTCAATGCTGTCTCTCCTGGCACGATACACAGTTCCGCCCTCGATAGCCGTTTCCGTGAAGCCGCCGCCGAGCGTGGCGTGGCGGATAAGGACGCGCCATGGCAGGTTATAGAACGTGCAGTCCTGCCGATGTTTGCTCAGGTTCCTATTGGCCGGGTTGGGCGACTGGACGAAATTGCGGATGCCATCGCCTTCCTCGCCAGTCCACTCGCCGGATACATTACCGGAGTGAATCTGCGAATCGATGGCGGCCTAT
This sequence comes from Burkholderia sp. PAMC 28687, assembly GCF_001577465.1. Taxonomy (NCBI): domain Bacteria; kingdom Pseudomonadati; phylum Pseudomonadota; class Betaproteobacteria; order Burkholderiales; family Burkholderiaceae; genus Burkholderia; species Burkholderia sp. PAMC 28687. The sequence continues at coordinate 120,835 of NZ_CP014508.1, forward strand.
CGCCTAGTTTATAAGCTTCTCTCGTTCACTACCGGGGAGTGGAACCGGCGCTTCGTGGCTCTCGCTGATCCGTAAGCAACACGCGAGGTCAGCCATGTCTAGCCAGTTCAAAGTCGCCGGTTCACTCTCCTCCAATTGCTCTTGAGTCGGTAACTCAACGGCTCTTATCTCCAGACACAATTATCTGCCGCATTCCGGTCGTTCGTACGGCGCCGCACGAATGACCGGAACGGCCGAACCGCTGCCCGCGAAAAAGGGCGTGGATGACCGGACCACTCCGTTACCCGCCATTGAACCCCAGCCAGCGCGACCGGCAGTTGTGGGTCGGGTAGAGCCATTCAGAAGTCATGGTCGATGCTGCCCAGAGGTCGGTTAGTCCGTCGTCGGACAATCCCGAAACAGAAAAAACAACTAACCGTCTAGTCGAACAGATTCTGTAAATGTCAAAACCAAAAGCGTATTTATAAATGCAGCCGCTTGGTTGAACGCTATAGAAGCCTTGTGGCAGCTCTTGAGGAGGATGCTTGCTATCGGCGCGCCATGTGGCGGCTACCTCAATGCAAGATGCTTGCGGTACCGCAGCACTTCTTGAATTTCTTGCCGCTGCTGCAAGGACACTGATCATTGCGTCCGATTTTCGGTGCTGTGCGCTGGATGGTGGTCGCGAGATGTCTTTCATGGACCGCGTGGCGATAGGGCAACCAGTAGCGGTAAATCGAGACGATACGATCGGGTATCTGTTCCGACAATTGTTCCCTTTGTGCCGGCGAGCGGACCAGAAGCTCGTCTTCTTCGCTGACGTCATCCGCTCCAAGGAGGTAGAGCGGGCGAAGCCAATCCGCACTTCGAGCATCATCGAACAAGGGCTGCCATGCTGATCGGCGCAGATCGATCGCTCGCATAAAACCATGCGCCCACGACTCCGCGTCGAGATATTCGTGGTGATCGTCAAATCGGTTGATATTAAAAAGCGGCGCGATTGACTCGGGGTCTCGTTCAAAAGTGGAAACTATGTTGTTGAAGTGTCTGAACACAAGATTGAAAATGTGCTGAGTTTGTTCGACCGATTCGAACGCTGGTTCATCTTCCGGTGACGGCCCCCAGATGCCAGGAATCCACTCACTGGGCATCAACGTCACCGGTCCGATCGCGATCGCCGTCAGATATCCGTCGAGGCTGTCGATCATCATCGTTTCATCGGACGTGAACTCAGACATCAGAAATTGGTCGAGCTGATCGATTTCGTCATCGGACATGCGGAACATATTGTTCATCGGTTCTCCGGTCCAAGAGTATCGAGCAGGCGGCTTCAAAAAGAGTCCGCTCAGCGGTCACTGGAGTGAGTTGACAGTTTGCCCGGCCGCTGCATTTTACCGGGTCAGCACCGCCGGCTACTTGGTCGCGAAAGCGTCGCGAAACTGGCGCGCCCGTTCAACCTCGTCACTGTGCAAGTAAATCGACGTGGTCGAGATAGACGCGTGCCGTAGGTTATCCCGAACGGAGGTCAGTTGTGCGCCGCGCTTGAGCGCATGTGTCGCGTGCGTGTGCCGCATCCAGTGCGGTCCTGCTAGCCGAAGCTTCGCCGCAAACGCCGGGTTGTCCGTCTCGATGATGTTCGCCGTGGCGCTAAAAAACCGTTTTAAAATGGCCCACAGCCGTACCGTACTCAGTTTCTCGGTGCTGTGCGGACTGAGGCTTGGCACGAGCGCCATGGTTGGCTGCCAATGCTGGGGCGACACCGGAAGTTCCCGCTCAAGCAAATACCGCTCAAGGGCTGAGCGCGCGAGCGGCGGCAGCGCAACATGGCCGGGCTTGCGGCCTTTGCCCACCACATGGGCCCAGTGATCGCCTCGCGCATCGGTGCGGATGTAGGCGAGCGTGACGCCTACGAGCTCGCTCGCCCGTAAGCCGGTGGCATAGGCAAAATCCAACAGGAATCGCAGCCGTTGCGCCGCATTGGCCTTCCAGCCGTACGACCACTCGAGCCCATCGGCGATGGTTCTCAGCAAAAGCCACTCTCCCTCAGTAAAGGCGTGCGAGACATCGAGCACCGCGCCCTCTGCCCCTTTCACCTTGACGCCCGAAAACGGGTTCGCGAGCACATATCGTTGCTCGATCATCCATCGATAAAGCGCACCAAGGACCATCAGCGAATAGGCAACCGATCGCGGTGCGAGATTGCCCGTGAACGGGCGCCACTGCGAAGAGGTCCTAGGCCGTGTGGGGCCGACCCAGCGTTCGCGGGGCGAGGGCCGGCGCAGAAACGCGCGATATGCAATCGCATCTTCGGTGGTGAGCGAGGACAGCGCGCGCCCGCGCTCGACGATCGCCCACAAGATCAACCGTTCGGCTTCCTTTCGGTAAGCGCGGTGGGTGGACGGCGATTCGTGCAGGGATAACCAGGTCTGGACAGCGTCGTAATCATTGTTGGCGTCGAGTGCGCAGGTTTCGCGGGGCGCGCGCAACGCACCGCATGAGCCGTCGATCTCGTGGGGCAGTCGCACGTTTTCCCAGGGCACGACGATGGGCGAGGCCGTCGATGCAATCAGTGCTCGCGCCCGTTCGGTAAGTGCCGGGTGTTGCGCAAAAAACGCATCAATCTGCTGAGCACTCCCTTGTCCCAAGCCCGGGATGACTTTCCACCATTGGCGCCGCCGCGGGATGCGCAGGGTCAACTCCGCGAGTGTCGCGATGCCGTGTGCGAGGAGCGCGTGTGTCGCGCGCGCGGGCAGCCAGCGCCGGATGTCGTCGGTAATGGAGGGGACGGCAGTCGAGGAAGCACGAAGTGTTTCAATAGCCTGAGCAACTTTACGCGCGTGCTTCGCGCGCTCGGAGGCGGGGTGCGCAAAGATGGCGGCGAGATCGTCGCGGTGCCTGGCGAGGGCACACTGAACTAATCGCCGACGGATATCGCTCATGACGCTGCGTGCTGAGCGGCGCGGTGTCAGAACATCGGGCAAATAGCGAAGCACGGCTTCGCGCGTGGGCACGCCGGCATACCACGCGCGCAGGGCGGCGAGCGCATCGTGCTGGGGTAGGTCTGATGATGAGCTGGGTGGGCCAAGCAAGCGGGGAGGGTTGGTCTCACGCGTTTTCATAAGCATGAGTTTAAACTAAAGAAATTGGTATTAGGATAAGGATAGTTATCTTAATAGAACGGTCTGTAAAAATTTTTTCCGGCATTTCTTATGTTTTTTACGCGCCCAACGACCGTCGAACGGCGACTCTCGATGTCTAGATCTGGCGTGTCATTTGCGAAATGAAAGCACTGAGTTCATGTCAACAGGATAGGTCACAATCGAGAGGAAATCGAGCTTGGGAGCAGGGCACGTCCACCTTGAATGCCATCTCGGACGGCAATTTTATGACCGTATTGCGGCTCGTGGCGCTTCGACGAGCGAACGTTGCAGCGTATTGGATCCGGCTAATTATCCGATCTGGCCGGCGTGCTGGGTGTTGAAGCTTCGGGCAGACGAGCAGTCAGACGTGCATTTCACGACGTGGGCGACTGGCTTGATAAAATGTGCAGGTTGACCTCCTCAGAGAGAATGGCAGATGTGTGCTAGGCCCATACAGTCCTCACTTCAAGGCATCCTCACCCTTGCTGTGATCAAGTCACTCGCAGACGCGAAGACACTCGCGCGCGGGAAAGCGTATTTCCAGGACGGTGCAGTGTCGCGTCTCAGTGACCGTAACAAAGTCCTTCGTGCCAGCGTGCACGGCACTTACCAGTACAACGTTGAACTTGGATTGGGCAACGATGGGGAGTTGAGCTACGAATGTGACTGCCCGGTCGGCGCGGACGGCATCTTCTGCAAACACGCGGTAGCAGTCGCGTTTTCCTGGCTCGAAAACGCGGGTGAGGAGGTGTTTCATATAGACGAACCTGCACCAGCGAAGCCGCGCAAGAAGCGCAAGACCTACGAAGAGCTGATACGCGAATATGTCACGGGCTTGAGCGAGGAAGCCCTCCGAGAGCTGCTACTCGATGCAGTCGAGCGTGACATTACTTTGCGTGACAAACTGCTTTTTGCAGCTCGCGCGGCGTCGGCTGATGACTTGCCCAGCATGAAGGCGGCAGTTCATCAAGCGACGCGTGCATCCCACCCCCTCGACTGGCGCGAGGCGGGCGCGTACGGTGACGGTCTGATGTCTCTTGCTGGCATGCTACGTCAGAGACTTGCCGGCCCCCACGCGGCGCAGGTCGTTGAGCTTGCTGAAGTGGCGATAGCAGGGGCGGAAAAAAGTCTCGAACAGATCGATGACTCGGGCGGCGACGTGATGCCCGCCATTATGGAGCTTGCCGCAGTACATCTAGAAGCATGCCGGCAGACGCGCCCGGACCCATCGAAACTCGCTGAGCGACTGTTTCGCTTCCAAACTGAAGGCGTGTGGGATACGTTTTACGACGTGTTGCCGGCCTACGCGCAAGCGCTTGAAGAGCGAGGGATGCAACGCTATCGGACGCTCGTGACAAGCGCGTGGGACAGGCTTCCGGATCTGGCGCCCAGCAAGGAGTTCCGCCGATCGTTCGAACCGCTGCGCATGCGACTTGACCGTGCGATGGAAGCGCTGGCCGAAGGCGATGGCGACGTTGACGCACTTGTCCGCATTCGTTCAAAAAATCTGTCGAGCCCGTACCGATTTTTGTTGGTCGCAGAATTATGTGTGCTGCATAAGCGTTTCGATGAAGGACTGAACTGGGCTGAACGGGGACTCAGTGAGTTTTCAAGTAACGTCGACCAACGCTTACTCACATTTTGTATCCAGGAATATCTGCGTCGCGGCGAATTCGCAAAAGCTGGTGCGTTCGCATGGCAACGGTTTGAACTGCATCCCTCAGCGGAAGGATTCGCCGCACTGATGGACGTTGCCAGCGCGACCAGCCATCAGGAGGAGACTCGCACGCGGGCGCTCGGATATCTCTGGGAGCGGGTAAGGATCGAGGAAGCACCGACCAAAGCGAAGCGCAGTTCTTGGCAAGCGGGTACACGAACCGAGCTGCTCAAAATTGCTCTCTCTGAACGCGAGTACGTTACGGCGTGGGAGACGTTTTGCGGCGGCCCTGTAGCAACGCACATGTGGGCGCAAATGGCGGTTATTCGAGCGAAAACTCATCCCCATGATGCGATCGCTTTATACCACCGCTTGCTGCCGATTGCCGCAGATAATGGCACGCAGAAAGCGCGCTATGATGAGGCGTTTCGCGTCGTCAAGACGATCGGCAGTTTACGAGCGAAACTGAAGGAAGACGCGCTGTTTGTCGAGGAACTTAAGACCATCCGTGAGACTTTTCGCGCCAAGCGCAACTTCATGAAGCTGCTTGCATCGTTGGGATAATTCCGACTCGTGTTCGGTATTGTGAAGTGTTTTTAATTCGTCGGTTCGTCGTGGCTTTGCGCAAGGCGCGACGGCAGCGTTCTTTGTTTCGAATCTGAGGTCGTTGCAAACGGAAGGGCGCATACAATTGGTCGCCGGAACATCGCGTGAGATCTCGAACGACGGGCGTGACGCTCTTTGGACATGCGGTGCCTGTACATCTATTTGCCGTTGCGCCAGCTGACTTTACGTAGACGTTGAGATTTTTGTTGCGGCGTTTTTTCGTGCGCAAATGACATGATCGAGAAGTTTCCAACGAGGACCGCGAAGAGAGCCGTCAGCGGAGCTGACCTTACCTTACTTGGGAAATGGATACATGAACAGAAGCGAGGATCTCTTGATTGGCGATAGTGGTGCATCGACCGGTATGCAAGAAGAGGAGGTATCGTCTCCTTGCGTCGGTCTTTGTTCTTTTCATGCTCGCACGGGTTTTTGCATTGGGTGTTCTAGAACCGCTGAAGAAGCGCGTCTATGGCACGTCTTAAATTTTCGGCAGAGAATGAAGATTATTGAGGATCGAGACCGCCGCATAAATCTAACCATAGATTGTATTCCTCAATAACTAGCCTATCGAAAACCTTGCTGCGTGAGGGAATTCGCCTATTTTTTTGCCAGCCGAAAACGCGGTTGTGGTGAATTTGATTATTGTCCTTATAGAAATCGCAAGTCGGCGCTCGTCGAACGATTGTGCGATAGCCAAACCGCCTTATGTTCGTTGTTGTGTAAAAAGCGAGCGAGGATCGTCGAAAGCGCGGGAAGGTCTGCGTCCCGCTATTCGCGACACTTAAGTACCAGCACTGCATTAGTGCCCCCAAACGCGAACGAGTGGGATAACATGATCCGCGCAGCCACGCCTTCGCGCGCTCGGTTCGGGACATAGTCAAGATCGCATTCCGGGTCTGCCGCATGCAAATGCATCGTCGGCAGGAGCGTCTGATATTGCATCGCCAAGAGGGATAACACGCATTCGAGAGCGCCTGCTGCGCCTAACAGATGTCCATGGATAGACTTCGTTGCGCTGATCGGGATGCGGTAAGCGTCGGCGTTGAAAACAGCCTTTATTGCAGCGGTTTCAGTCGAATCGTTCGCAAGCGTCCCGGTACCGTGAGCATTGATTGCATCGACTTCGGACAAATCTATTCCGGCGACCGAAAGGGCGTTAAGCATGGCTGCCGTTTGGCCTTCTACGCTGGGCCGAGTGATGTGTCCAATATCGGTCGTCACACCGTAGCCCAACGTTTCACCGTAAATCGGTGCGCCGCGCGCCACAGCCGTTTCCCAAGGTTCGAGGATGACCATTGCTCCTCCCTCGCCGAGCACCATCCCACTCCGATTTCTAGAAAACGGCTTGCACGACGCAGCGGGGTCGTTGTCGTCGATGGCAGCTAGCGTATGAAGCGCCTCCCAAGCCTTTAGTGACCCGCAGGACAGCGGGGCTTCTGCACCGCCCGCAATTGCCAAGTCGATCTCGCCGCGGGCGACCCGCATCCAGGCTTCCCCGATGGCCACCGCCGACGAAGCACAGGCAGTTGAATACGTCAGGCAGGGCCCTCGCAGGCCATGTTCGATGCTAATCCACGCGGCGGGTGCGTTGTACATGCCCATCAGCACGGTGAACGGCTTGATGCGATCAGAGTTTTCGCCGTAGAGCGTCTGATAACCATCATCGATGGTTTGCGTGCCTCCCATGCCCGTACCGACAAATACCCCGCTGCGGGGGGCATTAATTTCACCTTTGTCGAGACGTGCTGTCGCAACGGCTTCATTTGCAGCGATCAGTGCGAACTGACTTACCCTGTCTAGCATGCGCAGCTTCGGAGGCGCGAAATGATGTTCACCCTCAAAGTTGGCGCTTGCTGCGATCGGCGAAAGCAGTCGATTCGCAAAAGCCGTATCGAGACGTTGGATGCCAGAGCGCCCCAGACGCGCGTTTTCGAAAGTTTCCGTTGCGTTAGCCCCAAGCGGACAAATGGCGCCTACGCCAGTCACAGCGACTCGTCTCATACTGACGGTGGTGCCAGTGTTGACGCCGCCTGCGTCGGTCCGCTGCCATGCTGGGCAGCGATATGCGCGTCGATGAAGCGAACGACGTCCCCAAGCGTGGCCAGCGGTACGAGCTCCGGTGATACGGTGATCTTGAATTTGTCTTCTACGTTAAATAGCAATTCTGCGACCGCGAGAGAGTCGAGACCCAGCGTCTCCAGCGACGCGTCAGCTTTGAGCAGCGCCGGGTCGAGTTTGTAATCCTTAACCAATGTCAGGCAGAGCCAATCTAAAGTTGTCGTCATAGCGGGTTGTAGCGCTTCTTAGCTATTAGGGTTACGCCAAACATGTGGCAGGGCCTGGACGGCGCACGCGCTCATGTTGCTGCCACGACCCCTATGCAAGGGCTCGCAAGACATTTAAGTATCATACCGATTCCGCGCGTGGGGCAAGCGATGCGATCGACGCTTCACTGATCGCGCAACGGGTTTTGCCGCCCCATTTCGCTCCGAGTGGTAACAATCCGGGCCAAGTCTTCAAAAGGATGAGCAAGACGTTGGCGCCTCGCTGACTCATACTTGCGTGGGCAAACGCCGAAGCAAGGCGAATGCGCGGTGCAAACTGGCGATGCCAGTTCGCTGCATAACGATGTCGCGCCGCTTGTTGCGACACCATGTCGTTGTTCGTCTGCCTACAGCCTGCACTTTTGTTCCCAAGTAGTTCAGCAGACAACAGCCAAGCGGATTGCAATGCCATGCTCATGCCCTCACCAATAATCGGATGGGCCTCCCCGGCAGCATTGCCGATCCTGAACAGCCCGTCGTCGGTATGAACACGAACGCCAGGACTTAACGGCCCTGCAGCAAGCCAAGAGTCCGAGATTGTGGCGGTCGCGAGCACTTTCCGAACTCCCGCACACTCTCTTTTGAGCATGGCTTCTACTATCTTGCCGGCGCTTTTCCCGAGGTCATTTTGGCGAAGCATATCGAGACGATCTCGGCGCACACAGGCGGCAAGCGTCGTGACGCCGTGGTCGGCTACGACCATGCCGCCGTAACCACCCGCGAACGCTAGTACCGGCAAGACGCCTTCGTCGAGGCACGTACCAACGAAATTCGCCTTGAATGCCAGCAAATCTGCGCCTAAACGCGGGCGCCGCGGTTCCACGCGATCAGAAGGCAACTTTTCCCAGGATCCGTGGGCGTCAATCAGAATCGGGGCGAACAAAGGCTGACTCGTTTGCGTGTTTGATTTCACAACGCAGCGCCACGCACCGGGACCGCCCGCAATGCTTTGCGCAGACCACGGCTGAAAAACCGTAACGCCGATCGCGCGAGCCCGTTCGAGGAGCAGAGTATCTAATGTCTCGCGGCCCAATGCACGACCCCATCGATGCTCTGCATGGTTTGTGGCCGGAAGGCGTGCGATGACGGTTTCGGCACCTTTCATAAACGCGACGTGGCGTAGCGCGGCACCGGCGCTGCGCTCGAACGCCGGTCCTACCCCTAATGCGTGCAGCAGAGGGAGGTTGCTTGCAGCGATGCATTCGCCGCAGACCTTCCTGCGCGGAAATGTCTGCTTTTCAACCAGTGCTACCGACCAGCCATTGTTCGCCAGCAAGATTGCAGCTGACGAACCCGCTGGTCCAGCACCAATAATGATCGCGTCAAATTTGTTTTCCATTCGATTTCAACGTCGGCTAGCGGAAAAGCAGTGGCTGAAAAGTCCGGCTGAATATTCGTTAATTTGCCATGCGCCCATGGAAGGCCGCCACAGCTTGGTAATCTCAGTGTCGCAAAAGCCCGCATGCACGCTCAAAACGGCGTCTTCTCGCGTGACCGCATTCGCGCCAAGCGCGCCGATCAAATGGCTAGCCGCAAGCGCAAGATAAGAGCGACGAGGCTCGCAAGCGAAAAAGTGATGGCACGACGCCGCAGCAGCGTCCAGAAGGCCGGAAAGCACGGTCCCCTGAAAGTGATGCACAAACAGGTTCGCCACAATTACATCCCAAAGTTGAGACTCGCCCTCGGGCTGTTGCTGAAAACGTTTACTGATCCAATCCATGACATCCACCACTTTTACATCAACCGTCCACCCGAGCTTGCGATAGGCGTCAACCGTTTGACTCGCAACCAATGATTGGCGATCTAGAAGGGTCAACTCGACTTCAGGCCACGCCGATCTGAGTGCCTTCGCCACGCTTAACATCAACGTCCCGTCTCCGGCGCCTAGCTCGAGTATGCGCAAAGGTCTAGACACTGGCGGCATCACAAGCTGATTTAACGCGCGGCATACAATCACGCGTGTTCCCATCAAGCGATGAACCCGTTGAAGGTCGCGCCGCGATCGTATTGCCGCGGGGTCAACTTCGCAAAGACCATCGAGCGTTTCTGTGGACACGCTTCTTCGTAGGCTCATCGCATCGTCCAAAGTCGCGGCGCAGAGATTACTTCACCAAATTTCATCATCGCCCACCTTAAGCAATGCGCCATGGCAACTGAAGCCGGCTCCGAACGAAGATAACCACCACCACCCGTCCGGCGCGTGGTCGGCGAGGGCCGCCTCAAGTACGAAGTAGACAAACGCGCTCGACATATTTCCATACTCGCGAAGCATGGCAGCGCTAAAGCGCAGATCATAAGCCTGCACTTCCAACGACTGTTCAAGTGCCTGCAATACGTCACGCCCTCCTGCGTGCAGGATCCATGCGGAGATGTCTGCAGTGACAAGCCCTTTGGGGACAAGAACAGATTCGAGCGCTTGGCGGGCGTATTGCGCTGCAAGGGCGGGTACCGGGCGCGTCAAAATATTGCGCAGCATGCCGTCGCGCTGCTCGAACATCAACGCCTTGCGTTCGCTATGATCGATCAGCGATGAACTGTCGACCCATTGGATCAGGCGCGACGCAGTGTTGGAATTGCGCGACAGGACGGCAGCGCCCGCACCGTCGCCAAACAGGCAAGCGCTAATGATGACGCCGGGATCGTCGTCCAGATACATCGCCGCGCTACTGACTTCAACACAGATCGAGAGGACGTTTTCGCAACGGTCGATCCCGTTCGGGACGATAGAGCTTAGCAGCGCGTGAGCGAGTTGAAGATTTGGAAGCGCACCGGCGCAGCCTTGCCCCACCAGGTCGAACGCCTTCACGTCTGAGCGCAGGCCAACGCCTTCAACCACGTAGCCCGATAGCCCAGGGCACATGTAGCCGGTGCATGTGCTCACTATGACTGCGTCGATATCGCGTGGATTGAGTTTCGCCGCCTGAAGTGCTTGAATCGCTGCGGCAGCGGCAAGCCGAGGAGCATTGTCGTAGAAACGTTTAGACAGCGTATTGGGATCAATCGCAAACACGTCTGCGAGGTTTGCCAGCGCGAGGCGCCGCGCTTCGATGCCATTGTCTCGTTGCAAAACCGTTCGGGCGACAAAACGCGAGCGCACATCAAGCCGCTCGAACCAATCCGATTTTTGGAACGCCTCAAGGCAATCGGCTTTTGTGAAACGCTGCTCCGGGTTCGCCGTGCCGATCCCATTAACAAACATGTGATTGCAACCGCGCCGATTTCGCCTGCTGATGAGAATGCTTCGTAATCATCGTATTACCCGAATCAAGTGCGAGCGACGGTGCTCAGTAGGATTAGGAGATAGCAGAATACATGCCATCCGGACGACGGCTGGAAGCAGATCACCTTAAGCGCATCCCGTTATACACATCTCGTAGCACAAGGCGTCGAGCGCGGAAGAACGCATTTACTTTCAATGACGTAGCGCTGCGCTTGTAAACTTTCAGCAGATCGCGTATTGAGATGGTCACCCCCTCCTCGCAGCGGAGTACGCTGCAGGAAGGTCCTTCGCGGAGGTGTTCCATCGAAGACGTTACGCTGGTCGGAATCGATTTGGGTAAGCATGTATTTCACCTTCATGGCCAGAACACGGCCGGAAAGGCGGTGTTTCGCAAGAAGGTAAGCCGTAAGCAATTGGTCGAGTTTTTTCGCGACATTGCACGCTTGCACGGTGGTGATGGAAGCCTGCGCGGGCGCCCATCACATGGCGCGCAAACTCAACACCTTCGGGCACAAGGTCAAGCTCATCTCGCCGCAATTCGTACGGCCCTTCGTCAAGGGTAACAAGAACGACTTCGTCGACGCAGAGGCGATCTGCGAGGCCGCAGCGCGCCCATCTATGCGCTTCATCACGCCGAAGACCGAATCCCAACAAACCTTGTTGGCATTGCACCGCGTGCGCGAATCCCTCATGCACGATCGGGTGCGCGCGACCAACCAGATTCACGGGTTTCTGCTCGAGTTCGGCGTCAGCCTGCCAAAGGGTGAAGCTGTCATCAAGCGCCTGGCTAGCGTGCTGGCCGAGCATCCACTCCCGCCGCGCCTGATCGCGGTGTTGGAGCGGCTGCACGCGCACATCAAATATCTCAACGAGGAACTTGACGAGATTAACGGGGAGCTGGCGCGACAACTCGCCGACGACGATCTCGGCCAGCGCCTACTTAGCATTCCCGGCGTCGGCCCGGTCACCGCAAGCGTGCTCACAGCGGAGACCTGCAACGACAGCGCGGCGTACAACTCCCGGCGCTTGGTGGTTGCGACGCACTCGGCGGGAGGGCAGCGTGGCCAATTCGTCATTCAGCGCCTGACGCAGCGCGACCAGCGACTAGTTGTTCATAATTTCTCAAAAGCGGGTCACACGGGAAGTTGAAGTCTTTTGATTAACATTGGTTTCATGGCTGCTCAATCAAGGCTAAAGACTGCACTCACCGCTGCCGTAAACATGTAAAGGAGACGAACACACGTGCGCCGCGCTAGCCGGTCAGTTGCTAGACGACACTACCTTTCGGGGCGTAACAAGTAGAGGCCGGTAACGACGGGTGAACAGAAAATTGCACGGAACAATCAAGATTTTTTGCGCGCGGCTAGCCTCGCAAGTCCAGGCGAACTCATTTGCGCATTGCACGCGCCGTTCGCGGTTGACCGAAATCAGGCGTTTCAAGCGAGACGTTCCGTTATACACATAAACGCCGGTAATCTGCGAGCTCAATATAGTTCGCTCACGACCGACAATAGAGGCAGGCTCATGAAAACAATATTTGCATTGATGGTGTTGGCCGTTTGTTTTGGAAGCGCGCTTAGCGGCTGCATCTTTGTACCCGAAGGCGGCTACCACGACCATGAACATGGTCGTGAGCATGACCACGACCACGACCACGACCGCTATTAGCACCGCGCTCCCTGGGATACTTCGTTGCTCAACCGTACTTGTCCGAAAATTAAACTATGAACGTCTCACGCAGTCGCTGGCTCTCGATGACCTTAGTGGCCGGTCTTGGCATAGGCTTATCATCCGTCGCTCTCGCGCATGTCGATGTTGGCGTGAACATTGGCATTCCTGGCGCCGTGTATGCACCCGCGCCCGTCTACGTTCAGCCGCCGGTGTATGTGGAAAGGCCTCGTGCCGTCGTTGTTGACCCGGGCTGGTATGGCGATAGGTACTATGACGGGCGTCGATATTGGCAGCGCCGAGAATGGGAGGAGCGCCACCGGGGCGAGCGGGAATGGCACGACGTGCGAGTCAATCGCGACGGGCCCCGCGGCGATTGGGGCCACAACCATCAAGGCGGCGAGCGGCACCACGACCATGAAAACGACGGTGGACGGGGTGACCATTAACGGAAGGGGCATTGCACACACACCCGCAGCATTTCGTAAAGTCGTCCGTGCAATAGCGTCCGGGCCGCGCGTTCGAACGGCTCGCGGCTTTGGTGGCGACCGACCGACGCTTTCCGTTGGCGTACGGAGGCTGCGGAGGGCGTCGCCTGGAGGCAATCTTGTGGTTATAGCGAACAATCGAAAACCCTGTTTTGCGCGAACAAATGACCAACGCTCGACAGTTAGCTTTCTGGATATAAATTACGAGTGGTCACGATGTGCGGCCCATCGTCGGGCCACCACGAGGCAGCTTGACCATGTGGATCGCCGAGAGCGCATTAAAGGGTGGGAGTGAAGCGAGATCTGACAAGCGCGGCAGGCCGCAGGTCTACTTAGACGCAACGATTCAGGCCGTGCTAACGCTTATGCATGCCCGCTTTGGCACATCCATGCCGCTGCAGATGGGGCGTCCATCCCATGAACGCCCATCCAACGCCAAGGTGGCATTTTCCCGCTACAAGATCCCTGCGTTTGCGAAGTGTATTGCAAAAGCACCTGAGCTTTACCGTAAGAACCCGTTTGCCCGCTGCATTGGATGGGATGCTTCTATCGATCTGGACGAAAATGCCAAGTCTATGGAATCGAACGCGGTATAAAACGATATAAGGTTCAGCTAGGGAAGCGCTGATCAATGCGACTGTTGTCGCGTAAAGGGCGAGCCACGCGAGGAGCATCTAATCGCCCAACGAGTTTGAGAGTTAGAAAGTGAATGGCAACCGGATACAGGCCTCGTTCCCTCAATTTTCAGGCACTTGGCGGATTGCTCCCATGGGTCGACAGCAGCTGTTTTTTCACGATCACCAGATTTGCCTGCGCGAACAGGCCGAACAGCCGCGCGGTATTCTTGGGCAGACCGTTGTAGCGAACCTTGCGATGACGAAACAGGTTCTTCACGACCAACTGGTTGCGCGTTTTCTAGAGTGATCGAACTTGTCTGCGAGCCTTGCTGGGCCTGACAGTTCGTCTGTTGTGGGCCGGATCAGTTAAAGTCCAGATTTGTGGACGTCTGAATGAGTGGAAAGCAACGCTGGCAAGCGATTCCGGTGAAACTGAGCGTGGCGCAGTTTGAGAAATTTGTCCTGCCGCACCTGAGCCGTGGACGGCGCGGACCGCCACCACAGTTGAGCCTGCACAAGATCTTCAACTACATTTTGCAGGTGCTTTATATGGGATGCCAGTGGAAGACGCTGCCGATCGACAAGGATTGCGAGGGGCGTCCCGAAATCCATCACACCCGCGTCTACCGCGCGATGCGCCGCTGGCAGGCCGATGGTTGCATGGATGCCATCTTTGAGAGCTCGGTGAGCCGGCTTCATGATGATCAGCTGCTCGATCTGAGGGTCATTCACGGCGATGGCACGACAACGGCCGCGAAAAAAGGGGGCGACAATCTCGGCTACAGCGGTCACAAGCACCTGAAAAGCGACAAGGTCGTCGCCTTCTGTGATCGCAACTGCAACATCATCGCGCCATTCATATCCGCGCCTGGCAACCGCAACGAATCGCCCTTGCTGCGTGACGCGCTACCCCGACTCAGGCAGATCGCGCGTGCCATCGGGATGGATTTGCAAGGCACGACAGTCAGCCTGGATGGCGTCTACGATTGCCGGGCTAACCGCAAGGCGATCTTCAACCGGAACATGATTCCCAATATTCCCGAAAACCCGCGCGCTCGCAAGGCAACAAAACGCGGTCGCAAGCAGCGCTTTGATCCGGCCATCTTCGAGGAGCGCTTCAGGACCATTGAGCGCGTTTTCGCCTGGGAAGACAAGTTCCGCCGGCTTCTACTGCGCTTCGAACGTCTCAGTGCAGTCCACTACGCGTTCAAGACACTCGCCTATACGATGATCAACCTGCGGCATTAATGCTGAGTCTCATCGCGTACCCCGAGGTTTTCCGGCGCCGCAGCGCGTCGCGTACTGTCACATGATTTATATCTGCATTCCTGATTATAATTACATACGTGATGGTTTCATTACCACTCTTTTTCACAGTAAGCGTCAGCGCATCCCGTCTTGCATCGCGGCATTGCGAATGTGAAGGTGGTGCTTTCGTGAGAACGAGGGCGATGCGATGGAAGACGAGAACATTAAGGCTGAAACGGCAATGGGCACACGTCGCCCACGGCAAGGGGAAGAGTTCTGGGGCGAAATGGTCACCACCTGGAAAGCGAGTGGTATCGGCGCTCGACGGTTTTGCCGAGAACAGGGTCTCGCGGTAAGTACTTTCAGCCTGTGGCGTAAGAAGCTTTCCGGTTCCGTCAAAGAGAATAAGCCGCTGCTCGCGGTTACTGCGGATGCGGCATTCATCGCTTCGAATCTGGATGGTGAACTGGCGCCCCGAGGGTCGTCCGTAGCAACGCCGGCGGCTGACGCATCGACGTCGCGTGATCGGGTGACGCTCTCGCTCGCGGGTGTTCGCATTGAACTGAGCGGCGTTCATGCCGAGCGCATTTTGCGCTTCGTGCTCGGACAGCTCGGAGGTGGCCGGTGCTGATCGCCTCGGACGTTCGCGCTTATATCTGTCGCGACCCGGTCGACATGCGCAAGGCGATCGATGGCTTGTCTTATCTGGTCGAACCGTTACTTGCTCAGAAGCCCGCATCGGGCAACCTGTTCGTCTTCGTGGCGCGCGACCGCTCCAAGGTGAAGATTCTTTATTGGGATCGGACCGGCTTCGCGCTTTGGTATAAGCGTTTGGAAAGAGGCCGTTTCCCGTCACCCTCCTTACTCGCTCAGCGCGGCTTCACGCTCGCTGAGCTCAACGCGTGGCTCGAAGGCATTGAGATCCCGGCGCGAGAGCCGCACCACACCGTGGCAGTGACGCGCGTGACATGATGTGCTTCAACGCAAGCCCCGAGCTTGTAAACGTGCCTTGAGTTAGGCATCATGGAGTCATGCCACCCAA
The DNA here is from genome assembly GCF_001577465.1 of Burkholderia sp. PAMC 28687. Lineage (NCBI taxonomy): Bacteria > Pseudomonadati > Pseudomonadota > Betaproteobacteria > Burkholderiales > Burkholderiaceae > Burkholderia > Burkholderia sp. PAMC 28687. Next base: position 136,824 of record NZ_CP014508.1, read on the forward strand.
CGCCGTCACTGTCGCGGATCTTCCTATCGAGCCCGATGCGCTGCAAGCATTCGCGCTCGAACAGAACCGGCTCGCACGGGTGTTGTGGGAGCAGTTGGAAATCCTCCAGCATCAGATCACCCAGCTGAACCGGGCGCGCTTCGGTGCGAGCTCCGAGCGTCTGGCGGGCCAAGCCGAGTTGTTCGATGCCGCCACAGATATCCCCGTACCGCCCGTGGCCGACGTGGTGCCCGTGGAAGGCCATACCCGCAAAGGGCGTCCTGCTCTGCCGAAGGACTTGCCGCGCACCCGCATCGAATACGATCTCAGCGATGAACAGAAGACGGCATTCGATACGCTCGAACGCATCGGCGAAGAACGCAGCGAGACGCTGCACTACGAGCCATCCAAGCTTACCGTTATCGAGCACATCCGATTCAAGTATGTGGCGAAGAAGGATGGCGAATCGACCATCGTGAGCGCAAGCGCTCAGCCGTCGCCGCTACCAAAGAGCAATGCAAGCGCGAGCCTGCTCGCCAACGTCCTGGTCAACACCTATGTCGATCATCTGCCGCTGAATCGCCAGGAAATGCGCTACGCGCGCCGCGGCGTGTACTTGCCACGCGCCACGCTGTGCGAGTGGAAGCTGGCATCGGCCGAGCTGCTCTCAGTACTGCTGCCCGGTTTGCGCGCTCACCAATTAAAAGCGCCGCGCATGCACGTGGATGACACGACGCTGCCGTTGCTTGAACGAGGCCATCCATCCACGCGGACAGCGCGATTATGGGGGTATCTCGGCGCTGGCCAGCGAAACGAGAACGGCGTTTGGTTCGACCACCCGCCAGCGGTCGTGTTCGAGTTCGCCCAGTCGCGCGAGGGAGCGCATCCGCTGCTGTACCTTGACAAATACAAAGGGTATTTGCAGGCCGATGCGTATAGCGGGCATGGAGCGCTTTACAAATCGGGCAACATAATTGAAGTCGGATGCTGGGCACATTGCCGTCGACGGTTCTTCGAAATTGCCAGCGATCAGAAGGACCCAGGGCTTGCAGCTCACGCGCTGCAGTGGATCGCCAAGCTGTACGCAATAGAATCGAGGGTCAAAGACCAAACCCCGGATATCAAGCTTGCAGCACGGCAAACACAGACGTTGCCAGTGCTTGCGCAGTTTCGCCGATGGCTGGAGGCAAATAGCGTTGGGTTGCTTCCACAATCACCACTCGGCAAGGCATTCGGCTATGCGTTAAGACATTGGGAGGCACTGATCCGATATACGGAGAACGGCGTCCTGTTGCCAGACAACAATGCGCTTGAACGCCAAATAAGACCGATTGCCCTCGGAAGGTCGAACTGGCTGTTCGCGGGTTCGCCGCGAGGCGCCCGGGCAGCTGCAACGATGTACTCACTCATCGGGACGGCTCGTCTAAATGGTATCGAGCCCTACGCGTGGCTCGAACGCACGCTTGAGCAACTACCGTCGTATCCCGTCAATCGCGTGCACGAACTCTTGCCGCTCGCCCGTTAAAAACACTTCGACACCATGGACATTCTCGACTCGCTTCGGCAGGCGCCCAGCGCCGAGTTGTATCGCCTCTATCTTGCTATCGGAAAAATGCTTGACGACCCCCGACGTATTCTCGAAATACGTCAACGCCTGCACCTTGGGATGGCCGTCAATTACATAGGCGACAACCCGCTTGGGCCGCCGGCGCAAGGCACCATAGTCGAACTTCGCCAGACACAGGCGATGGTGCAAAACAGCGTAACTCGACGCCGTTGGGGCGTGCTCTACGCGGCGATCATTCCGGACACCACCACAGCTCAGGCTCGTGTCGAACCAACACCGCCGTCGAGAACGCTGCGCGAAGAGTTCTTCATCGGCGACACAGTCGGCTTCACCGATAAGCATCTAAGCGAGCGCGTCGGAATCATCGTCAGACTGAATGCCAAGACAGCATCTATCGCCGTCAATGACAGCGATGGTCACTGGCGTGTTTCCTACGCTTTACTGCGAAAGATCGTCGACATCTAGCCGCGCAAAACCGCCCTAACGGGTTCCGCTGACGGATACTTTTCACAACGATCCTTCCAGCTCCACGTGCCCGAGCACGCGGCTCGATGTCTACCGCTTGCTCAGTACTGAAACGCGCAACCAGTTGTATGTTAATTACAGACCCAACGCCATCTTACCGCTCGCCCAGATTGTTGAGCCCACCTCTCTGTAGCCGACTGTCTCAAAATAGATCATGTCGTACCGTGACGTTTGAACTGAACGCCCATGCCGGCCGTGTCGCTTTCAATTCTCCGTTTAGCCAGTCCTTCAAATAACTTTTGGAGAACTCTGTGCCCTTGTCGCGGAGTTCTTCTTTGCATCCCAGGCTTGCTAGCGCCATGCGCACCGAATAGTCGATATAACGGCCAGGCTGATTTACGCCCGTCCGTAATGCCTGAATTCCGTGAGCCGAAGCACCCTTCAAGAAATCTGCGGCAACCTCGACATCGTCGAAGTTGAACTGCCCTTGCGTTCTCCCATGCTCGAGGTCACGCGACATAAATTGCGCAACAAGGGAGTCTTCCGCCCAGGCCGATGTGCGAGTCACAAACCCAGCCCATTTGCGATCGAGCAGTGCACGAATGAGAAAAAGTCGGAACCCGACCGAGAATCGCTGCCATGGCTCGGTCAGTACGTTGTACACCGGCAATATTTCGGTAGTCATCTGATTGCTCAAATCCTGGCCGATCACAATCAGTACTTCGTCGAGCGAGTTGAAATAATTATAGAACGTCCCCCGCGATACCTTTGCCTCGCTGATCACATCGTCGATTACCGGCGTTGCGTTCTCGCTGTTTCCGTAGACACGCATCGTTGCATCAACTAGCCGCGTGCGCATTAGCAGGCGCTTTTTTTCCGCGACATCAACTCGGTGATCGCGGGCGGGGTGTTTCGTTGGCTCGCGCGCTTTTAACATTTTTTAGCTCTCTCAAAATGACACTTTATCATAATGACATGTTGTCGTAAAAAATGAAGCCCGACTAGGGAAAATACTGCCCACATGCGGATTGAGTTAGAACAAAAATACGTATAGATTGGACACATTCGTCGGAATGACAGAGTAGTCCAAATATCCGCGAAACGACAGGGTGACGCGCCGTCAAATCCCACTTTTCGGTTGATGGGCGCTATTCCGAAAACAAAGCGACCGCAGGCGGAGCAGCACGAACCGAGTTTCACGTGCTTTTGCCGAAAATTATGGAGTTTCGAATGACCGCTCAATTACAAGCTGTGCAACGACAGTCCGAACCTACTTCGGGCGAACTTATCGAGCGAGCTCACGGGCTCGGGCCGCTGTTGTTAAAGAACGCACTGAAGTCGGAACAAGATCGTCGCGCGCATCAAGACAACATCGATGCCATCAGCGAGGCCGGATTGTTCCGCCTGATGGTTCCAAAACGTTTTGGGGGCTACCAACAGTCGCTCCGGACACATTTGGACGTTACGGCAGCTTTGGCTGAATCGTGCGCTGGTACGGCGTGGGTGACGGCACTCACAAACGTGTGTGCATGGTTTGTAGGCCTGTATCCCAAGCGCGCTCAAGAAGACGTATTCGGTGCGGACCCGAACGCTCGCGTAGCGGGCGTATTTACGCCGTCCAAGGACTGCCGCAGGGTGGAAGGAGGCCTCATCGTATCAGGGAAATGGTTCTGGTCCTCGGGTAGCTTGCATGCTGACTGGGTCACAGTGGGTGTTATGGAGCACGACAAGAATGGCGCGTATGTTGGCCAATATCTTGCGTTGCTGCCACGGTCAGACATTACGATCGATGACACTTGGTTCACAGTCGGAATGCGCGCATCGGGAAGCAACTGTGTGGTGGCAAAGGACGTATTTGTGCCCGACCACCGCCTGCTCGATATCCCCGCAGCAGTCGCCAGCAACTATCCGACTGAATTCAAGGACGAAGCTGAATACCGAGGCCCATTCGTGCCTGTCGCTGCGTTGGTTTTGGTTGGAGCGCAACTGGGCATAGGGCGCGCAGCGCTGAAGTACGTCATCGAGAAGGCTTCTCAGCGAAACATTGCCTATACGACTTTCGAAAAGCAGACCTCTTCGGTGATGTTCCAGGCGCAAATTGCAGAGGCGGCACTGAAGATCGATACAGCCCACCTGCATGCTTACCGTGCCGCTGCGGACATTGACGACGCCGCTCAGCGGGGCGAGAAACTCGATTATGTGACCCGAGCCCGTGTGCGAGCCGATTCGGGTGTCGTGGTCACGAACATCACCGATGCAATCAACATCCTTGTCTCGGCGCACGGCGCTGGCACGTTCGCTGAAGGTAGTCCTTTGCAGCGGATGTGGCGGGACTCGAACACAGCCGCTCGCCATGCCGTCGTTTTACCTGCGGTGGGAATCGAGGTCTATGGCAAGGCGCTTTTGGGCGTGGAAAACACAGTAACTCCACTTGTTTGACGCCCGACCATTCATAGGGATACCGAAATGGAATTAGACAACCGATTGTTCCGCTCGGTAATGGGTTTGTTCGCCACGGGTGTGACGGTCATCACCTATGTTGCTGAGGGAAAACCCGCCGGCATGACGGCTAATGCGTTCATGTCTGTGTCGATGGAGCCGCCGCTTGTGCTTGTCTCAGTAAGGAAGCAGTCCCGGTTCAACGACATTGTCCGTGTAGGCGTGCGTTACGGCGTGAACTTCCTCGCTGAGCACCAACAGGCCGTCAGTGCGCATTTCGGCGGCAAGCGTGACGAAACGCTGAACGTGCCGTACACGTTCAGTGAAGAGACACCATTGATCGTCGGAAGCCTGGCGCACATCGTCGCTAGAACAACCGCAATCCACGAGGCCGGTGACCACTTGCTTTATGTAGCGCAGATCGAAGGCCTGCAACTAGGCGAGCAGCGCAAGCCCTTGGTCTTTTTCAGCGGCAAGTACAAACAAGTCGAGGCGCATGCACCTGCGGCCGGGTGGACGGTCAACAACGATTGTTGGTAATCCCGCACTCGCAGAAGTGCGCGGTGGGTCATTGGAGAAGACGATGAATTTTAAAGTAACGCAATCTCGCACCACTACACGCACACAAGGATCGTTAAACGAACGCGCGCTCAACCTGACGAGGGAGGAGCGATCATTTCCGGATGACATGTGGCCCCGGCGGCGAGCGTTGGTTGCCGGCATGTTGGGCGCTGCAGCTTCGTCATTCGGAGCAACGGGCTTCGCGTCAGAGGTTGCATCAGGTGCCGACGCCGCGAAAGAGCCGACCGCGAAACCGAATACAGGGCGTTTCGACGTGCATGCTCACTACCTGCCCGAGCAGTACCGTGCAGCTCTTGCCGCTGCGGGTCATTCAAAACCGTCCGGCATGCCCGGTATTCCCGCCTGGAGCGTGGAACAAGCTTTGAGAATGATGGATCGCGTGGGGATCGACGTCGCCATTCTTTCCATCTCCGCACCGGGGCTGCATTTTGGTGACGACGCCGCTGCACGCAAGCTTGCCCGGTATGTGAACGACGAAGGTGCTAAGGCGACAAGCTCGCATCCAACACGCTTCGGCATGTTCGCCTCCATGCCACTGCCAGATATCGATGGGTCGCTCGCAGAGATCAGCTACGCGTTCGATACCTTGAATGTCGACGGCGTTGTAGTGGAAAGCAACCACAACGGGATATACCTCGGTGATAGAAAGCTCGATCCTGTCTTCGAGGAGCTCAACCGTCGGCACGCGAAGGTTTTCATCCACCCGACCAACCCGCATTGCCCATGCTGTAGTGATCCCACGGCGCTCCCGCCGATTGGTTATCCATTTCCAATGCTCGAATTCATGTTCGAAACCACCCGTGCCGTCTTTAACCTGATTCTCTCGGGCACCCTGGACCGTTTTCCAAATCTGAAAATTATCGTGCCGCATGCAGGCGCTACGATTCCGGTGCTCGCCGACCGGGTCGCAGGATTGGCGCCCGCGCTCGGACTGCCTAGGCCGCTGGACAGTGCACGGTTCTACGAGACGCTTCGCGGTCTGCATTACGACCTTGCCGGCTTTCCTTTGCCACGCCAGATTTTGCCGCTTCTCGAGATCGCTGATCCCAAGCACATCATGTACGGAAGCGACTGGCCGTACACGCCTGAACCATTAGTCGCTGATCTTGCGCAAAAACTGGACGTAACACCTCTGATGTCCGCCGCAATGCATCGTGACTTCATGCGTGACAACGCCCTTGCATTGTTTCCCCGATTTGCTCGAGGCGGAAATCAGTAGCGTACAGCCGAGTGAAACGTCTAAAAACAAAAGAGAAACAGGAGACGCCGTGAAGGCAACAAAAAAATCCGGGATGAACCAATCGTCCAGCAACTACCAATGCGCTTGTTGCGCAACGCCGAGTTTTGGAAGGAGGCAATTCCTGGCAGCATCAGCAGGTCTCGCTGCATCGGCCGCGATTCCAGCTCTCGCGCGAGCTGCTGTCCAGCCGCAACGTATGATCGATGTACATCATCATTTTGAACCGAGTTTTAAGAACGTCGATGGCAGTCCGTGGTCGATTCAAATGGCCGTCGATCAACTTGATCGTAACGGCGTAGACACCGCTATCGCGTTCGCGGGGGCCATTCCGGAAACCAACGCCGCGGAAGGCCGGGCGAGGGCGCGCAAGACGAACGAGTGGAGCACGCAATATTGCGTTGATCATCCCGGTCGATTCGGATTGTTCGCCTCAATCCCAATGAACGATGTTGAAGGTTCTTTGAGAGAAATCGAGTATGCGTTCGACGTCCTGAAGGCGGATGGTATCGGTCTAGTGACGAACTACCAGGACGCGTGGCTCGGCGATCCGAAGTTTGATCCGATTTTCGAAGAGCTGAATCGCCGTAAAGCGGTCGTATATGTCCATCCGGCTCAAGCTCCGTGCTGCACGCCCGCGACGCTGACGTACGAAACATCGGGAATAACCGCACCTTGGATCGAATTTCCAACCAACACCGCGAGAACAATTTTGAGTCTGTGGGGATCGCAGACGACAAGACGGCTACCCGACATCAAGTTTATCTTCTGCCACGGCGGCGGCGTCATGCCCATTTTTTTGGGACGCATAGCAGGCTTCTCCGATTGGAAATCGGTCGGCCCAGACCGGTTAAAAGTGCTGTTTCCCGAAGGCATCTACGCCGAGTTCGCGAAGCTTTACTTCGAGTGTGCACAGGCCTACGCACCCGAAGCATTCGATCTCGTTCGTAAGGTCGTGCCGTCTACCCATCTTCTTTTCGGCACGGACTATAGCTATTTCCCCGTCTCCCACGCTGTCGATCAGTTCAAGGCACTTGCGTTGCCAGAAGACCTGCGGCGCAGGATCGCGAGCGGCAATGCGTCCGCAATCTTGCCGCGCTGGCACGCGTGAGTGTGAGCGGACCTTCTCCAACTACTCAATCAAGTCGGAACCTACCATGAAGCTTTTACGATTCGGACCGAAAGGCCAAGAGAAACCAGGCGCGATCGACGCGCATGGTCATATCCGTGACCTGTCGACACTTGTTACAGACTGGACCTCGGAGTGGCTGTCCCCTGAGCGCTTACGCGCGATCAACGCTGTCGACCTTGAGCAATTTCCCTGCGTCGAAGGAACGCCTCGTGTGGGCATTCCCGTCGCCGGCGTTCGGCAGTTCATCGCGATTGGCCTCAACTATCGCAAGCATGCTGAAGAGGCGGGCATGGAGATCCCGACGGAACCCGTCGTTTTTATGAAAGCGATTACCTCCTTGTGCGGCCCTAACGACGACACAGTGTTGCCCGAAGACGCGCTTCAGGGCGACTGGGAGGTGGAACTAGGCATCGTCATCGGCTCGGTGGCCCGGCGCGTCAGTACAGACACGGCAATCGAGCATGTGGCGGGCTACTGTCTGGCCAACGATGTTTCGGAGCGGCATTGGCAGACAAAGCGTAACGGGCAGTGGGGAAAAGGCAAAAGCTTCGATACATTCGGACCGGTTGGTCCGTGGCTTGTCACACGCGACGAAATGCCAGATCCGCAGACGCTCAATATGGAGCTTTCGGTCAACGGCGATATCAGACAGAAAAGCAATACCGCAGACATGATCTTCTCCGTCGTTGAAATAGTGTCTTATCTGAGCCAGTTCATGACCTTGCTTCCGGGGGACATCATCATTACCGGAACCCCATCAGGTGTGGGCTTGGGGATGAAGCCACCGCAGTTTCTCAAACGGGGTGACACAGTCAAGCTAAGTATCGATGGGCTCGGGACGCAACAGCAATTTATCGTCTAAAAAACACCGTATGCCTCTCCAAAAATGCGGAGTGGCTATCGACCGATAATAATCAGGAATACAAAATGAAAATCGAAAATGGATCTCCTCATCCGGCTGTCCACTCGATCCACGAGTTTGTATTCGGCGTTCCCGATTTGGGTGAGGCGGAGAACTTTTTCAGGTCGTTCGGTCTGGACGTGCGGCGGAAATTGTCTGGACTGAGCTTATATACCTTCGGCCATGAGCATAGATGGGGGCGAGTCCTAGAGGGCGAACGCAAGCGCCTCTTGTGGTTGACGCTCGGCGTATTTGCCCACGATCGAGAAGCGTTTGAGGAGAGGCTCACGTTGATGAATATTGCCCGTATAGCACCGCCTCACGGCGCCAGTACGGAAGGGATCTGGATCGTCGACCCGCAAGGTATCCCGCTCCAGCTGATCGTTGCCGAAAAGACCTCGCCGCAGGTAAAGTCGGCGCGCATCTTTCCACCCGAGTCAAGTGAGTCGGGCAGGGCGCCGTGCCGCAGTGAGGTCACACAAGTGAAGCCGAATCGCTTGTCCCACATACTGCTTTTCACAAGTGACGTAGACCAATCCAGACGCTTTTATTCCGACGTGCAGGGTCTCAGGTTGTCCGACCATTCTGGTTCGATCATCGCATTTATGCATGGCCCTCATGGAAGCGACCACCATCTGATCGCGTTTGCCAAGTCCGATGGGCCGGGATTGCATCATACGAGTTGGGACGTCTCATCGATCGACGATGTTGCGCTTGGCAGTGAGCAAATGGCGCGCGCCGGATACTGTCAAGGATGGGGGTTGGGTCGCCACGTGCTCGGGTCAAACTATTTCCGCTACGTCCGTGATCCGTGGGGCAGCTACGCGGAGTACTCGTTCGATATCGACTTTATACCGGCCGGCGTCGACTGGCCTGCCGCTGATTACCTTCCTGAAGACTCGCTTTACGTCTGGGGCCCGCCTGTCCCCGATGATTTCGTAACTAATTTTGAAGGAGACTCAGAATGAGGTGGCACCCCAAGAGACTGGTAATCACACTGCTTTCAATCTCGTTCGTTGGCGGCCTGATCGTGGCGTGCGGGCACGGGAGCGACGGGATGTTTGACGCAACACAGGGGACAATCATTCAAAACACGACCGTCGTCAACACTCGAGACGGGTCTCTCAACACCGGGCAAGCCGTTGTCATTGACGGAGGAAAGATTATAACGATTGCGCCGACTGCAATTGTTCGCGTGAGTGGAACTGCCACTGCTGTTGACGGGACGGGAAAGTTTGTGGTGCCTGGATCCTCGACATGCATGCCCATGCGATGGTGCATGTTGACGACAACCCCACCTTTCGGCGCGTCAAAGCACTTGAAACGACGAATGATCCAGCATTTCAAGCCGATCCTAATCTGGCCTACGTTGACAGGATCCGGCTTGCGACCTGGACGCAATTAGAACGGACCTTTGCCAATCTCACGCCATCTAACAAGGCTGCGCTTCGGCAGACCTCTGCGCTTCGGCAGACCTCTGCGTTGCAGCAGTCTGTCACCAAGATGCTCAAGCAAAGCGGCGTCAAGATGCTTACCGGCTCGGCCTCGGGCGTTGCATCGGTTTGGGTGGTCCCGGGGTTCGGATTGCATGATGAGTTTCATGAGCTCGCGACAGCCGGACTTTCGCCGTTGGAAATCCTTCAGATGACCACGCTCAACGGCGCCGAGTTTCTTAACCGCGAAGCGACGATGGGCACGGTCGAAATGGGTAAGACCGCCGATCTGGTTTTGTTGGAAGGAAATCCTGTTGAGGACTTCGCCAACCTCGACAAAGTATCCGCCGTCGTATTGAAAGGCCGGTTTCTCGATAAGACGACGCTCGCCAAGATGAAGAGCGACGTGGCCACAGCGTACAAAGCATCCACCACGCCCGTTACTGCGGCGGCCATTAAAGCGAGTCTGGAAGCCGAATGAAAAGCAAGTAGCGGTACCCACTAAGAAAATTAGATAGGTAAAAGGAGACGAAATGAAAAAGGACATCTGCCTCGCGATAGCGCTTCTCTGCGCGGCAACAGGGACATATGCGCAACCAAGCGTCGTGCTATATGGAATTATCGACGAATCGTTAGCGTACTCTTCTAGCGAAGCTTCTTCCGCAACAACACGAGGACAAAGAAACTTCAAGGCTCTAACCGGTGAACTGAGCGGGGATCGTTGGGGCCTACGCGGAGCGGAGGATCTGGGCGGCGGACTCAAAGCGGTCTTCACGCTTGAAAACGGCTTCCAGGGAACCACTGGAAAACTCGCGCAAGGCGGTCTTTTGTTCGGACGGCAGGCCTTTGTCGGTCTTTCGAGCCCCAGCGTGGGCACCTTTACAATGGGACGGCAGTACGATTTCGGTTATGAGTTTCTAGGCTCGTTCCTCGCATGGACCCAATTCATGGGGACGTTCGGCGCCCACGTGGGCGACAACGATAACCTGTACCAGACGATCCGAAGCAACAATTCGGTCAAGTATCAGTCACCAACGGTTCACGGTGTAACCTTCGGCGTGCTTTACGGTTTCAGCAATCAGGCGTCGGGTACTAACGGCGCGGGCTTCGCAAATAATCGGGACTACAACGTAGCCGTCTCATACGACGGCGGCCCGTTCAAGGCAGGCGTGAGCTACATGCGGTTGGACGACCCGTCGTCGGCAAATAACACAAACCCCAATGGCGCGATCGCTGCCAATCAGTACACGCTTGGCGCCTCCAGCATCTTCTACAATACTTCGCCCGTTACGCGACAAAGCGTCATTGCAGTCGGCGGCACGTACGCGTTTTCGTTCTTGACCGTGTCGGCCGTCTTTAGCGATTCGACGCTCGATTATCTCGACGGTACTCGGCTTCGCCTCGACAACTATGAAATTAACGCGAAGAAACTGATCGCGCCCTCTTGGCTTGTTGGAGCGGGTTACACCTACACCGCTGGTTTTGCGCAAGGCGGAATGAGCATTAAGCCGTTTGCGACCGGTAATCATCCTGCGTGGCAGCAGATCAATCTTGGGACCGAATATTTTCTGTCCAAGCGTACGACCCTTCATCTCGCTACCGTACTCCAATTCGCGACCCGGGACGCTTCGCTTGCTGCGATCAGTTTCAACGGGGCCGTGAGCGGTAACAACTCCTACAAGCAGATTGCGGTTGTTGCCGGCATCCGACATACGTTCTAGGATCTTCGGACTGGCTGTGCCCAGCGCACCTGTTCATGGTTCGTGGACCCCTGTCCGCGCAAGGCCCAGGAAGAAGTATTCCGGGTTTTGTCGCGTTAAGGCGAATGGCACTTACTTTAGCTATTCGCTGCTCAATGTCGAGCGTAAGTATTTGAAGATAAAGGAGGTTGGCTGACCTTGGATCGATAGGATGGTTGGTTACGAAACACCCAAGCCATCTCACCAAAGGCCAGCCAGCATGGATCGTAAAGCCCAAAGCGATTTGTATCAACGCCGCAACCGCGTCCGGCGGCGGGCGCAGTCGAGCGAGGCGGTGGAGTTCTTCAACATTCTGACAAGTGCGCAATTGCTTGAAACGACCGAAGCGCAGTTGCCCGAGCACCGCGAGCGGCTGTATGCGCCGACAGTGACGCTGTCGATGTTCATGCGCCAGACGCTGGAGGCCGATGGCTCGTGCCAGAAGGCGGTCAATGGCTGGGCGGCGCAGCGCGCCGCCGACGGCCTGAGTGCTTGCAGCGTTCGCACAGGCGCGTATTGCAGGGCACGCCAGCGCCTGCCGGTAGAGATGGTCACGGCGCTCACGCGGCAAACAGGCCGGCTTCTGAGCCAGCAGGCGCTGCGGCCATGGCAATGGCGCGGTCGCACGCTCAAACTGGTGGACGGTACGGGGCTGTCGATGCCCGTTACCCCCGATAATCAGACTGCATATCCGCAACCCAGTAGCCAGGCGAGCGGGGTGGGTTTTCCACTGGCACGATTGGTGGCGGTGATTTGCCTGGCCGCCGGCGCAGCGCTGGATGCGGCGATCGGGCCTCACAGCGGCAAAGGCACCGGCGAGCTTGGTCTGGTGCGCGCTCTGCTCGATGGTTTTCGTGCGGGAGACGTGATGGTTGCAGATGCGCTGTACTGCAACTATTTCCTGATCTCCTCGCTGCTGGAGCGGGGCGTGGATTGCGTGGGTTGTGTCGCGATAAAGATGATAAGGCAGAAATTCCCGATATGATCAGGATTGCTTATGCAATCAGCGAATAGAACTGCTCGGCGGCAGTACACTGGATGCCAGCGTCTTTCATTTGCCCTTTCCTGATCATATGCATCACTTCGATGCCCGACAGGATGATGCGGGCGCAACGAAAATCCTTGAAGCCCATCATCGGGTTGATGATCCGTTTGACAGCGCGATGATCCTGTTCCACTACGTTGTTCAGATACTTGACCTGCCGGATCTTGATGGGCGTTTCCCGTTCGGCGTTGATGGCTTGCAAGGCGGCCAGATTGGCGCCGCTCTTATCCACGGTGATGGTCTCCGGCTCGCCGTTCTGGTCGATGGCCTTCTCGAAGTGCGACGCGCGGCAGCCTTGTCACGATGGGCTCGCAGCAGGAAATCGACGGTCTTTCCGGCCTTGTCGACAGCGCGATACAGGTACTTCCACTGACCCTTGACCTTGATATACGTCTCGTCTACGCGCCAGCTCTTGCCGATCGGACGTTTTCGCTTCCGAAACGTCTTTTCAAACAACGGCACGAGCTTGATCACCCAGCGATGCACAGTCGAATGGTCAACCTCGAACCCTCGTTCCGCCATCATTTCCTCGAGGTTTCGCAGGCTCAGCGAGTACGCCACATACCACCGCACGCACAGCAGGATCACGTCCAGTGGATAGTGCAGTCGTTTCAGCACCTTGGCGATGCCAGGAGGCAATGTCGTGCGCGGCGTCTTCGTCGTCTTGGCCATCGTGGTCGTCATCCATTTCCGTTAGCCGAATTTTACCTGAGCGCCTTATTGCGACAGAACTTTTCATCGAGGCCGGGCGGCGCCAGTTCGATCTCTTCAATCTGCAGCGGGCGGGAGACAGCGTACGGTGATGTTGCGCCCATGGCTCGCAAAACGGCTACTTTGATCTTCATTGCGCCACCTCCGTTATACGATTCCTCAACTCGTCGACGAGCACGCGACTGTTCTCCGAGTAATCGACCGGAACGACGACGAGTTGCACGCCCCCTTCGCTAAACGCCGCGTCCAGCGTCGGAACCAGACCTTCGGCCGACTCGACCCGCCGTCCTTTCGCACCGTAGGCTTCCGCGTATTTGACGAAGTCCGGATTGCCGAAACTCAGCCCCCAATCGGCGAAATCGTCGACCGCTTGTTTCCAGCGAATCATTCCGTAGGCATCGTCCTGAATGATCAGCACGACGAGGTTGAGCTTCAGCCGGACAGCGGTTTCGAGCTCCTGCGAGTTCATCATGAAACCGCCATCACCGCAGACCGCCATCACTCGCCGGCCGGGATACAGCAGCGAGGCCATCATGGCCGACGGCAGGCCTGCCCCCATCGTGGCCAACGCGTTATCGAGCAGCAGCGTGTTGGCGCTGCGCGTGCGATAGCAGCGCGCAAACCAGATCTTGTACATGCCGTTGTCGAGCGCGACGATGCCATCGGCGGGCATAGGCCGCGCCGGTGACCAGATTCAACGCGCCGGGTCCGAGTGTCGCCATACAAACGCCTGGCTTTCTGGTAAGGCGGCCGTGAGTCGCGGCCATAAAGGCAGCGGTCTGTTCATGGCGGGTCAGAATAAGCTGGATGCTTGAGCGGCGCAGCGATTCGACCACGTCCAGATTCTCTTCGCCCGGCACGGCGAAGATGCGATCGACGCCTTCGTTTTCCAGGGCCTTGACGAACAGGTCGGATGCTTTCATGGGTAGACTCCTTGTTTCTTCAGTTTTCAATCGATTGAGGCCAGGATGCCTCAGTGACTTTTCGGGTCCGCGCGCGGGCGTTGAGCATTCGATGGCACATGCCTTAATTTTTCTAAAATATGTTCATACAATTATTCGAAGTACGAAGTATTTGGCTTAAAAAATGGTCTATTCAGGGGCACTTTATTCATTTAAATACCGCCTTAATTTTTCGTCAGATTGGTAAGCAGACGTCCGGTCAACAGTAGCCGTGGCGCAACGTACATCTAGGTGCGTCCCGTTCGCCGAACTCGTTGAAACCGTCAATCCGGAATGGGCACGTAGTCCGACTCACGACAGCGATTTCGCCCGGCCGGTTAGACGTACAGAGGGTGCGAAGTAGACTTCACCAGTAGGCTTTAAATCCTGTCGAAGTACCTCTGTGTTATTCCCGTCTCGAGCTACGCGGCGGCCCCTGCCTTCACCGATTTAGGGGGAGCAGTCATTGGGGAGCGGGTCATCGTAAGCACAACGGCCGCGCCAATCAGCAATAGCAGTCCTGCGATACCAAATGCCCAGTCGTAGCTGCTCGTCGCAGCGATTACGTACCCGGTTGCAATCGGCGCAATCATGCCGAAAATATTTCCACCTACGACGACGAACGCCATTGCCTTCGCTACATCGCGTGAATTGGGAAGCAGATCGTTCAACAAGGCGAAATTCAGTGACGTCGTAGATGCGATACCAGTCAGGGTGATCGAGAAGACAACCAGCAGAACGGCAAGGTTAGAGGTAAAGGGCACCGCAAGAATTGCCGTGCCGGCGAGCATGGAAAGCGCGACCGCATTACGACGTCGGCCTGTGCCGACTCCGCTTTTCTTGAGGTACTGGTCGCTCAGACGGCCGACGAAGATGCAAAGCACTACGGCTGCCGCATAGGGAACCGCTGAGAACAGACCCGTGTGCGTAATGCTCAGGCCGCGACTCGCCTGAAGGTAGCTTGGCAGCCAAGTAAGGAACAAGTACTGGGTGTAGACGTTGCAGCCCTGTGTAACAGCGAGTCCCCACAAGGTCGGGGTGCGCATCAATGACAGAAGACCTGACGATTCGGCGCCGACTGCGCTCGCGTTTATCGTTGTGGTGTTGCACTCACGGACAATCTTCTCCCGCTCTTCCGCCTTAAGCCAGCGAGCTTTTTCCGGTGAGTTGAAAAATACCAGCCACGCCACGAGCCATGCGAACCCGATCCCGCCGGCGATAACGAATGACATGCGCCACCCGTAGAGAGCAACGAGTGAGCCGAGAATCACCGAGCAGATCGCCGGGCCTGCATATGACCCGCTGTTAAACATCGATGTGACTATCCCCCGCTCGTTTGCCGGTATCCACTGTCGAATGACCTTCGCGCCGACAGGATTGCTGACGGATTCGCCTGCACCCATCACTAGTCGCGCCAGCAGAAGACTCCCGAAGCTGCTGGCCGCACCCGTGAGGGCCGTTGCAGCCGACCAGACGAAAATCCCGACGCCAGCCATACGCTTGGTACCGAACCGGTCAATGAGAATACCCATCGGAATGAGAAAAAGGGCGTAGCTCCAGATGAACGACGAAAAGAGATAACCCATACCAACCGCTGAGAGCTTGAATTCGCTCGCAATTGGCTTGGCCGCGATCGATAGTGCGATCCGGTCCATATAGTTAATCATTGATAGCGAAAACAGAAACACGGCTATCCAACCTCTGCGGTATGACATGGTTGTCTCCAGTATTGTCACGCGCACCGAACGGACGTCGCCCGGTGACCGATCTGCCGCATCCCAGGGACGACGGCGATTAAAATATTAAAGCGTTTAGTGCTCACTAAGCGCAAAACGCTCACACGTCGAAACGTAGAAGGGCTATCAGCGGTCTTAACGAGTGAATTTGCCCGGGAAAAAATGCCCGCTTTTATCTGTAAGTTTTGTTAAGCGTTTTGTTATCACAAAACGCAGTTACTGGTTAAAAAAAGCGGCGAAAATGCCGCTAGCGTCTGCAACGCAATTACTGCGATGCGAATACTTCTTGTGCACGAACCTTTCCACGACGGGCGCCCTCGATATGATCGCGAAGGAGAGCCGCCGCCTTCAGAAGATCTTGATGCTCAATCGCGTCGAGAATAGCGAGGTGTTCGAGCGCCTGCTCCTGACGCGGTTTGCGGGTCTTGGCCTGGCGATATTCCACCAGCCGGCGCAGCCGGTCCATCCGGCGAACCGACTGTGCGATGAAGCGGTTTCCCGACCATTTGGCAATCGTTTCGTGGAAGTCGCTGTTCGCTTCGAAGAGCTCGATGGAGTTCATCGTCAGGTAGCCTCCGTCGACAATGAACTGCTGTCTGCGCTGCAACTCCCTCAATTCAACCCGGTCGGCGCGGAACATCGGCGACAACACGCCAGTAGGTTCGATCGCTGCGCGAAACAGGTAACTCTCCTCGTACGCTTCAACGGAGTCGATCATCGGCATGAACTGCCAGCCATGCCCGACCTGCCGCTCTAGCCATCCTTCCTCCTGCATCAACGACAAAACCCGGCGCAGCGCGCTGCGCGACACCTCGTATTGCCGCATCAAATCCGCTTCGGATATCACGTCCGGCAATCGCTTGGCGAGTCGGTCTTCGGCAATTTTCATATACAGAGGCTCTTCTGGCTCGTCAAAAAACTGAGCCACGACGTCGGTAACTTCCCGCGCCGGCTTTGCCATGAAGAATCCCCGGTTCGCGTCGTAGAACACGACGCCCAGTGAAACCAGATGATGCAGGCCAACATTCACGGGTGAGCGGGACGTCCCGATTCTTTCCGCAAGCACTGATTCAGCGAGTCTGTCTCCCATCGACAGGTCGTCACGTCGTGCGAGCGACAGGATTTCGCGGATCACCCGCGTCTGCAGCGGGGTCAGGGATACGGGCGATTGTTCGGTTGAGTCCATATGGGATGAAGGCAGTCCGTGGCCATTCACGACCGCCAGGCGAGGCAGCGCATCTGAAAGGTTCAACTGGGATTTTGCCATCGCTCGCTCCGATCTGAATCGTGTTGAGTGTTCACTGGCCGCACCCTACCTATCTGTTACGTCTTGGTCCGGCACAACATCTACTTTTGGACGGTTTTTTATTGCGTTTAGTGATCATATAACGCACTTAAGCCTTAAGCAACAAAGTGTTGAAAAGAGCGGTGTAAACCTCTATTTTAGCGCTTACCGGTGCGCGAACTAGCTGAATATTACGGGTAAGCACCGACAGCGTATGTGTTTGCACATTGCGTTTTATGGTCATAGAATGCATTACATCAAAACGCAAGCCACACTGCACCTCCCGGAGAACACCTAAATGTCCAGCAATCGTCTTCCCAGCCAGACCGTAGATTTCGTCAGAGTCGTTGATGCGACGCAGTTGCTCGATGCAGCTCAATTCGCCCGCCTTCCGTATTGCGTTCGTGTGTTCGCCGAAAACATCGTGCGCAGGCAGCCCGCTTTTGAAGTGGAGACGTATCTCTCGGCGCTGACCGCGCGCCGTCACGACGTGGACTTTCCCTACTACCCGGCGCGCGTGGTCCTGCAGGATCTGCTCGGCACCCCGGCGCTTGTCGATCTGGCGGGGATGCGCGATGCGGTGGCCGAGGCCGGCGGCGATCCAACCACGATCAACCCGGTGGTGCCCACGCATCTGGTGGTCGACCACTCCCTCAACGTCGAGGTGGCCGGGACGGACCCGGAGGCGATGGCCAAGAATATGGCAATTGAGAGAAGCAAAAACGCCGAACGTTTCGAATTCCTCGCATGGTGCAAGCAGGCTTTCTCAAATCTCGACGTCCTGATGCCAGGCAACGGGATCGTGCACCAGGTCAATATCGAACATCTGTCGCCGGTCATTCAGGTAAAAGACGGCGTTGCCTTTCCCGATACGCTGGTGGGAACCGATAGCCACACCACGATGATCAACGCGCTGGGAGTACTAGGCTGGGGCGTTGGCGGTATCGAAGCTGAATCGGTGATGCTCGGTCGTGCCGTATGGTTGCGCCTGCCGACCATCGTCGGTGTAGAACTCAAGGGTTTCCGGCAACCTGGCATTACGGCGACCGATCTGGTCCTCGCAATCACGGAGTTTCTGCGCAAGCAAAAAGTGGTTGGCACGATCATCGAGTTCTACGGCGACGGCGCTCGCGCTATGACGTTGAGTGACCGGGCGACCATCTCGAACATGGCTCCGGAGTTCGGCGCGACTGCCGCGCTATTCGCGATCGACGAAAAAACGCTCGATTTCCTGCGCCTGACTGGGCGGACCGAAGCGCAAATCTCCTTGACCGAAGCCTATGCGAAAGCACAGGGGCTTTGGGCCGATGCATTCGCCCATGCCGAATATGACCGGGTCCTGTCATTCGACCTGTCAACCGTCGGCCGCGCACTGGCGGGGCCAGCCAATCCGCACGACCGCGTGCCGCTCTCCAGTCTCATCTCGAAGGGTATCGCGCGTCCGGCCGAAGCTGTAGCCGAGCAGCCGGATCCGGCGAGCCCGGTCAAACTCGATGACGGGGCCGTCGTCATTGCGGCGATCACGAGTTGCACGAACACCTCCAACCCGCGCAACATGATTGCCGCCGGACTGGTCGCCCGCCGGGCTGTGGAGCTCGGCCTCGAGCGCAAACCGTGGGTTAAGACCTCTCTCGCACCCGGATCGAAGCCGGTCGAAAGCTACCTGCGTGAAGCGAGACTGATGGAGCCGCTTGAAGCACTCGGCTTTGGAATCATCGGCTTCGGCTGCACTTCCTGCAACGGCATGTCTGGTCCGCTTTCGAAAGAAATTGAAGCGGACATTGTGAGCCGTGATGTGCATGCAGTGGCTGTCCTCTCGGGCAATCGCAATTTCAATGGACGTATTCATCCGCGCGTGAAGGAAGCTTTTCTTGCCTCTCCGCCGCTGGTCGTGGCGTATGCGATCGCCGGGACCATTCACGTGGACATCGAGAACGGTGTGCTCGGAACAGACAAGACCGGCGCGCCGGTCTATCTGAAGGATCTGTGGCCGGCTGACGAGGAGATCGACACGCTGCTCAAGGCAAGTGTGCACGGCGAGCAGTATCTCAAGATCTATACGGAGATGTTCCGCAAGAGCGAGCGTGTGCATGGCCAAGCCGCGGTGCCGGCACGCTTTCCGTGGCGCGAGGACAGCAACTACATCTGCCGGCCGCCTTACTGGCAACCCGATCTCATCAGCGCGGCCAGATTTGCGGACATGCGGGCCATCGGTGTGTTTGGCGACAACGTTACGACCGACGACCTTTCACCGTCAGGTGCGATCCTTCCGGAAAGCGCAGCGGGCGAATACCTGATCGAGCACGGCGTTGAGCCGGCGGAATTCAACTCGTACGGCACGCGGCGCGGCGATCATCGGGTGGCGATCCGGGCGACCTTCGCGAACAACCGTCTTCATAACGAGATGGCTAATGGTCAGGAAGGTTCGCTCACGCGGCTTGAGCCGGAGGGCAGGATCATGCGTTTGTTCGATGCGGCTGAGCTGTACCTGTCTCGCGCACAGGAGTTAATCGTGATCGCAGGGAAAAACTATGGTTCTGGCTCGTCGCGCGATTGGGCAGCCAAGGGCGTGCGACTCATCGGCGTGCGCGCGGTTGTCTGCGAAAACTTCGAACGCATTCATCGCTCGAATCTCGTTGGCATGGGTGTGTTGCCGCTGGAGTTCGCGGAAGGCACCGACCGTGTGACACTCCAGCTCGATGGATCGGAAATTTACTCGGTTGAGGGCTTGGAGGGAGACGTGTCTCCCGGCGTGACGCTCGGCCTGAAAATCAGGCGCAAAAACGGCGACCTGGTCACTGTGCCGGTCAAATGCCGCATCGACACCGAAGAAGAAGCGGAAATCTTCAATGCCGGTGGACTGCTGCCGCGCATCTCAGACGAAATGTTAGAGGCGGCTTAAAAATGGCACCCGTCTTCGCCTACGTCGGATGCCGAACGACACGCGAGAGAAACGCACGCGGCAAGGGTATCGGAGTCTACGCGGTGGATCCTTCGTCTGGATCCTGGGAACACGTCGAATCGTTCGAGCCACTGGAAAACCCGAGTTTCCTGACTTTGAACGAGGCCCAGAACATTCTCTATGCCGTGCACGGCGACGGCACCGAAGTAAGCAGCTACGCGGTCAACGCAACAACTGGAAAACTAACCGCTCTGAATCGTCAACCGTGCGGGGGGCGCAATCCGGTACACCTCGCCTTGTCGCAGAACGGAGAGTCGCTGGTCGTCGCCAACTATGCAACTGGAAATGCGGCGCAGCTTCCGATCGATCCCGACGGATCGCTGGGCAGTGTTGCTTCGTCGGTCCACTTTCCTGGTGCCGCCGGTCCACATCGAATCGAACAGGTTTCGTCGCATCCGCATTACATCTCACGATTCGTAACGCGACGTTACAACACTGACTGGCACATCGTGCCCGACAAGGGACTGGATACAGTTTTTGCCGTCAGGTGGGACGGTGTAGGTAGCATGCCAATTCTGACATCCGGCCGGGCGCGGGAAGGCGCGGGGCCGCGCCATGCGGTCTTCCATCCGACCCTTGCGATGATTTACGTTGCAAATGAACTTGATTCAACGCTCACGGCATGGTCCTTTGACCTACTATCCGGCGCGCTCGAACCGTTACACACGATGTCTGTTGTGCGCTGTGACAGCCACAAGTTGTCACGGGCCGCTGGCATCGCGATACGGCACGACGCAACCGCCCTCTACATATCGAATCGCGGCCACGACAGCATCGCGACGGTCGCGCTTGACGGAGCAACTGGCATCCCGTCAAAGGCACGCTGGACTGACGCGCAGGGGCAGTGCCCCAGATTCATCTGTCTCAGTCACGACGGTCGAATGCTCTATGTTGCCAACGAACAGTCCGATTCAATCGTCCAGTACCTCCTTGACGCAAAAACTGGCGCCCCGACGCCAACCGGTCACATCGTTTCCGCAGGTAGCCCTGTGTGCATCACCTTCAAAACCCAATAGGAGCAGAGCTTGACTCAATATAGGATTCCCGCTGTGTACATGCGCGGCGGCACGAGCAAGGGTGTCTTTTTTCGCGCCGAGAGTCTACCCGCCGATCCCGTTCTTCGCGACAAGATTTTGCTACGCGTGATCGGTAGCCCGGACCCGTACGAAAAGCAGACCGACGGGATGGGCGGCGCCACCTCCAGCACGAGCAAGTTGGTGCTCGTTGGGCCGTCGTCACGGCCAGACTGCGACGTCGACTACCTCTTTGGCGCGGCTTCCATCGACAAGCCGGTCATCGACTGGTCTGGCAATTGCGGCAATCTCACCTCTGCAGTCGGCCCGTTTGCGATCGAGCAAGGGTTTGTTAAGCCACCTCAGGACGGCGTGGCTATTGTCCGCATCTGGCAGGCGAACATCAATGCGAAGATCATTGCGCATGTTCCAGTGAGAAATGGGGAGGTTGTCGAGGAAGGTGACTTCGAGCTCGACGGTGTGACCTTTCCGGCAGCCGAAATCAAGATCGAATTTCTCAACCCCGGCGGCTCTGAGGATTGTGAAGAGACAACGGGAGGAATGTTTCCAACCGGAAATCCCATAGATTCGCTCGACGTCCCGGGATACGGCACATTCCAGGTCACGATGATCAATGCGGGTAATCCTGCAATCTTCATAACGGCGGAAGATCTGGGTCTGCGTGGCAATGAAATGCAGGCGGACGTGAACGATAACGTCCAGTTGCTGAACAAGTGCGAAGCGATTCGCGCGCACGCGGCGGTTCGGATGGGTCTGGCGGCGACGCCCGAAGAAGTGACGGCACTTCGTCCTCACACGCCGAAGCTGGCGTTTGTCTCTCTACCTACAGAATACGTGGCGTCGAGCGGAAAGCGAGTCGACTTGTCAAGCATCGACATCAACGCGCGAATTTTGTCGATGGGCAAACTTCACCACGCGATGACTGGAACCGGTGCCGTTGCCGTCGCCGTCGCCGGAGCCATACCCGGTACCGTGGTCAACCAGCTTGTCGTAGGGAAAGCGACGAATGAAATCCGTTTCGGACATCCTTCCGGCGCGATGACAGTGGGCGCCGAAGCCGAACAGAAGGATGGTACGTGGATGGTCACGAAGGCAATTATGAGTCGAAGCGCCCGTCGCCTTATGGCGGGTGATGTTTTCGTTCCCTCGTCTCTAGACCCCGAACTTCACTAGCCGCTTTGGCTTTCGTGAGGTGTCGCCTTGGCCACGAGGTCGTTGGCATAGGGGCCAACAGCGACGCGACAACCGGCCAGCCTTCTGACGTTTCAATCGTCCTTGCCCGGGAGTTTGCGAAGTGTTTGGCGGTCGACATCGAGAGTGTCATCTTCGACGCTGGAGAATAGTCTGTCGAGGCAGTCGGGGACAATCGTGCGGGTATTGGTTTCTTTGCCATATACCCGCTGCGAGCCGCGAGCATTGCGTTCACTACGACGTATGTATTGGTTTGTGGGCTTCTACGTAGCGCGAAACGGGTCCGCGATCCAAACGAACACCGACATTAATTCAGAGTTCTTGCGTCGCGGTTGGCAAGGGGAGGGCCTACGATCTTCTCCTTCCGCGCAAGCTCAAGCGCGTGTACAGCGACGTTGCGACATGCGTTATCAACAAGTGGCAGCGCCGATGAAACGGCTATCACCTTTTAATCAATCACGAGGCGGGGCAAGTGATGCACCAGCGATGCGATGCATTTCAAGTGCGTTTTGAACGAATCCCGAAGCCTTTATTTCTTCCACAAAATCGGCCAAATACGCTGCCGCGGCCGCTCCCCGGCTCTTCGGTGTTCCCATCGCCTGCTGTATGACCATAAAGCGTTCGTTGAGCAAGCGTAGGCCAGGTGTTTTGGCGGCATCGGCTTCGAGTTGCTGCTTTACGCCTGCGGCCACTTCGAGGTTCTGTTCAACGAAGGTTTGCACGACGGTAGGGGACGTTGGCGCCCGAACGATTTCTGCTTGCTTCAACTCGCGCGTCAGATACAGGTCGTATGCGCTTCCTATGCCAACAGCCACACGATTTTCAGCACGATCAACGTCGGCATTCTCGCGGATTACTGACTTGTCGCGCACAAGATAAAAGCCTTCAATCAGCACATAGGGTGCGGTGAAGGCGATGCTTGCGCCTCGGACTGGATCGATCGCAAAGAAGCCAAAGTCGGCGTGTTCATTGGTTACCGCTTCAACGGATTTCCCCGCTGCATCGAATACAACTAGCTCGACAGGAACGCCAAGTCGTTTCCCAAATTCCAACGCAATATCCACCGACACGCCAAACGGCTGTCCCGTTGCGGAATCCTCGTTGGCTAGTATCGGATTCCCCAGATTGATTGAAGCACGAAGTCGCCCGGTCGGCGTGAAGGAGGAAAGAATCGAAGCGTTGACTGTCATGAGCGATGTGGAAGAGATCAGGTAAGGATCCGATCTAGGGTTTGAGAATGTTGCTGATGTTGGATAGCGCGTCGAGCGTGTGGCGAAGATGAGCGCGAAGCTCCTCGGACGCTTCTTCGTTGCGTTCTTTCTCCAGCAGATCAAGAACGTTCAGGTGCTGCTTGCAATGCTCGGTATAGCGCTGTCTGTCCTGCATCGAGCGATAGGAGAGTAAGCGTCTGACGCGATTTACGCGCTTGATGGTGTCAATAAAAAATGAGTTGCCCGACGCTTCCACCAACGATTCGTGAAAACGTACCCCTCGGTCGTGAAGCTGGTCAGCGGTATCCGTTTCGATTCCTCCCTGCAGCAAATGTACCTCGGCCGCTCGGCACCGTATGAGTACCTTTGGATCAAGCCGATATCCGGGTTCTAGCAACGCAGCGGGCTCAAGCGCCAACCGCAGTCGATACGATTTCAAGAGGCTATCCGGGGTGGTCAGCATCGAAGAGAACTGCCAGCCGTAGCCCGGTTTGCGCTCGGCCCAGCCTTCTTGCGAGATGCGCCCAAGCACGGAGTTGAGCTGGGTATTCGTTAATCCGTAGCGCGTTTTGAGCGCCTGCTCTGAGACTTCCTCTGGCAGTAACCCCTTCAGCCTGTCGTCGGCGATTCGAAAATAAACGCTCGTGACGACATCCGCTTCGCCCAAACCAAGCTGGTCGACGACCTGGTCGAGCGGCTGCTCCACTGGCTTTGCCAAGAAAAATCCGCGATTCCGCTCGCGAATTAACACGCCCTTTTCATGCAAGAAGGCGAGAGCATCGTTGACCGGGGAGCGCGACACACGAAGGCGATCCGCGATTAGTTGTGCCGGCAAGTGACTGCCGACAGCCATTCCTTCTGCGTGAATAAACGCGACGATTTGCGAGGCGATCGATTTGTCGTTCATGACGATTCTAGCCTGTTCCTTCATTCGGCTCGCACGCTCCGCCTAGGTCGTCAGGTCGGGAGCGATTGCGCTGCCAGTGTTTTTTGCAGGATCAATGGGATTACGCCTCCGGCGCGCAGCAGTGCCGTTTCAAGTTGCGTTTCTACGGCTGCCGTTGCTTCAAATTGGTCGATTTTCCCATCCACACGAACGATTTTGACACCGATTAGGCAACGAGGTGCCAACGTCTCGGCTGATGCGCTGATTTCGAGCTTGTCGCCGGGGCGAACGTTCAACGAAACGGGCGTGATGCCTTCAGGCAGGCGCAGAGGCAGGATGCCCATCCCGATCAGATTCGACCGGTGAATACGCTCGAAGCTGACAGCCAGGACCGCGCGAATGCCGAGCAGTCGCTGGCCTTTCGCGGCCCAGTCGCGCGAGGATCCCGTCCCATATCGCTCGCCGGCGATGAGAACGACCGAGTCTCCATCGGCGCGGTATCGATTGGCAGCTTCGAAGATCGGCAGCACTTCACCAGTCGGGACGTGCAACGTGTTTGCCGTCGGGGCGTCAGCCTTCAATAGATTGACAAGCGTCTTGTTGTAAAAGGCGGCACGCACCATGACTTCCCAGTTCCCGCGGCGAGACGCAAAAACATTGAGGTCGTTACGATCGTCTCCGCGCTCCACCAGGAAGTCAGCGACGTAGCTATCTTTCGGAATCGCACTTGCAGGGGAAATGTGATCGGTTGTTACATCGTCGCCCAGCACGAGCAACGGGTAGGCGATGTAGTTGCCAAGCTGGGAGCCTTCCGAGAGGGAAGCAAAGGGCGGCCGACGCAACGCAGTCGACGCGTGATCCCACGGAAATTGAGCACTTTCCGGGGTTTTCATTTCGTGCCAAAGCGGGTTCTGACTGGCGATAGCGAACGCGCGGGGGTAATCACTCGGCTCCGCAGCCTGCTTCACCAACGCTGCAACCTCCTCGCGGCTTGGCCATAAATCATTCAAGAAAACGGGCTTACCATCTGCGGTGATTTGCACCGGGTCCTGGCTTAAATCGACTTCCGCGTCACCAGCTAGTGCAAAAGCGATGACCAGGGGCGGTGACATGATGAAGCCCAGATCCAGATCCGGATGAATCCGGCCCGGAAAATTTCGGTTGCCCGACAACATGGCGACGGGATAGACGGACTTGCTTGCGAGCGCATCCTTGATCGGCTGGGTGAGCTGACCGGAATTTCCAATGCAGGTCGTGCATCCGTATCCAACGATGTCGAACCCTACCGACGACAGGTCATCAATCAAACCAGCACGCTCGAGATACGCCGCGGCAGCGGGCGAACCGGGTCCGAGTGAGGTCTTGATCCATGGCGAGACCTTTAGCCCTCGTTCTCGCGCCTTGCGGGCGACTAGACCCGCCGCGATGAGCAAGGCCGGGTCAGACGTATTGGTGCAACTGGTGATGGCAGCAATCGCCACCGGGTGCTTGGGCATCGACGTCGCGGCGGTGCTTGGTTTAAAAGCAAAAGTCGCAAGCGCCGCCGAGGTTTCTGAATAGTCCAGCAAATCCTGCGGACGGCGTGGGCCGGCGATATGCATGCCGATCTCGCTCAGATCGATGTTGATCCTTCGCGTGTAGGTTGGCTCCGCGGACGGGTCAAACCACACACCCAGTCGCTTCGAAAATTCTCCGACCAGTGCGATCGCGCTCGAAGTTCGATTAGTTGTTCGAAGGTACTCGAGCGTGGATTCATCAACCGGAAAAAAGCCCGTGGACGCACCATATTCCGGGGCCATATTCGCGACAACAGACCGATCGCCAGCAGTCAACGTCGCAACGCCAGGACCAAAGAACTCCACGAACTCGCCAGATACACCGATTTGGCGAAGGCGCTGCGTCACCGTCAACGCCAGGTCGGTTGCGAGCGTCCCGGGTCGGAAAGCGCCCGTCAAGCGAACGCCAATGACATCAGGAATTCGCTGCATCACGGGCATGCCAAACATCACCGTCTGCGCTTCCAGACCTCCAACGCCCCATCCAAGTACGCCGATGCCGTTGATCATTGGCGTGTGGCTGTCGGTGCCGATCAAGGTGTCTGGTACCGCCCAGCGCTCATTGTCACGTTCTACGACCGAGACAACCGTTGCCAGCTGCTCAAGATTGATGGTGTGCATGATCCCCGTTCCCGGCGGATGAATCCGCACTCCGGTCAACGCTTTCGATGCCCAGCAAAGAAATCGATACCGCTCGTTATTACGCCGAAGCTCGAGTGACAGGTTCATCGGCGCAGCATCGGGTCGGGCGAAATATTCAACCGCCAATGAGTGATCAACCGACGAATCCACGGGTAGTACCGGATTGAGGGCGTTCGGATCAGCACCCGCTTCGGCGAGCGCGTCGCGCATGGCCGCGACATCGACCAGCGCAGGCGTGCTCGTCGTGTCGTGCATCAACACGCGATTGGGCTGGAATGCGATTTCGACCTCGCTCGTGCCGCGCTCGAGCCAACCGAAGATCCCGTCGACCGCGAGCCGGCGCTCTTCGCCGTCCGTATTGCGGATCGCGTTTTCCAGCAACAGGCGCAATACAACCGGCAACCGCGTGAACTTAGTGCCGAACATTCCCGGAAGATCGATGAACCGAAAAGCTTCATCGCCGGACCGCAGGCTCGCTTGTGGGGGGGAGTAAGTGTTTTCCATAACTGTATTTTTGCACTTTCGCGAGTAAAAATGCAATCTAGTGAAAACCCCAGAAGAAAAATTATGGAGACGAGACCGTGGATCTAAAAGATCAATTGATTGCTGTTGAATCGATCGTAGCGAACATGAGACGCCGTCGTCTTCTTCAGAGCGCCGCGTCGATAAGTGCCCTGGCGACAATTTGGTCTACGTTTCCCACGGCCTTTGCAGCATCTAACCGGGCAAACCGCCCCTCGAATTCGAAAGGAAATCGTATGTTTGCTTATGTTGGCTGCCGTACCACTCGCGAACGCAATGCCCGAGGTGACGGTATCAGCGTCTACTCAGTCGATGAGGAGTCAGGGAAGCTTGAACGGGTTCAACTTCTAAAGGACCAAGTCAATCCGTCGTTTCTGGCACTGAGCGCCAACGGCGAGCGCCTCTACACTGTCCACGGCGATCTCAGCGACATCAGTTCTTACGCGGTAGACAAAGCGACCGGGAAAATTTCGTTCATCAACAAGCAAAGCACGCAAGGCCAGAATCCGGTTCATCTGGCGCTCGATCCGACGGGTCGTTATGTGGTCGTGTCGAATCATATTGGATCAAGCCTCGCTGTGTTGCCTATTGCTGACGATGGCTCGCTTAAGGAGCTGACGCAACTCGTGAAGCTCGAAGGTCCGCTCGGTCCGCACCGGGTCGAGCAAAAGGTGCCGAAGCCCCATTTCAACCCGTTCGACCCGTCAGGCGAATTTGTCATCGTGCCGGCCAAGGGGCTGGATCAGATCCTGACTTACCGATTCAAGGACGGACAACTCACGCCAGGCACGCCAGCGTTCGTTTCAACACGAGAGACGTCAGGGCCTCGTCATATTGCGTTCCACTCGAAATCGGGCTTCGCATACTGCGTCAATGAACTTGACTCCACGGTCACTACCTACCGGTACTCGCCCAGCAACGGTTCTCTGCAGCCTTTGCAAACGGTTTCGACGCTGCCAGACACCTTCACGGGCAATAGCCGCGCGTCGGAGATCGAAGTCGATAGCACGGGCCGATACGTGTATGCGTCCAATCGGGGATATGACAGCGTCGCCGTGTTCAAGGTCGATCAGGACACCGGTTTCTTGAGTCTTGTTGAAGTCGAACAAAGCCGAGGTCGTACGCCTAGGTTCATGACATCGACGCCAAACGGCCGGTTCATGTTCGTCTTGAATGAAGAAAGCGACAACATCGTCGCGTTTGCTGTGGACCACACGTCCGGACGGATCAAGCCAACAGGATTCTCCGTTCAAACCGGCAGCCCCGTTTGCATGATCTTCTCGCAACATCAAGCGTAAGCACCTCTGAACCTTTATGGGCATCGAGCGGCTTGACGCCGATGAGACTGATATGCAAGCACCATCAGCAATAAACGAAACAGCGCTCGTCAGGAAAATTTCATGGCGCATCATTCCGTTCGTGTTCATCCTTTACATCGTCTCGTATCTGGATCGGGCGAACATTGGGTATGCGGCGCTTCAGATGAACAAGGAACTCGCCCTTAGCAGTGAAGCGTTTGGCTTCGTCTCGGGCATCTTCTTCATCGGATATTTCCTGTTTGAAGTGCCCAGCAATGTGATGCTTAACAAGTATGGTGCGCGCGTATGGATTGCACGTATTTTGCTGACATGGGGAGCGGTCGCCATTGTGTCTGCTTTCGTCCAAAACGCGACTCAGCTTTATATCTTACGGTTCTCGCTCGGGGTATCCGAAGCGGGCTTTTTCCCAGGCATCATCGTCTACCTGACGTACTGGTTTCGTGCCAAAGAATTAGCGACGACCGTTGCCCTGTTCACCGCGGCCATCCCGGTTTCGTACATCATTGGTGCGCCGCTTAGCACGTGGATTATGGATAACGTTCATTGGCTGCAGTGGAGTGGATGGCGATGGATGCTGGTCCTCGAAGGTGCGCCTGCGCTGCTTGGCGGCGTCATGTGCTTCCTGTACTTGGCCGATCGCCCGAAGGATGCCAAGTGGTTGAAGCCTGAGGAGCGTGACTGGTTGCTGGCCGAGCTTGAGAAGGACAAAAAAGCACGCCCCAGCGTGAAACACATCGGGACGTTCAAAGTGCTCGCTAGTCCGAAAGTCCTTTACCTATCCTTCATTTACTTTGTCTACCAGTGCGGAAGCTTAGGTGTCGGCTACTGGATGCCGCAAATCATTAAGGGGTTTTCAACAAATATCAGCCATACCGAAATCGGACTGATCGCGATGATCCCGTATATATTTGCCACAGTTGTCATGGTGTTGTGGTCGCGTAGCTCCGACCGTCGCAGCGAGCGCCGGCTGCATTCGGCGATTCCCTTGGCCGTCGCAGCAGCAGCCTTGTTCGGGGCCGGAATGACGACAAACCCGTATGTTTCCATCTCGATGATCAGTTTGAGCCTCGCGGGCTTGTACGCGTTTAAATCCCCGTTCTGGGCTTTGCCTACGCTGTTTCTCTCACGCTCAAGCGCCGCGGTTTCCATTGCCGTTATCAACTCAATCGGCAATTTGGGCGGGTTCGTCGGCCCCTTTGCCATTGGCTACATCAAGGAGCAGGGCGGAAGCTCGACTACCGGCCTGCTGTTTCTTTCCGGGCTTCTGTTCGTGTCTTTCCTTATGACCATCCTCATTCGGATTAAGGAACATGTGTCGGAGGTTTCCGAGGTAGAGGCTGTCCCATCAAGCAAGAATGCTTGAACCCTGAAACCATTGACAGTCATGCGTTAAAACGCATTCCAAAGATCAACAAACACTTTATAACATCTCAGTCTGGATGGAGATCCATCAATGAAAAAAACCTTTATTTCATCAGTAGTACTTATATCTACTGCAAACTGCGCCTCAGCGCAAAACAACGTGACGCTTTATGGGGTCATCGATAGCGGAGTCAACTATACGAACAATGTGCAAACATCGAGAACCGCATCAGGGCTGAAAGGATCCAAGCAATTTGCAATGATTGAAGGCGGCTCAGCAGGATTGCAGGGTAGCCGATGGGGTTTGAAAGGCGTCGAGGATTTGGGCGGAGGTATGAAGGCGATATTTCTGCTCGAGAATGGGTTTTACAGCAACAACGGAACGTTGAACCAAGGGGGAGCGGAGTTCGGCCGTCAGGCATTTGTCGGTTTATCGACTCCCTATGGCACCGTCACCCTCGGTCGGCAGTACGATCCTGTGGTCGATTTCTTTGGGCCGTATCTTGCCGCGCCACAGTGGGGCGGCTACATGGCGTCGCACCCGAGCGATATTGATAACGGCCTGAATAGCCGCCGAATCAACAACGCAATCAAATACAAGAGCGCTACGTATAGCGGGCTAACGTTCGAGGCGATGATGAATCTTGGCGGAACGGCCGGGTCGTTCTCGAATAACTGGATTTGGGGCGGAGGCGCTGGCTACGTCAACGGTCCATTCTCGGTTGGTGCGGGGTACCTCAATATACGTAACCCGAACACCTCGTTCTTCGGTGCGAATCCGAATGCCGGCCCCGCTACGACCAACAATCTTGGAAGCTTCGGATCGGTAACGGGCCCTGAAAGCAATCCCGTTTTTGCAGGCTACGCATCGGCCAACCACCTCGAGATCGTAGGTGCCGCCACCGGAGTTACGCTCGGAGACCTGAACGTCAATCTTGCATATTCCAATACCCGCTTCGAGAATCTTGGTTCGCCGTCGGGTCCGAACACGCTCCGCTATAAAGGCACCGCTAGCTTTAACAACGCCGAGATTAACGCCAAGTATCAGTTTACGCCTGCGCTCGTCGTTGGGACCGCCTACGACTACACCCGTGGAGGCGGAGCCGGAGGCCGGGACAGTTCGACGTATCAATTGTTCAGTGCCGGCGTCGATTATTTCCTTTCCAAGCGAACCGACCTTTACACCGTAGCGGTGTTCGAGAAAGCGACCGGTACCGATTCACTTGGGCAGCCTGCAGTCGCACAGATCACCGGGCTTACTCCCTCAGCCACTGACAAGCAAGTATCGCTTCGTATTGGCATCCGTCATAAATTCTGATGCGGGTCGTTGCTCCTCGACGTTTTCGTCGCTCGCGCGGAAAAAACGTAAGAATTTCACAGCGCTGTGACGGCTTTGGGCGAACATGGAGCTTGCCGTCGCCGTTCTGCAAGCGAACAATCGAAGCTTCAGGGTAAACTTTTCAGAACATTGAGACCGCAGCGCCGCGGTTATCGTTAGGATGCCGAAGTTATAATTTTATTTACGTAAGCTGAGTAACCCGTTCCTCTCCTCGTTCACGTGGATTCGCCAGCCCGCAGCGATGCGAGCCCAAGTAACGGCGTTCGAATCGAGAGACGTGGGTAGGCAATTTGACCGGGGAAAATGTGCCAATCACGTTCTTTCAGATCCCCACGCCCAATGTTATCGAGTCGGCACAGCCTGGCGTCGATCTTGTCGGTCGCGTTCCGCTTACTGTCGGTGGCCGCTTTGGTCACTATGGTTTGAAGTGTGCGCTCCACGCCACGCCAGCCGTGCGCGCTGTTCGAACACTTCCTGTTCGAGCTTCGTCACATGGGCGGCGTTGTAATGGTCGATCAACGCCTTTATCAGCCTTCCTCGGTATTCGGATTGGTAAAGGCTGCGTCCATGCCCTTGGGAATCTTGGCGCCGCTGCCTTCGACGCGCTCCGCGCGGAGTTGCGCGAGATCCCGGATGCTCATGTCAGCACCGAAGATCCTGACGTATTTGCGGTAGTCTCGATGATTGGATCCGCATAGCACATTTGGCGGTTTTCCCGACGAAGGCATCGAAAAACCATGATAAAGCGCGCGGCAGCACAGTCGCCCGACGCGAAACCACCTAAGCGCCGCCGTCCAGATGACCATAGGCGGCCCCTCCAGGGGTCGCCCAGTCCCGCCACAGCCCTGATCTAGCGCCACGTCAGATTTTCAGCGGGCGGGAGGGATGCCACGAGCGACGGTCTCATGCTGGAAGAAGTGCTTCAATCTGCTTGAAGACATCCCAAATTGGGATATAGTATTGTCATGCACATAATTTCCAAACCACCACTCATAGCGTTCTGGACGAAGCACCCGGACGCTGAGCCGCCGCTACGGGCTTGGCTCAGGGTCATGCAGGACAGGAATTTTAAGGATCTCAACGACCTGAAGGCGACCTTCGGCGCGGCGGACTACGTGAAGCCGCATACGGTCTTCGACATCGGCGGGAACAAGTATCGACTGATCGCCGCGATTCACTACAACATGCACAAGGTATTTGTTCGAAACGTCTTGACGCATGCCGAATACGACACAGACAAATGGAAGGAGAAAAAGTAATGAACGCCATTGCAGAGCCAAGCGCCATCCTGAAGGCATGGCTCATTCCATTACACACAAGTCGACATGAGCGGCTTGTAAACTTTCGCGGCTTGCCGTTTACTCTTGCTTTTTGCGCGGCATGCGAATGGCACGAACAACGGAGAGCTGGGCGGCAATGGAATTCAAGGGTATCGATCTGGGCGACGAGCGCCTGAACCGGCGGGCGATCCTGCTGGCCGAACAACTGTCGGGTAGTCCGACGGCGAGCATTCCTCAGGCGTGCGGCGGCTGGGCCGAGACGGCAGCGGCTTATCGGTTCTTCGCGCAGGACAAGTTGGAATGGACCGACGTCATGGAGCCACACTGGCAGAGCTCGACCGAGCGGATGCGGGCATGCGAGGTGGTGCTGTGCCTGGATGACACGACCGAGTTGAACTTCAACGGTCAGGACATCACGGGGCTGGGGCCGTTGTCGTATGAAGCGCAGCGCGGCATGTACGTTCACGCGACCTATGCGGTCACGCCGCAGCGTGAACCGTTGGGCGTGCTCAATGCCTGGATGTGGGCGCGTGAGCGCAAGGGCACCGATGGTGTGCGTGGCGGCGAGAAGGAAAGCACGCGCTGGATTGAAGGATACGAACGAGTGGCCGAGCAAGCGGCGGATCTGCCGGGAACGCGGTTGGTGTACGTCGCGGACCGGGAGTCGGACATTCTTGCGCTGATGCGTCGGGCGCGCGATCTCGGCTGCCCAGCGGACTGGCTGATTCGCGCCCAGCACAATCGCGTGTTGCCCGAGGGTCAAAGGCTCTGGGATCACGCCACGCAAGCTGAGCCGGTGGGTGAAATCCGCTTCATGTTGCATAGTCGCCAGCGACAGAAAGCGCGGCAGGTTCATCAGCAAATCTGGAGTCGGCGGATCGATCTGCCCGATGCCGAGGCAGGCGTCGTGTCGATCAGTTGCCTTGTCGCGCGCGAGATAAACGCGCCCGCCGGCGTGACGCCGATTGAATGGCGATTGTTGACCAATCGCGACGTGCCGGATCTGGCCGAGGCCGCGCAGTTGATCGATTGGTATCGCGCCCGCTGGGAGGTGGAAACCTTCTTTCATGTGCTGAAGAACGGTTGCCGAGTCGAGGCGCTACAGCTGAGCACGATCGAGCGCATCGAGCGGGCGCTGGCGGTGTTCATGGTGGTGGCGTGGCGCATCGCTCGTCTCATGCGGTTAGGCCGAACCTGCCCGGACCTCGATGCCGGACTGCTGTTCGAGCCCGATGAATGGAAGGCCGCCTTCATCCTCAACAAGAAGACCCCGCCCGACAAACCGCCGCGGCTGAACGAAGTAGTACGGCTCGTCGCCATGCTCGGCGGCTTCCTCGCGCGCAAAGGCGACGGCGAGCCTGGCGTCAAAACCATCTGGCAAGGCATGCAGCGAGTCGTCGATTTCGCTGCTGGCATCAGATACGTACGCGAGCTTGAGCATCAGACTTGTGTGTAATGGAATGGGCATGGCTGCCGTTCAAGGAACTGATCGGCAGCGCCACGGCCGTGCGCACTGAGGCCGATTACGACAAGGCCATCGCGTACATCGACGAGCTGCTTAACGAAGTCGGCGACGACGAAGCGCATCCGCTCGCCGAAGTACTCGACCTGATCGCCACTCAGGTGAAAGCGTATGAAGACGAACACGTTGAGATTCCCGACGCGGAGCCGCCCGAAGTGCTGCGATTCCTCATGGAACAGCAGAACCTGACGCAAGCCGACCTCGACGACTGCGCACCGCAAAACCGTATCTCGGAGATCCTGAACGGCAAGCGCGTAATCAGTAAGGACGTAGCCAAGCGACTCGCGAAGCGCTTCCATGTCCACGCAGACATTTTCCTGTGATCTGCCGTCTACAGGAGTCCACGCTTGGCATCCCGTACGAGCCTGGCACCGCGCAGGCCGATGCGTATTTCACCGAACAGGACGAAGGAGAATTGATCTGGCGCGCGCTGCGGGAGACGGATGCGCAATTCGGCAATTCTCGAGTTGACCACGACGCCAGAGCTGCAAAGAAAAACACCCTGTTTTCCCAGAGATACGCTATTTTTTTGTAAGGGCTATCGAAACTAAAAGGGTAATCGTCCAGGCGTTTGATTCGACTTATTCGTAGGGCTCTGTCGCATTAAGCCGATCTGCTATGGTGGTCGGCCCCGAGACAAACGATGTAACGAATGATTAAGACCCCGAATACCGCCGTGAGCAAGGCGCTCAAACGGCTGCACTATCCGCTGGACATAATGTTGACTTGCGTGCGTTGGTACGTCGCCTACCCGTTGAGTCTGCGTCATCTGGAAGAAATGATGTCCGAGCGGGCAGTATCGGTCGACCATTCGACGGTGCACCGGTGGGCTATCAAGCTGCTGCCTGCACTCGGGAAAGCGTTCGGGCCGCGCAAGCAAAAGGTTGGCAGGAGTTGGCGAATGGACGAGACCTACATCAAGGTCAAGGGCGAATAGAAGTACTTGTACCGGGCCGTCGACAAAGCCGGCGACACAGTTGACCTCCTGTTCCGCGCCAAGCGGGACAAGGCTGCCGCTCGGCGCTATTTTGAAAAGGCGATCGCTGGAAACGGCGTACCGGAAACGGTGACGATCGACAAGAGCGGGGCGAATCTTGCAGGGCTAAATGCGATCAATGCTGGTCGCGATATACCGATCAAAATTCGACATTCGAAGTATTTGAACAACGTGGTGGAGCAGGACCATCGAGCGATTAAACGCATCGTACGACCGATGCTGGGATTCAAGAGTTTTCGTTGCGCCCGCGTCATTTTAGGCGGTATCGAACTCATGCACATGATAGCGAAAGGACAGGTGAAGAGTGACGGTGGACGCCATCGTTCAGTCGCCGAGCAGTTCTATGATCTTGCGAAATAAGCAATCCTCTCCGTTCCGTCCTGATTCTTCCGAATTTCCTTACTGCGACAGAACCTATCGAAGAACATGGACGAAACGACTGGCTGGAGAGATTGCAGCAAGAGTTAAAGGCCAAGACTTATCGGCCTCAGCCCTTGCTGCGCGTATGGATCCCTAAAGCTAGTCCACTGCGTCGTTGAGTTGGCACCCCGTCTATGTTCAGATGTAGGGCATGGGAAAAATGAATCTGACTGATACCGAACGTGCGCAATTACTTTCAGCGGCACGCAGCCGGACGGTGCGCGCGGCGGACGTGCGACGTGCAAAACTGATCTTGATGCTCGAGGACGGTGAATCGCGCGACGGGATCATGAGCGCACTGAGCTGCGACTCACGTTTCATCGCACGTTGGTCGGGGCGCTTCCTCAACGAGCGACTGGCCGGCATGTACGCTCGCCACCCCGGGCGCGCTCCTGTGCAGCCGCCTGCCAAGTTGGAAACGCGGGTACTCAGCCGCACCCTCAAGCACAAACCATCCGACGGTTCGACACACTGGAGCAGCTACAAGCTCGCAGCAGAACTGGGCGACGTGTCGGTCTCGGCCGTGCAGCGCATCTGGCGCAAACACGGCATCAAGCCGCAGCGTTTGGAACGACACATGGTCTCCAACGACCCGGACTTCGAGACCAAGGCGGCCGACGTGATTGGGCTGTATTTGAACCCGCCGGCGCACGCGGCGGTGTTCTGCGTGGATGAGAAGACCGCGATCCAGGCACTTGAGCGTAAGGACCGGATGCTGCCGCTGTCGCCGGGACGCGCCGAGAGCCATGGCTTCGAATATAAACGCAACGGGACACTCAGCCTGTTCGCGGCCTTCAATACGGCGACCGGCGAGGTGCTGAGCAAGACGGCGTCGCGCCACACCAGCGAGCAGTTTGTGGCTTTTCTGACTGACGTCGTCGCCAGCCAGCCCAAACGTCGGGAAATCCACGTCATTTGCGATAACGTGAGCAGGCACAAGACGCAGCGGGTGGTCGACTTTCTCACCGCGCATCGCAACGTACGCTTGCACTTCACGCCGACTTACTCTTCGTGGCTTAACCAGGTGGAAAACTGGTTCTCACGCATTCAGCGTGATGTGATCGCTCGCGGCGTCTTCACTTCGGTGGTAAGCGGCTCACGACGGCCGTTATTGACCCACATTGAGGGTTTGGATAATTTGGTTCCCACCAAATTATGGTGGGAACCAAAATGGACAGAACGTGGCAACAGCGTAAGACCGAAGGCGCATATAGGCGGCCTAACTTCCCGAATGAATTGAAGCGGCGACTAGTCGAGCAGTCGTTGGAGCCAGGGGCATCGTTGTCGTTGATAGCACGAGACAATGATATCAATGCGAACTTGCTCTTTAAATGGCGCAAGC
Source organism: Burkholderia sp. PAMC 28687 (assembly GCF_001577465.1). Taxonomy (NCBI): domain Bacteria; kingdom Pseudomonadati; phylum Pseudomonadota; class Betaproteobacteria; order Burkholderiales; family Burkholderiaceae; genus Burkholderia; species Burkholderia sp. PAMC 28687. The sequence goes on from NZ_CP014508.1 coordinate 173,601, forward strand.
GGTATTTCGAAGGCGCATACGGGATGCCGACTCAACCTACTCCCGCGGCGTCAACGGTGGATTGGAAGAGCGCGCCGTTGCTGCCGGTGAGCTTGATTGTTGAGGACGCTGAATCGGAGCCGGCAAAGCCGAGCGAAGCGCTCCCTCCTGTTGAGAACCTATGCGAAGTCGAATTTGACCGCGCTCGCCTACGCATTCGCGGCGACGTTTCGCCGACGATATTGCGCTTGCTGATTCGCGAGTTGTCCCAATGATGGGGCTGCCGGCGGGCACGCGCATCTGGATTGCGGCCGGGGTGACCGATATGCGATGTAGTTTCCAGGGGCTGTGCGCGAAGGTGCAGACGACGCTCGAGGAGAATCCGCTGGACGGCAACGTCTTCGTGTTCCGCGGTCGCCGCGGTGATCTGGTAAAAATTTTGTGGGCAACCGAGGACGGGCTGTGGTTGCTCGCCAGGCGTCTCGAACGTGGCCGGTTCGTCTGGCCGCAAGCCGACAGCGGCAAGATATTCCTGAGCGCCGCCCAGCTGTCGATGCTCCTTGAAGGCATTGACTGGCGACAGCCCCGTCGCACGGCCGCATTATCGATGTTGTAAACCGCATCCAAGGCTCGTAAACTACGGCGCATGACGACCGGCGCCGATCTTCCCGATGATGTTAGCCTCCTGCGGACCATGCTGGTCGAGGCGCGCGCGTCAATCGAGCAGATGCAGCGTGCGCTCGCCGAGCGGGATATCGAGATCGAACGGCTCAAGGTTCAGATCGACAAGCTAAAGCGGATGCAGTTCGGACGCAAGTCCGAGCAGTTGGATCGGCAGATCGAGCGACTCGAGACGGAGCTTGAGGATCTGACGGCCGGCCGCGGTGTCGCTGACATTCGACGTGCACGCGAATCGGCGTCGAGCGTTCCCTCTGGTGAGAGTGCCTCGAAGGAAGCGTTCCCGGCCCACCTGCCGCGCGAGGATTACGCACTCGATCCCGAGTCGACTTGCCCGGATTGTGGCGAGCCGATGCAGGCACTTGGCGAGGATGTGTCCGAGCAGCTCGCCCGCGTCGCGGCTGCGTTCAAGGTGATCCGGACGATCCGTCACAAAATGATCTGCACCTGCTGCAGTCACATCGCCCAACCGCCAATGCCAGGCCTGCCGATCGAGCGCAGCATTGCACATCCGAGTCTGCTGGCCGACATACTCGTCTCGAAGTATGCAGACCATTTGCCCCTGTACCGGCAGTCGGAGATCGCAGCGCGCGATGGTGTCACGCTCGATCGAGGCAGCATGGGGCGTTGGGTCGGGCAATGCGAGGCACTGTGCCAACCATTGACCGAGGCGCTGCGCGCCTACACGATGGCAGCCACCAAGCTCCATGCAGACGACACGCCCATCCCGGTGCTTGCACCCGGCAACAAGAAGACCAAGACGGGCCACTTGTGGGTCTACGTGCGCGACGACCGCCGCTCGGGCTCGACCGAACCTGCGGCCGTGTGGTTCGCGTACTCGCCCAATCGCAAAGGTGCCCATCCACAAACCCACCTCGCTGGTTTTAAGGGCATCCTGCAGGCGGATGCTTTCGGCGGCTTTAACCCCTTGTTTGAAGACGGCACTGTCCGCGAAGCCGCATGCTGGGACCACGCGAGGCGAAAGCTGTACGAGGTCCACGCGAGCACGCCCTCAGCCACGACGCTTCGGGCGCTCAATATGATCGGCGAACTCTACGGCATCGAGGCCGACATTCGCGGCAAACCTGCGGCCGAACGGCTGCGCGTGCGACAGGAGAAGAGCAAGCCGTTGCTCGCGACCATCGGGACGTGGATGAAGGACACGCTTGCGACACTGTCGACGAAGTCCGAGACGGCCAAGGCGATTCGCTACTCGCTCAATCAATGGGACGCGCTCATGCTGTACTGCAACGATGGCCGTGCGGAGATCAGCAACATACTTGCCGAAAATGCGCTTCGCTGCGTCTCGCTCGGCAGAAAAAACTATATGTTCGCCGGCTCCGACAGCGGAGGTGAGCGGGCCGCCGCGATGTATGCGTTGATTGGCACCTGCAAGCTGAACGGCATCAATCCGCGCACTTACCTGGACTTCGTACTAACTCACATCGCTGACCACAAAATCAACCACATCGACGACCTCCTGCCCTGGCGGGTAGCCGACAAGCTTCGCAAACCGTCTAGCCCACCGACTCCGGACGCGTGACGGACAGATTCAGATAGATCGTGGACGCGTCCCATCCGATCTACCCTTTATCCTCCGCGCCACCATCATGCCTCACGCGCTTGCGAGATAGCGAACGGCCGCGGTGAGCCGCTTACCTTCGGTGAAGGATCTGGATCGCAAACTGATGCGTTATATCCGCGAGCACAATCAAAATCCGAAACCAATCAAATGGAAATATGACGATCCTTCCCGTCGAATTTGCCCGGTGCCAAGTCAATGACGCAGTGGACTAGTATGACGATTGGTCAGAAAGCGCTCGACGGATTTTGGGTGATTCGGAAAATTCACGCCAAGCGACGAACCGAGCGGCGAGCTGTTTGCGATAGAGTGAAGCGCTTAGCAGATGCCGCTTGAGCGCGAAGTGTTGGCAAATCGGACCAAAGCACGAGAGATACTGCTGCGTGCGTTTCAGGTTGCTAAAGCCGCGCATGCGACGCTCGCGTTCGCGTGTAGGTTGATTGCTGTTTTCGGCTCGGTTATTAAGCCGGGCAGCCCCTTTGACGAATACATGCTTCACGCTCGCAAGCTCCGGGATCTCGGCTCTGTCGGCCGGTAGCTGCGTAACTGATCCGTGACGATCTTGCGTGGCACGGGGCTCGAGCGCAGCACGCGCTTGAAGAAGCGTTTGGCGGCGGCTTTATCACGCCGCTTCTGCACCAGAATGTCGAGTTCGGCGCCATGTTCGTCTACCGCACGCCACAACAGATACGGTTCACCTCGCAAGGTGACGAACATCTCGTCACGGTGCCACATACTACCCGGCTTGCGTCGCACCGCTATTACTCGATGAGCAAAGCCTTTACCAAATTTGTCACTCCTGCATCGGATCGTGTCGTATGTCACGATCACGCGACAAACTGACAACGCCACTGAACATGCTCCCTCTCACCTAGATACGACACCTGCCGCAACAAATACGGGTGCCTGGGTCGAGCGGCAAAAAGGTCAATGGCTACCGCTCAGTTTATAACGGCTAGCGGGATGCCAAAGGGTGACATCACTCGCGATTTGTCCTAGAGCATTCGTCTGGCGACGTAGCACTAGACACGGTTCGCCGATCGGCATCATCAAGGCCTGCCTGACCATAGCGCTAGCCTTTCGCGCTGTCACCCAGTAATGCGCGCCTTGAGCGGGAGCAACGCGCATCATGTATTCATTGGGCGTTTCCATCTCAAAATTTTGATCTAAATAGTCTGGAAAGACGAGGCTATTGACGTACCGATCCTCAAGTTCAATCGGCACGTCATTCTCGAAATGCACGATGCGTGAATGGAACGCGGTGCCGAACTGCGGTAGCTCGAGCGTTTGCAACACTGCGGCGTCTTGAGTCGACTCAACAAGTAGGACCTTTGCGCGATGCACGTCGCCACGAGCGCGGATTTCGTCCGCGATACTGTGGATCTCGATCAATGTCGCTTGATGGCGACGGTCGGCGACAAATGTTCCACGTCCGCGTACACGCGTCAGAAGATTCTCACTCACGAGTTCGCGTAACGCGCGATGCACCGTCATTCGCGACAAGGAAAATTCGCTCGCCAATGACAGCTCGGTCGGAATCATGTCATTTAAGCGCCACTGCCCCGTATCAATCATCTTTCGAACATAGTCCTTCAGTTGTTGATAGGCTGGAGCCGCCGTTGTCTCAATTTTTTCCGTATCCATGCGCAGGCGTTCCAGCGACCAAAGTAAGGATTGTATAGGCATTCGGCAGGGCTTTGTTCGGAAGGATCCGAGTTCCCATCACGCATACCTGTTCGCCAATCGTCACTCGACGCGAATGAACGTGGTGGTCTACGATGGGCTGGGCATCTGGCTTGCCGCACGGCGGCTGAACAAGGGTAAACGTCAGCGGATCCCGTCTTGAATCTGGCATGCTCGAGTGTGAACGTGTTGCTTTCGTGAGAATGGTGCAATGCGATGGCAGACGAGAACATTAAGGCTGCAACGGCGATGGGCGCACGTCGCCCTCGGCAAGGTGAAGCGTTCTGGGGCGAAATGGTTACCATCTGGAAAGCGAGTGGGATCGGCGCTCGGTGATTTTGCCGGGAACAGGGTCTTGCGCTAAGCACCTTCAGTCTGTGGCGCAAGAAACTTTCAAGCCCCATCAAGGAGACCAGGCAGCCGCTCGCGGTTACTGCGGATGCGGCATTCATCGTCTCCAGTCTGCATGCTGAACTGGCCCCCCGGAGCCTTCCGTGGCAAGGCCCGCCGCTGACGCATCGCCGTCGCGTGACCGGATGACGCTCTCGCTCGCGGGCGTTCGCATCGAACTGAGCGGCGTTCACGCCGAGCGCATCGTGCGATTTCTGCTCGGGCAGCTCGGAGGCGGCCAGTGCTGATCGCCTCGGACGTTCGCGCGTACATCTGTCGCGACCCGGTAGACATGCGCAAGGCAATTGACGGGCTGTCGTATCTCGTCGAGCCGTTGCTTGCCCAGAGGCCTGCATCGGGCCACCTGTCGTCTTCGTTGCGCGCGACCGCTCCAAAGGGGTCTGATTTCGGTGCAAATCAACAGTCGATGCGATTGCGTGCGGCTGAAGAGTCGGGCCGAAAAAAGTCATGAACCGACGCGCAAACGCGAGCAGCGCATGCGTGGGCTTCGCGCCCGCTTCACCGCCTGGCATGTCTCACCAAGATCACCCAAGATCCGTCCGCCTTCTGCGGAAGTGCGCGTCCGCACCCCTAATGCGTCGCTAACGTTTTAATGTGGCAACGTCGTCACGAACCCTTGGCGCCATAGTCCATCAGTTCCTTGATGACCTTTTGTGCGGAGGCAACCGGCGCGTCACATGCAGCATCTAGTTCATAACGCGACTTGAGCGCCGCCGGATTCGTTGCGCCGAGCCAGACCTGTCCGTCCTTGTCCTGCCATGCGAGCGCTTTCAGAGGTAGATCAATTCCGACGCGCTGATCGCATCGCATTAGTAGTGTACCGACTTTCGGGTTGCCGAAGATCAGCAGCGCCGTCGACCGAAGCGTGAGCCCGACCTTCGCCGCTGCGGCCGCGTGATCGACCCGTGCAACGATCACAAAACCTTGATCTTTTGCCGCCGCCTCAACCCGATCGATTGTCTCCGAGACCGATCGGGAGCTTTTCTCCATCAGCAGTTCGTCCGCCTGCGCCACCGAGTGCAGCATCAGGACAAGTGAAAACAAGATCGCTTTCTTCATCATGCGTACCTTTATCTGTAGATTTACAAAGACAGTACTGTCCAACCCGCTGCACTCGAGGGACAGTACGGGGTGGCCACAGTTAGCGGATCGTGTCATACGACGGAAAGGCTTCAGCCATCTCGATCAGGCTCCGATACGCAGCGATTTCCGGCATTCTGAACTCCCGAACCAGCACGTCACACATAAGGGCATCGTAGCCGGCTACCGTATGCAATGACACCAAGGCTTCACGGATTGCCGCGATCTCGCTTTCGGGCCGCGCCGATGACGCGACCAACAGTGGAATCGGCGTCCACGCTGTGTAGCCGATCGGCCGAAAATTCGCGACTCTCTCCGGCGCGTGATGGCGAGCGAGATCCAGATAGAAGCAGTCAACGGCCACCACGTCAACTTCACCAGCATTAAGCGCATCCAGCGCACGGGCTGGCGTGTGCAGTGGCCCGATCGACGCGGCGAACAATGGCTTTCCGTCATTCGACAACGCGCCGAGCGCAGCACGCGGCGCCTGATATCCTGATTGCGAATCCACTGACATCCAGCCAATCCGACCTCCCAATGCAGTCGCCAGCGAGCATGCAGCGGAACTTCGATTCACGAGAAACTCACTACGATAGCGAGGCAGGCCAGCGTACCAGGCTGGCTCCGGGACAGGCACGGCAAGCGGCACGATCTGGTGGTCTGTCTCGTTGACAAACGGCCACCCACACATGAATCCACAAGCAAGATCTTCCCTCGCCCAAAGCTCGGTCAATGGCAGCGGCCACGCATGCGCAACGATATCGATCTGCAGTTCAAGCTCAGCGAACAGCCTGCTGAACAGCGAGTTCCATGCTTCAGCTGTTTTGACTGATGCGTTGTACATACGGAACGACGCGATACCTTTTCTCATTTTTGTGCTCCTCCGCGCTGGTTTGCAAATATCGGCATACTGCGATGCCGTTTAAAAGAAGTCTTCAGAGAACGCGCAGCAAGATACTCCCGCCGCGCGTTCTCCCGAGATACCACGAACCGATATCGGGCTTCACGTAAAGGACGAAGAACTGATCTTTTCGCGTTGCTTAGAATTTGTGGCGCAGTGCGATGCGCATCACAGCCTGACGGTCATTAGAGGAATCGCCCAGCCCACCGATGTTTGCGACGGCAGCACTCCCTGTAGAACTGACACCGGATGCTTTCTGCACCGCCGCTGTAAAATACAAGTCCGTGCGCTTGGACAGGAAATAATCCGCTAGCACGGCAATTTGATGGTAGTGCTGGTCGCCGAGTGTCTCGCCACGTACTTCCACTCCGGTACTCGTCGTATAGTTATACGCGAAGCCTGCAAAGAACGCCGGTGTGAACTGCCAGCGCAAACCAGCTTCGACGTCGTTAAACTTCGGCGATACACCGCCGAGGGAGGCGACATTTCCGTACTGCGTATTCGAATAGGTCAGTCCAATGAGGGCGGGGCCAATCGCGTATGTACCACCTACTGCCGCGACCTGGTACGAGCTCGCGGTGATGTAGTTGCTATTCAAGACGCCGCTCAGTGAATTCGCGCCACTCACGTTGTCAGTGAATAATCCCGTTCCCGCAGTCGGGCCGGTTGGGTTCTTGAAGAAGTTGTAGCCTGCGCCCAATGTGATTGGCCCGTGGTTGTACGACGCCCCGAACGAATAGCCTCCGCCGCCGGTAACGTTGCCCGGCTGACCGCCAAGGCTTGCCTCGGCACCAAAGTTCAGACCGTTGAAGTCTGGGCTTACATACTTGATACTGTTGTTGACACGCAATGTGTTGACGAGGTTATCGAGGTCAACAGGATGGCCAAAGGTCGTCGATCCGCCAATGTAACCCGTGCTCGTGACGGGCTGTACATAGGCAACCACAAGATCGTACTGGCGGCCGAATGTCACCGTACCGTAGCTGCGGCTGCTTAAACCGACGTAGGTCGTCCGGCCAAACGGCGTGCCACCTTGCGCGAATGCGCCAGTGTTCAGATTGATACCGCCTTGAATATCGAAGATCGCCTTCAGCCCGTCACCCAGATCCTCTGTGCCGCGGAAACCCCACCGGCTACCGTTCAGTCCATTGATCGAATCCACCGTCAATTGACGGCCACCGACATTTACGCCTTTTACAACATTTTTGGCGTTGGTATTGAATTGAAACCCTTCATCGAGGACGCCGTACAACGTCACGCTACTTTGCGCGTGAGCGGCTAACGCCCAGATTCCCGAAAAGGCGGCAGCCAGCCATATATTTTTCATCTTAGTTGTCCTTTTTAATATAAAAGCAAATTAATGAAATTTCTCTCTGACTGATTACGAAACGACGGACAACGGAGAGCCTTCACACGCAGAAGACACGCCCCAATATCCCAGTATTAGTGGACTTGTAGAAAAGAATCCTAAATTGACATGTAGTCGCTTCGCAACCTCGAACTTGCGGAATCGAGCGGGATCACACCGTGTCAGTCTTGGTATTTCTTGAGCAACGTCGCAGCAGCCCGAAACTCGGGAGTGAACGACCGGTCTTCATCCCGGAACGGGACAACATTGCGCAATGCGTCGAAAAGTTTTTGTGTGTCTGGTGACAGCGTGAAACCTTTGCCAGCTTTCTGACGCAACTCGACAGCCTGCGCTGCAGAGATCAGTTCGATTGCAACCAGGTCAAACGAATTATCGATCTCCGTTTGCACCCTGCGAATCACGCGAGGTGCGTTGGTCGCGATATCTTCTATGTCGCCTGCGGCCGACAGATAGTCCATCGAAACCGGCATCGCCAGTTCCTTGTTCTCTTCAGCCAATGCCAGCGGCGGCTTCTCCATGGCGCCGAAGGCATGCAGCGTGTTATCCGTGCCGAGGAAACGGCTTAGGTGCGTAAAGCGCGGATCGTTCATCTTGATGATTCGCTGCGCGGAGGCGAGCGAGTTGTGCGCCAACGTGATGCCAGTCTCTTCGAACGATAACGCGTATGGCAGCGGCTCGAAATTGGCGTTAGGCAACACGGCGCCATATCCGTCCTTCTCTTGCAGATAGCTGCGCTTCGCTTGCCAGAGGTCGCTCTTCGGTTTAACGCCAATAGCCACGCCAGGATTATCGTCCGATGAATTCAACTGGATTTCAATGAGTCGGCGGTTCTCGTCGTAACTCTTGTCGATTTCAGCCAGCAGATAAGGCGCATCGCGGAAGCTGAGGGGATCCTGTAGTGCCCTCTCGTCGTCCCGTTGCCATAGACTGCTACCCGTGAGAATATCGCGCAACGCAGCGCCCGTCCGAATCACGTGAGGATAAGGGTGCAGCGCAAGCGTATCTTCGAGAAACGGCGAAACGTTGCCATTCAAGCCCTGCAGACTCATCGCGTAGACGACTTTTTCGACGTGGCTCAGTTGCTTGAGATCAATAAGCGCGAGCGCCGCCATACCCGTAGAGTAAGCGTTTGAACTGAGAATACCCAGTGCGTCTTTTCCCCACGGGTGGATCGGTTCGATTCCAGCGGCTTTTAGCGCAGTCGCGGCAGCGACTTTTACGCCGCGGTAATACACGTCGCCTTCGCCCATCATAGTTAAACCGACGTGGCTCAGAATAGTAATGTCCGCTTCACCGATCGACCCTTCGATCGGGATCGAGGGGGTAATGCCAGAATTCAGGAACTGGACGTACTTTTCTGCGACTGCGGGTTGCACCCCCGATGCACCGACGAGCATTTGATTCAGACGCGTCGCCATAGCAGCGCGGGCGGTTCGGACGTCCATGTCTGGGCCCACGCCCCCCGAATGCGCATGAAGCAGCGCGGCATTGAAGCGTGTCGAAGCCTCAATGACGTCGGTCGTAAGCTTACCTTGAGCATCGACCATCTGACGGTCCTTGTTCATACCAACGCCAACGGTAAGACCGTAAATGCGCTGCCCCTCGACGGCGGCTTCGAGCAACAGGTCATGCCCTTTCGCGACTTGCCTCATGGCCGCAGGTGCAACGACAACCTGTTCGCCCATTGCGATGGTGCTGATCATTCCCGGAGTGGCCGACTTGCCCTCTAAGGTAACGGCGGCATGGCACGTCAAGGCTTGAAGCAACAGAATCGCGCTGAATATCTGTGTGACAGGGTTGAGCATGAGTTTCCTTCGTGGAAAGTTTCCTTTGGTCTCCGCGCCCGAGGTGGATGCGCGAGTCAAGACGGAATTTCAAGCCGTCCAAACGAAAATACTTTGTCTATACATATGTTCGCAATTTTTCAATATTCTTTTCGGGAAGGATCTTTTCCAAAATATTTTTCCACCCTGTTTCCACGGAAAATCTCTTCTTATTATGGATAACAGGGAAGGCTGCCGCGCTTGTTGATGGCCGCCGCAGCCCCGTGCGATACCGCCTCGTGACTATAGGGAGTTGACTCGACTGCGGACGTCAGGCGAACTGCAACGATTGCCCGATGCCGAGGCGCTTCGCTTTCTCGAGCATCGCGTGAGCCAGCCCGATGTCGCTGAGACTGAGGCCGCGATGCCAGAACAGGATCGTCTCGTCGTCGTTCTGGCGGCCGGCCTTCTTGCCCGCCACGATCTCGCCAAGCTCCGCATGTAGCGTTTCTTCCGAAAGGCGGTCGGTGTCGACGTGCTGCCTGAGTGAGCCGAACGGCAGACCTTTGCGGCACTGGCCCCAATCGTCAACCACCATCTTGTTCATGATATCCGTCAGTGAGAGCTCGACGGCGCTCATCGTGCCATAGGGCATTACCAGCGCTCCGCGCTTGATCCATTCGGTTTTTAGCAGCGGTTCCGGTTTTGGCAGGCGCGATGCTTCCACCACGATGTCTGCGCCGCGTACGCAGGATTCCCAATCCTCAGTGACCCGGACTGGCTTCCCGAGATCTTGGGACAGCCGCTGCGCGAACGCATTGCGGCTTTCTTCGCGCCGCGAATGCACACGGATTTCGTCGAAGTTGAACAGGTGGTCGAGCAGTCGCACGTTCCAATAGGACGTGCCGCGCGCACCGATGTGCGCAAGAACCTTGCTGCCTTTGCGGGCTAGATGTTTGGCTCCCAACGCGGTCATCGCGCCGGTGCGCATATCTGTGATCGACGTTGCATCGAGGATAGCCTTCGGGGCACCCGTCTCGGGATCAAAGAGGTTAAGCACGGCTAGTTCTGAAGGCAAACCGCGCTTATAGTTGTTGACGAAGTCGCCGACCACTTTCACGCCCGCAAGGCCGAGCGGGTGGATGACCCCGCGCAGTACGTTAAAATGTCCTTCCGCGGAATCCTTCGGGATCAAATGAACACGGGGTTCGATCACGGTTTCGCGATTGCCCTGGGCGACCAGCGCCGATTCCACGGCAGCCAGAATCTCCGCGTCCGTCAACTCCAGTCGCTCGACGTCCAGACGGTTCAGAAAGGTGAAATGAATCGATTCCATAGAGGGTTTCCTGAAAAAATAGGTGTTAATCCGACAGGCCGCCTTTAGCGAGAGGTGCGGACATGTGCGAGTGGTTTTGCGTGGGTGCCGTCGTTTCGTCCGGCGATTGCGTAATGCCAAGTCGGCGAAAGCGGCGCAGATCGGCTTCCGGGTGAATCAGCAGGGCCGCTACGATACCGAGAGTGATGACGAGCAGACCCGCGTAAAGATAGCCAGTCCGGAAGCCGTCGACGGGGTCCGAGCCGACGTCGACAATCAGGCCCATGGCGACGGGTGCGATCAGGCCGGCAAGGGTATGAACCGAGTTGGTGATGCCCAGCAGCGCGCCACGCTGCGAGGACGGGCAGATTTCTCCGATCAGCGTCGAACCGAGCGTGAAGATAACGCTGCCTATTGAAAACGCGAGGCCAATCAGCAAGATCTTCAACGGACCCAGAGCCAACATCGGTAGACAGGCCGCCGCCGCACCGGCGCCGATCACGCACACGCAGCCGAACGCACCCCGTGCAACGCGGCTCGAATAGCCATTCTTCGCGAGCCGTTGCGATATGAATGCGAAGCAGGGTGCCAGCACGATCTGCATCACCGAGGGGAGGGCAATCACCCAAGCCGCCGTCGAGGGGCTGAGGTGAACAGCCCGGATCAGATAGTTGGCAAGCCAGACGATGTTAAGCGCAATCATCCAGTATGCGGCGAAGCCTGCTATATACACGCCGAGCGCGGTACGGCTCAGAATCAGATAGCGGTAAGGAATGCGGGTGGGCGCTACGCCGTCTGCTATCACGTGGCCTATGGGCCCGTCCTCGCCGACAGCGGCCCAGACGATGGCCCAGGCGAGACCCGCCACAGCCAGCGCGGCAAAAGCGGCATGCCAGCTGTAACGCACGATGATCCATGTGATGAGTGGCGCAACCACGCCGGCTCCGAACGCGGCGCCGCATGCAACAACGCTGGTCGGCACGGCTCGGCGGTTATCGCCAAACCACTTGTACACGGCGTGAAGTGCGACAGGAAATGCAGGTCCTTCCGCAGCGCCGAGAATCACCCGGCTGCCAAATAGCGCGACAAAGCTGACGGTCCCTGTCATGGGTAAAAGTGCCAGGGCCCAGATCACGCTCATTACCAGCATGATGCGTTTGGTTGAGACGTGGTTAGACAGGAATCCAATTGCGACACCCGAAATTGAGAACAGCAAAAAGAACGCACTTCCCAACGCGCCAAACTGCGCGTGAGTTAGTCGTAATTCGGTGATGATCGCCGTGCTTGACAAGCCAACGACCGCCTTATCCGCGAAGTTGATTAGCATGAACAGAAAGACAAGTACGACAATTGTCCATGCCTTCCGTCCACCAAGAATCAGATTTGTCTCGTTCATGTTGTTCGTTCCTTTTCCAGTGCCTCTGCCGCGTCCTCGGCTCTTTTTTGGGCATCGGCTGCGCAAGCGACTTCATTGATTTCGCAAAGTAGCAGCGCCATTTAAGATTGTCTATACATATCTTGCCGGTATCAATCCAGAGGGCGTTGTTAGGTTGTCGGGCCACTCACAAAAGATGGCGAGGTGAAGAAATCAAAATCGCTTTATCACGGTCATTGTTTTCCAGCTGCGGTCATCAGTTGCGCCGTGCGCTGGTATTTCCGCTTTCAGTTGTAGCTTGCGCGACATCGAGGAACTGCTCCTTCGAGCGCGGCGTGATCGTGACATACGACACGATCCGATGCAGGAGTGACAAATTTGGTAAAGGCTTTGCTCATCGAGTAATAGCGGTGCGACGCAAGCCGGGTAGTATGTGGCACCGTGACGAGATGTTCGTCACCTTGCGAGGTGAACCGTATCTGTTGTGGCGTGCGGTAGACGAACATGGCGCCGAACTCGACATTCTGGTGCAGAAGCGGCGTGATAAAGCCGCCGCCAAACGCTTCTTCAAGCGCGTGCTGCGCTCGAGCCCCGTGCCACGCAAGATCGTCACGGATCAGTTACGCAGCTACCGGCCGACAGAGCCGAGATCCCGGAGCTTGCGAGCGTGAAGCATGTATTCGTCAAAGGGGCTGCCCGGCTTAATAACCGAGCCGAAAACAGCAATCAACCTACACGCGAACGCGAGCGTCGCATGCGCGGCTTTAGCAACCTGAAACGCACGCAGCAGTATCTCTCGTGCTTTGGTCCGATTTGCCAACACTTCGCGCTCAAGCGGCATCTGCTAAGCGCTTCACTCTATCGCAAACAGCTCGCCGCTCGGTTCGTCGCTTGGCGTGAATTTTCCGAATCACCCAAAATCCGTCGAGCGCTTTCTGACCAATCGTCACACTGCCCGTCGTGCCGTTCTATTCTTGGCAAGTTGACAACGCCCCTTGAAGTAGTCTGCCTCATTTGGAACTCGGGTTATAGAGTTTTGAATTGACTTGCATTGAGATATCGAAGTTCGAGGGCACCTCGTTTTCGACAGCTGCAATGCCGAAAGCATGCAGCAGTTACCGAGATTTCGCCACGCGATCCGAACATGGAGGGCTTATTTCATAAGCAATATTCTTACAAATCGTCAGCAAGAGGTTTTTGTTATTTTTTTGTTGCAGTCGGATTGTCTATACATTTACCATTAGATCATGCTTGCTTTCTGAGCATCGGCCCCACTACTTGCGCCGCGTCGACCGCGGTCGAGCTACGACGGAATTATGAAAATCAAATCTTATCAAAGACATTTGAACATGACTGAAATAAATTTCGTTATGCTTATAAACGGAGGATCAATCGGTATCTATTCAAGAATAGATAGCTATCAGCGCTTGGGGCAACGTCGGCTTGCCACGATATGTGTAGTTCTCTTTCTCGGAACGTTGAACACACTGGCTCATGCTCAGGCCAACAACGTCACCCTGTACGGTATTGCCGATGGGGGGATCACGTACACGAACAACCAAGGGGGAGCGTCGTCGACGCAGGCGACCAGCGGCGGCCTGGGAAGCAGCCGCTGGGGGCTGACCGGCTTAGAGAATCTAGGAGGCGGAATGTCCACTATCTTCAAGCTGGAAAGCGGCTTCAACCTGCAAACCGGACAGCTTCTGCAAAATGGCCGCGAATTCGGCCGGCTTGCTTACGTCGGCTTGAGCTCGCAGTGGGGAACGCTGACGCTCGGTCGGCAAGACGACGTGATGGGCGACTATCTGGGTGCCTACTCCGGAAGCGTTCAGTTCTCCGGTCCGTTGGGCACCCACGCCGGCGACCTCGACAACATTTTCATCTCCTACAAGCTGAGCAATACCGTCAAGTACGCGAGTCCTTCCCTCGGCGGTTTCTCTTTCGGAGGCTTGTATGGGGTCGGCGGCGTGTCCGGTTCCGTCGGCACCAATCAGCTTTGGGGTATGGCCGCCCATTATGCCGGCGGTCCGTTTTCCGCGAGCGCTGTCTACCATCACATCAACGATCCAGCGGTCACTTACTTCGATGGGGCTGCGACCGCAAGCAGCAATACACCGTTTAGTAACCCAGTCAATAATCCCATCTATCTGGGTTATAGCTCGGCAGCGAGTCTCGACGCTTTCGGCGTGGGCGCGGGTTTGACTATCGGCGCGTCGACAATCGGCGTCAATCTGACAAGTACGCAGTTCAACCGTGTCGTGAAAACGGCAACGACGCCTCGCGGCGGCGCAAGCCCGTCGATCACCAGCGTTGAGGTTGCATACTCCGCGCGGATCATTGCAGCGGCCGTAGTTGGCATTTCCTACGCCTATACTCACGCAGACGAGGCGAAATACAGCCAGGTGACCCTGGGTACTCAATATTTCCTGTCCAAACGCACGCGTCTGTATGCAGAGGCTGCGTGGCAGCATGCTTCGGGCATTGATTCGACCGGGAGGGCGGCAGTCGCTGATCTGACGACCGTCAGCGCGTCGAGCACCGGGAATCAGATCGCCGCGCGAGTCGGCATAAGCGTGCGGTTTTAGGTTCTGTCGCGCTAACGCGATGAAGTAGAATTGGTCCAATTACCAAGCATGACGAGCACGATGGCAAGGACGAAGACGCCACGCAAGACGCTGCCCACCGGCATTGGCAAGGTACTGAAGCGACTGCACTATCCACTGGATGTAAGTCTGCTGTGGGTGCGCTGGTATGTGGCGTACTCGCTGGGCCTGCGCAACCTCGAGGAAATAATGGCCGAACGGGGAATCGAAGCGGATCATTCGAGCATGCACCGCTGGGTCATCAAGTTGCTGCCGGTGTTTGAAAAGGCATTCCGCGATCGCAAACGGCCTGTCGTGCAAGAGCGGGCGCGTCGATGAGACCTACGTCAAGGTCAAGGGCCAATGGAAATACTTGACCGTGCCGTCGACAAGGCCGGCAACACGGTGGATTCCTGCTGCGCGCCCATGGCGATAAGGCCGCTGCTCGCCGCTACTTCGAGAAGGCGATTGACCATAACGGCGAGCCCGGGACAATTACGGTGGCCAAGAGCGGCGCGAATCTGGCTGCGCTTGAAGCGCTCAATGCCGAGCGTTCAACGCCGATCAAGGTTCGGCAAAACAAATACCTGAATAACGTCGTCGAGCAGGATCACCGTGCCATCAAACGCATCATCAAGCCGATGATGGGGTTCAAGGATTTCCGGTGTGCACGCATCATCCTGTCCGGCATTGAGACGATGCAATGATCAGCAAAGGCCAGATGAAAGACGCTGGCGTTAACCGAAGCCCCGCCGATCAGTTCTATTCGTTGGTGGCGCAAGGACCCTTTTCATCACAGAAGTTTTCGCTTCGCCGACCTTATCGCGACACAACCTAGGGCAGTCGGACGACGAGATCGTGGTTACTGGAACGGTAAAGCAATATCGCCCCACACCGTGCTGTAGGCGGCGGATTGCAATCAAGCCGTCACCGAGTGGTTTGGAATTTCTTCGTTCAGTGAGCACGGTCATTCGGTCATCAACTGCGGTGTTGACTGCTGTCCGAGCCAAACGTACTTGCGACCACGCCTCGGAACCACCGGTGGCCCGCATCGTTGTGAAACCGCGCATGCCAGAATTGTTGAACAGTCAGGTCGGGCAATGGGACAGGAAGTGTAAAGACATCAACGTTCGCCAAGAGAGAGAAAAGTTCGGCGAGTTCGTCGGGAACCGCCGCGATGAAGTCGGACGTCGCGACCAGGCTCGGTACAGCGAGCAGGTAAGGCACGGCGATGCCGACCTTCAAACGCGCGCCTCGTCGTTTTAATTCTTTTTCTAGTAGCTGATTGCTTATTGCTAGAGTTCCGGACACCACGTGCTTAGCGGCTATGAACTGCTCCAGCGTCAGTTTTACTTTTTTACGTGTGACCCCGCCCTTGATGATCCCGACCAGAGAGCGCCTGAAGAGCGGTTGCTGATGCAGCGCATCTCCCATTTTTCCCAAATACCCGATCGCGAGGTCAACCTCGCCATCCTGAAGTGCACTCGCAAGTTCTAGCGATGGAAGTTGAATGGGTTTCAGGGTAGCAAGGGGCGCTTGTTCCCGCAGCGCCGCCAAAAGACGGGGCAGCAGAACGATTACCCCCATATCGCTAAGGCACACCGAAAACGTTCGGGTCGTGGTAGCCGCGTCGAAGACGTTGGCGCTCCATATTTCTCGCTGAACGGCGCTCAGCACATTCGCAGCGCCTTCAATGAGGCGCTCACCAACGGGTGTCGGGATCATCGATAACCCTACACGCACGAACAATTCGTCCTGGAAAAGGATACGTAATTTCCCTAACGCATGACTGACCGCAGGTTGTGTGAGACCTAACCTGTCTGCAGCGCGGGATACGCTGCGCTCCTCCCCGAGCGTCTGTAGAACGTATAAAAAGTTCAGATCAGGCGGTTGCATGTATGCACCAGATTCATTGTCAGTATGAAAGTGATTGAATAGATATATACAGGAAAACGGATTATGTTGTAGCCAGACAAAGAAAATAGATCGGAGACTGAAGTGCTGGACTGTGACGTTATCATTGTGGGCGGTGGCCCGGTTGGTTTGTTTCTCGCGGCCGAACTCGGACAGCGTGGGATACGCGTCGAAGTTTTCGACGCTAAACCAGGAACCAGTTCGCACCCTGCCGCCAACGCGAACAGCGCCCGAACGATGGAACACTTTCGTCGCATCGGGATTTCGTCGAAAGTCCGCGCGATGGGACTGCCGCCTGACTATGCGCCGGACGTAGCGTACTTCACATCGATTGCGGGACACGAGCTCGCGAGGCTTGAGCAGCCCGCCTCAAAGGACGCCGTTGAACGGGCGAAGTCGCACTCTTTCACCTGGGCAACGCCCGAGCCGCCCCACCGTTGTTCGCAGCTATTTGTCGAGCCGATTCTGCTTGAGGCTGCGCGAAGCCACGACACCTGCCACGTCTCCTTCGGTGCGCGGGTGGTCGGCTTTTTGGAATGTGATGGGATCGTGACCGCTAGCGTCGAATGTGAAGCAACCGAGGACAAGCCGGCTGAGACAAAATCGATAAAAGCTCGCTACCTGATTGGTTGCGATGGGCCTCGAAGCATGGTTCGCAAAGCACTTGGCATTCGCTTCGAAGGGTTGTCGGGCGAGAAACGAGACTTTATGGGCGGCCAGATGGATGCCGTCTACTTCTACGCGCCAGAAATTTACAAAATCAGCCCGCATAAACCTGCGTGGCAGTATTGGACCTTCAGTCCTAAGCAGCGCGCGTTGATTATTGCTGTAGATGGCCAAGGCCATTTCATCATGAACGTGCAGATGCGTGAAGATGAGGTGCCGGACGACGATACGGTGCGACGGCGCATCGCCGAGGCGATCGGCGCCGATGTACCGTTCGAGCTCAAAAGTAGTTCAACGTGGACTGCTGGATTCACGCTTGTCGCCGAGAGATTCTCTCTCGGAAATGTCTTCCTCGCGGGTGACGCAGCTCATTTGTTTACACCAACGGGCGGGCTTGGTTACAACACGGGTATTGATGACGCTGCAAACCTCGCTTGGAAGCTTGAAGCGATGTTAAAGGGTTTTGCGGGCGAGGCGATGGCAGCTAGCTATGAGGCCGAACGTAAGCCCTCGGCGTTGAGAAACACAACGTTCGCGAGAGCCTTTGCCGACAGCATCGGCCGCGTTCAGGTGCCCGCCGAGACATTTGCATCCGGGCCCAGTGGTACTGCAGCGCGCGAAGCGGTCGGGGCCTATCTGGCATTTCACGCCACAGCTGAGTTTGTCATTCCTGGGGTCCATCTCGGCACGCGCTATGAATCATCACCGCTTGTCGCTGCTGAACCTGGTCCCGTTCCGGTTGATACGGCAAACCTCTATGTGCCAACGGCCAGACCCGGGCACCGTGCGCCTCACGCGTGGTTAGCGGACGGGCGGTCGCTGTACGATCGGTTCGGACCCAGCTTCACGTTACTTTGCACCGCTCAACATGGTATCAATGCGTCGCGCCATCAGGCATTAGAGCGTGCCGCCTCCATCCTGCCGCACTTGGCGGTTCTGAATATTGACGACCCAGTTGTGGCAGATCTCTATAAAGCTGCTTTCGTGTTGATTCGCCCGGACCAACATGTCGCGTGGCGAGGAGAGGAGCTCAATGAGGAGTTCGTGACCGCAGCCTTGCACACCGTTGGACGAGTATCCGAAGGTACGAGCGCGGTAGTAGACGCGGCTGCATAACAAAGGCTATACAGCCAGTCCCAAAAGAGCGCCGCCAATCTGCGTGGCAGATAAAGGGTCGCCGCAATAAATAATCGGGAATCAGCTTCGTCATAGAGCGATCGGTCCCCAGGAGACAAGAAATGCAAGTGCAAGCAACTACGCCCGACAATGTGATGGACCGTCAGCAAATATCGTCGCTGCAAGTGCTCACGTTAATGCTGTGTTTTCTCGTCGTAGCAGCTGACGGTTTTGATGTGGCTTCGGTGGGATACGTGGCACCACTGCTAAAAAAAGCGTGGTCGCTCAGTCCCTCACAACTCGGACCGATTTTTGGTGCTGGTCTGTTTGGGCTGACCGTCGGAAGTTTTCTTTTTGGACCGCTCGCCGACCGGATTGGCCGCAAGCGCGTGATTGTCATATCACTCATCTTGTTCGGCATAGGTAGTCTCGCGTGCGCGTACGCGCCGTCGCCTTTCTGGCTAATCGTGCTCCGTTTTGCAACCGGGGCTGGGCTGGGCGGGGCAATGCCCAATGCTATTACCTTGTCCTCTGAATTTAGTCCGACGCGCAGCCGCGCATTAATGGTAACGCTTATGTTTTGCGGATTTACACTTGGGCTGGCGTTTGGCGGGGCGGTTGCATCAATTTTGATCCCAAGCTTTGGTTGGCAAGGCGTTTTCATCTTCGGCGGCCTGTTCCCGCTTTGTCTGACACCGGTTGTATGGCTATTCCTACCAGAGTCTCTCCGTTTTATGGCGGGCAAGCCGCGGTTTGAGCGGGAGGCAAGGGCGGTTCTCCGGCGCTTAACCGGAAACGAAGACACGCCGCTACACCGCGTCGTACCGGAAGAAGCGAGCGCTGACGCGGCGCAGGAAACTGCTGTCAAAACCCTTTTTAACAAACGGTACCGCACAGGCACGTTGCTGCTTTGGGTCGCGTTTTTTTGCACTCTGTGGGTGTACTACCAAATCGCAAGTTGGCTGCCAACCGTCATCACAGAGGCGGGTATTGACGCCGCACACGCAGCGCGTGTGGGCGCCATGCTGCCCCTGGGGGGCACCATCGGATCGCTTATCAACGCGCGCCTGATGGACCGAACAAATCCGTTCTTCGTCCTCGCCGGCTCTTATGCGGTAGCGGCAGTATCTATCGCCTTGATTGGCCTCTCAATTAACGAGCCGCTATGGGTGTATATCACTGTCTTTTTGGCGGGCCTGGGTCTCTCGGGCGCACAGACCGGCGCAAATGTCCTTGTTGCCGGATTCTATACGACTGCGGCACGTGCAACCGGGGTCAGCTGGGCGCTGGGGGTCGGGCGCGTCGGATCGATCATTGGGTCAATGACCGGCGGTATCTTGCTTGCAGCCTTACATTCAGTCAGTGCGGCTTTTGTTGTATTTGCAGTCCCAGTGGTGATCGCAGGCGCGGCAATGCTTGCAAATGGCTGGTTTTACCGCGGGAACCCCGCTTGAAGACTTAGAAGCGGCGCTTCGCTTTCACTAAGGAGAAGAAATGAGATACGTGAGCTTTGAGAAGGATGGGAAAGCGCT
This sequence comes from Burkholderia sp. PAMC 28687, assembly GCF_001577465.1. Taxonomy (NCBI): domain Bacteria; kingdom Pseudomonadati; phylum Pseudomonadota; class Betaproteobacteria; order Burkholderiales; family Burkholderiaceae; genus Burkholderia; species Burkholderia sp. PAMC 28687. Next base: position 193,547 of record NZ_CP014508.1, read on the forward strand.
TTTAGGAGTGCGTGAGAACGGGGCGGTCCGCACGCTAGGGGAGGTAACGCTTGAAGAATTGCTGGCGGAGGGCATCGACCTGACTGGATGGGCTGCCAAACAGGAGTGCGGTCACATTGAATCAGAGATAGGCATGAAGTATCTTCCGCCGCTACGTCATCCGCCTAAAATTCTGTGCGTCGGATTGAATTTTAAAGATCATTCGAAAGAAAGTAATTTCGAACAACCCGACTATCCGACGATGTTTCTCCGGGTGAACACTAGCCTGGTCGCACACAACGCGCCGATCGTGCGCCCTCGGGTGTCAGATAGTTTAGATTTTGAAGGCGAAATAGCAGTTGTTCTTGGTAGAGGCGGTCGCCATATTTCGAAGAATGACGCGCTGTCTCACGTCGCAGGATATGCGCTCTTTAACGATGCGTCAGTGCGTGAGTACCAGTTTAAAACACCGCAGTGGACAATCGGCAAGAATTTCGACGACACCGGCGCTTTCGGTCCCGACTTAGTCACTGCTGACGAGCTGCCCCTCGGTGCTCAGGGGTTGCGCCTGGAGACTCGTCTGAACGGGGAACTCGTCCAAAGCGCCAACACGAACGATATGGTCTTCGATGTACCAACCTTGATCTCGCTGCTTAGTGAAGCGATGACGTTGGAAGCAGGCGACGTGATTGTTGCCGGCACACCATCAGGGATTGGATGGGCGCGCAGTCCAAAGCTGTTGATGCGTCATGGAGACGTGTGCGAGGTGTCCGTACAAGGTATTGGCACGCTTCGAAACACGATTGTCGATGAGGGTGAGATCGGGTAAGAGACGTCCAGACGGAGGAAGCATGTCCATAGACCAGCAGTTTGACACGATCACCAGCGTTCATTCAATCGACCATTTTGCGCTCAACGTACCATCAATATCAGACGCAAGATATTTCTTCGATGCGTTTGGTCTGGACGTTACAACGAACGAAAACGCGTTGGATTTATGTGCGTCTGACGGGCATCGATGGGCTCGCATCCTGCCGTCGGATTCCAAGTCGCTGGCGTACTTGAGTTTCAATTGTTTCGAGGGAGACCTTCCCGCTATCGAGCGTCAAGTGTTAGCCGCGGGGGCTGATATTTTGACCTCTTCTGACGGGGACCGCGAGGGGTTTTGGTTCAACGATCCAGACGGCAATCTTGTACAAGTCCGCGTCGGCGAGAAGACGCTACCCAACGAGAAGGCGCCGCTCGAGCAACGTAGGACGCTTGCGAACGCGCGCGGCTCCCTTATGCGCTCGGAGGTCGCCAAGGTAAGGCCGCGGCGCATGTCGCATGTTTTGCTGTTCACGCCCGATATCGCTCGCGCATTGGCTTTCTACCGAGAAGCGCTCGGCCTACGGTTGTCGGATCGATCCGCAGACATCATCGCATTTACGCATGCCCCGCACGGCTGCGATCACCACCTCGTTGCCTTCGTTCAAAGCAGCGCCAAGGGATGGCATCACGTCGCGTGGGAGGTGGCGAGCATTGACGAGGTCGGGAACGGCGCGACGCAGATGGCGGCCGCTGGGTTCAAAGCCGGTTGGGGTACAGGACGGCATGTGCTGGGATCAAACTATTTTCACTACGTTCGCGACCCGTGGGGTTCGTTCAGCGAATATTCGGCCGACATGGACTATGTCAGCGCGGGTTCAGAGTGGCCCGCTGGCGATTTTCGTCCCGAAGATTCCCTTTATCAATGGGGTCCCGATGTTCCTGATTATTTCATCTGCAACACCGAAGCGTGACGGTGTGAATTATCACGTGCGGCATTAGCCAACACAATAAAACTACATGGGTTTGGAGACATGAAATATAAATCGATCGCAACGGCGGTTGCACTCGCAATCAGCGGATCTGCCTACGCGCAAAGCAGCGTCACACTTTACGGTATCTTGGATACTGGCGTAGAGCTTGTGACTCATGCCAACGCGGCTGGTGACAAGGTTGTACGCATGCCCGGTATCACTGGATCGGTGCCGTCGCGCTGGGGCCTGCGTGGGACGGAGGACCTGGGTGGTGGACTCGCCGCGATTTTTACTTTGGAAGACGGCTTTAATACTCGAGCCGGCGATGTCAATCAAGGTGGCCGCTTCTTCGGTCGGCAAGCATGGGTCGGAATCTCAAGTCCGTATGGCGCGCTCACTTTTGGGCGCCAATATACGATGTCCTATTGGGCCATCCTCGATTCTGATGCATTGGGCCCGGACATCTACGGCGGCGTCGGATCGCTCGATGCGTACATCCCCAATGCCCGCAGTGACAACACGATCGCCTACAAAGGTAGCTATGCAGGCGTCACTGCAGGCGCGACCTATTCGTTTGGCCGCGATGCGGCGGGGACCGGTAATTCGCCAGGGCAAGGAACGTGCGCAGGTTCAATTCCTGGCAACGTTCAGGCGTGTCGTCAATGGTCCGCGTTGCTCCGCTACGATGCGAATTCATTCGGGGTTGCAGGCTCGTACGACGAGCAGCGCGGCGGCCCAGGTGCTGCCGCCAACATATTCAACGGCGTGGCGCCCTTTGCGCTGACCCAGTCCGGGGACAAGGATGTGCGGATGCAGCTTAACGGCTACGCTAAAGTCGGACCGTTAAAGATCGGCGGAGGGTGGCTCGGCCGTCGTGTGGAAACGGTGCTGCCCTCGATTCCTGACGTGCGCACTAATCTTTTCTATCTTACTGGAATTTATCTTGTGACGCCCTCGGTGATCTTAGACGGCGGGGTGTACCGCATGGTCGATAAACAACAAGACACCCGCGCAACGTTGACCGCGCTTCGAGGAACTTACCTGTTATCTAAGCGGACCGGCGTTTATCTGCAAAGTGGTTACTTGTTCAATAGTGCAAAAGCAAAATACACGCTTAGCCAGGGCGGGGCGGGAACAACACCGGCCGCCGGTATTGGACAACTGGGCGTGATGGTCGGCATTCGCCATGCTTTTTGATGCACAGCTTTGAAAGACGTGGGATTTTGCTTCGTTGCAAGGAACTGCGCGAATTCGAATCGGGAAGGTGAACGAAGCGGCATGACTCAAGCTTCAAAAAGACCTTACCTAGACACTGAAGCGAGACTACGGGCGGCAAGGCACTTCCCGTAGCGTTGGCCCGTCCTATAACTAAGCGGTGGAGACAATCGATGTTCCGTATTCACACTAAAAACGTCTGCTGTGGAGCAGCGTTAGGCTGCGCCAGCATACTCTTGAGCGCCTGCGGCAGCTCCGACGGGGGGAACCAGCCTTCGACTAACTTGGCACAAAACCCGACAATGGTGGACGCCGGCGTCTTGGTAGGTAATCCAGCAGATGCCTCAGGAATTATTAGCTTCAAGGGTGTCCCTTATGCAGCGGCACCGGTCGGAGCGTTGCGATGGCAAGCGCCGCAGCCGGTCGCGCATTGGACGGGCAACAAGCAGGCGACTCAATACGGGCCCACGTGCTGGCAGGGAACCGCATTCGGCCCTGTGGACAACAGTCAGGCAAACGAAGACTGTTTGTCATTGAATGTCTGGACGGGCGCGAAGTCAACCACCGATAAACGCCCGGTCATGGTGTGGCTTCATGGTGGCGGATTCCAGTTCGGCAGATCTGGAGATCCACGCTGGGAAGGCGGCAACCTCGCGAAAAAAGGCGTTGTTGTTGTATCGGTCAACTACCGCCTAGGCGTCTTTGGTTTCTTGGCACGACCAGATTTGGATGCGGAATCGGGGCGCAAGTCATCCGGGATGTATGGTGTGCTTGATCAAATCGCCGCGCTTCAATGGGTTAAGTCTAACGCCGCCGCATTTGGAGGGGATCCTTCCAACATCACCGTATTCGGGGAGTCGGCTGGCGCCCATGCAGTAGGCATTCTGCTGGCATCACCACTGACGACAGGGACTTTTCAGAAGGCAATTGCCGAGAGCGGCGCGTTTTGGGAAAGTCCGAAGGGCGTGATGGCATCCCATGTCGCCGCCTCGCAAATCGGCACGCACTTGGGCGCAGCATTAGGCGCAAAAACAATTGCCGACCTTCGCGCTATCCCGGCAGCGCAGTTAATGGCAGATCCGACGGAGGCCGCTTACAGCCCGAGCGTTGACGGTTATGTCTTGCCCGCCGATCCCTATTCTCGGTTTGCCGCAGGTCAGCAGCAGCATGTCCCGCTACTTGAAGGTCAAAATGCTGACGAGGGCGTGATCTTCGCTGCTACCGCCGGCATACCGAGCGACAGCGCCGCGAATTTCACGGCCGCGGCAACATCGGCCTTCGGTACGAACAACATCAACACGTTTCTGCAATTTTACCCTGCCAGCACGACCGCGCAGGCCCAGCAATCGGAAGTGACGCTCGCGGGAGATTTGGTTATTGCCTCCCAGACGTGGGAGATGGCAAACCTACAGAGAACAACGGGGCAGTCCACCGTCTATTCCTACTATTTTAGCCAAACGTCGCCGTACAACCCGCTGCCTATTCACGTATCAGAGGTCCCATACGTTTTTCAGGATCTTGTTCCCAACGGGCACGGCGCAGTGAACGCAAGTGATCTGGCGGTGGCCGACGCAATGTCGTCTTACTGGATCAATTTTGCGAAGACGGGCAATCCAAACGGCAGCGGATTGCCGAACTGGCCGGCATACACCGGACCGGGTGGTTTGGTTATGGGCCTTGCGACACCGATCCAGGCACAGCCGGAAGTGTCCACAGCACGTTTTCAATTCCTCAATAGCTTTAGAAGCAATGGCAGTTTGGGATTCCATTTTTAACCATGACGATCAATGCGTATCGCGAACGAGTTCGCTGTGCGCATGACTGTTCGTCTACCAACCAAGCGTCCGAGACCGAGAGCGCTGCCTAGACGACCGTTCAGTGATAGAAGCGCAGTGTTGTGAAGCGCACGGTCAACTTTTCGTCTCCGTTAATCGGCTTTGAGCCAGATGCTTGATGCGGTTAAAACCCCATAAGTCAGAAGCTGGGGATCGAGTAACTGCGAATGATTGTCGAGGTGAGCAGCGACGGTCGAATTGACTATTGACGAGCGCCGTGCAGGGCGTCAATGCCATCGATAACGGGCATACCGCGTTTTCGCTGGTCGTCGCTTTTCTAAGGCACTCCCAGTGATATACCCGCAGCGATCACCTGAACGATTTATTGGAGAGACAAGACATGACCTTACTTAGCCGTCATTTTGCAAAAGTTTTGATTGGGACGGTAGTGTTGGCATCATCAGTTCCCGCTGCAATTGCTCAGTCCTCTACCGCAGTGTCCGGGGCCACTACCAAACAGATGCAGAAAGCGCAACGCAAGGCTGACCGTAAAGAGGCAAGGATCAAAAAAAACGCCGAACTTGGAGCGCTTGAAAAGAAAGGCTATCAGCCTGGAGGCGAACAGCAGGACTACCCCAACAACGTGCAAGACTCCGAACGAAAAGTGCAAGAGCAAAAAGCCGCAGCACCTCGAAGCATTTCAGCGCCATAGCATTGTGCGGTTTGGCGCGACGGGACATCCTCGCGCCGAAACGTAACCTCTGCGTTATCTTGGGCGTCGCTTTTGCACCGAGCCACAATCGAAAGCAGGTGCCGATTCGAAACAGAAGACCTAGCGTTCCCAACGCTGCTACTGGAGCGAACGAACAAAGATTCGCCGCATGCGTTTGACTTTTGCGGTCTACCGATTATCGCAGGCACGGTTCGTTATGTTGCGGATGTGTTCCTTGAAGAGCTCATAGCATAGTATTCGCTGACTATCAGGACGCAATCACTAACCTCGAAGCGGGTGATTTCGGCATATTCGTCGAATTCCGTAATCTAGAGGCAACCTCCATGTCAAGCTTCGAAGATGCACAACAAGTTAGCGCACGTAGGATTAGTTCGACACGGCATGAGGCTCCGGGGCAATGGCTTTGCTCGCTTCGCGTAGTTCATCAACGCGCTCGAATATGACGCCGCGCGGGTCCGGACAGTCAACGATCGACGCATAGGCAAGCGTGCGCGCCTCTCGCGCATTGATACCGAAGGCCTGAAGCAGCGCGTACATCGACTGCTGCGCGTAGTCGACCGGCGCGCTACCTGAAAGGAGGGTTTCGATACCGTACATAATCGAGCCTAAAACAATATCCCGTGCCACTACGACATCAATCGGGTGGAATCTTCCGGTGCTGATTGCCAACTGCAGGTCCCGTGTCAGATACTCGTCAAGCAGCCGGCCTCGGGACCCACGCTTCGTGCCGACTCGCGTAATGAACGCCCCCCACAAAGGATAGCGGCTCGCCATCTGCATATACAGAAAAGAGCCCGCAATTACCCGCTGTGCGGGGTCCTCTATTTCGCGCACCAGCGGATCAATGACGCCAAGCACCTCGTCACTGCTTTCGCCGGCCACCGCAGCCAAAAGCTCGGCAGTGGTGCGAAAGTAGTTATAAAAGGTGCCACGCGCGACGCCGGCCGCAGATATGAAGTCGTCAATCAACGGAGCATCGGGGCCCTTCTCCGCGAACACCCCCAGCGCGCTTTCGATGAGTCGGTTACGCGTTTTCTCGCGCCGTAGCGCGCCGACGCGGGTCTGATACGTTTCCGCCGCTTGTGACTCGTGCATGGTTTTTCCCATTGATTCGCCTGCATTTTATCAGGATGCGGGTACCGGGTTTGTCCTAGGCATATTCTAGTTGACGGAAAAGTCAATTCAACTAAAATATGTTTTGACAGATATGTCAAATCGATTAAGCGTTCGCTTGGAACGCTGGCAATCTACAGGAGGCAGAAATGCGATTCGTTAGTTTTGAGCTGGACGGTAAAGCCGTACTCGGCGTTCGTGAGGGTGAGCACGTGCGAATTGTGGGCACCGAATCGCTTGAATCGTTACTCGGACGCGGGGTTGATCTTTGCGAGTACGCCGAAAGCAATACCGGCCAAGAGAAACTCTCAGCGCGGGATCTTAAGTTTTTGCCTCCGCTCCAGAGGCCGCCGAAAATCATCTGTGTCGGACTGAACTTCGCGGACCACACGTCTGAGAGTAAGTACGAGCAGCCTGACTATCCGACGCTGTTTTTTCGCGTGCATACGAGCCTGATCGCCCACGACCAATCGATGGTTCGCCCACGCGTCGCCGATTGCGCGGGGCTGGACTTCGAAGGCGAAATCGCTGTCGTACTTGGAAAGGGTGGGCGTCACATCACGAAAGATGATGCGCTTTCCCACGTCGCCGGCTATGCGCTGTTCAACGATGGGTCAGTGCGCGAATACCAGTTCAAAACGCCGCAGTGGACGGTTGGAAAGAACTTTGACGGCACGGGAGCGTTTGGGCCTGACCTGGTGACGGCAGACGAACTGCCCGCAGGCGCCAAGGGGCTGCTTCTTGAAACGCGGCTAAACGGTGAAGTTGTTCAGTCGGCCAATACGGACGAGATGGTTTTCGACGTCGCGAGTCTCATCAGCATCATAAGCGAAGCGATGACGCTCGAACCAGGCGATGTCATCGTCTCGGGTACGCCGTCGGGCATCGGCTGGGCGCGCAATCCGAAACTGCTGATGAAAGCGGGGGATGTATGCGAGGTGACCGTCGAGAGAATCGGCACCCTCAGGAACGTCATTGCCGACGAAGCCGCGAGCTAAACGGCAACAAAAAACGAAGCACCCATTCGAAGCCGACCGAAGAGCCGGCCCCGGCAAACAAATGATGGAGACAGCCATGGCAGAGCCCCAAGCCGTTAGTTCCGGCGCAAGTGTGCATTCGATCGACCACTTTGCGCTTAACGTTCCTTCGGTAAGCGAAGCTGAGCGCTTCTTTCGCGCCTTTGGCTTCAAGGTCACATCGATGGACACCGATTCGCGTGAGCTGGAGCTTCGCGCGGCCGACGATCATCGCTGGGCGCGCATCCTTCAGTCCTCCAGTAAGTCGCTGGCCTATCTGAGTTTCAACTGCTTTGAAGCAGACATAGGCGGCATCAAGGCCCAAGCGATGGCCGGGGGGGCGACCATTGATGGCGATCGCGCGTGCGACCGCTTCGGTTTCTGGTTTCACGATCCCGATGGCAACCTCATTCAGGTCAAAGTGGGCCCAAAGACTAGCCCATCAGTCAAGACGGCATGTGTCGTCGCAGGCAGTGCAGCCGATGAGCGCGGCTCACATACGCGCTCGGCCTCGAAGATCGTTCGACCGCGACGCCTTTCTCACGTTCTTTTGTTCACTCCAGACGTCCTGCGCGCGCTCGACTTTTACGGCAAAGCGCTTGGCCTGCGGCTCTCGGACAAATCGCTGGACATTATCGCTTTCACCCATGCGCCACATGGCAGTGATCATCATCTCGTCGCATTTGCGAAAAGTACGGCGCGCGGATTTCATCACTCAGCCTGGGATGTCGATAACGTCAACCTGGTTGGCGAAGGTGCATCGCAAATGGCAGCGGTCGGCTACGACAAGGGATGGGGGACCGGACGACACGTGCTGGGTTCTAACTACTTTCACTATGTCGAAGACCCATGGGGCTCATTTTGCGAGTACTCCGCGGACATTGATTTCATCTCCGCAGGCCGCGCATGGCCCGCTGGCGACTTTCCCCCCGAAGATTCGCTTTACCTGTGGGGCCCTGCTGTTCCGAAGAACTTTGTCCACAACACGGAGGCGCCGGCTGACGTAGCCGGCGTCATTCCCGAAGGCTAGCGGTCGTTTCCAGCATGCTTATGAATGGCAGCCAGACCAACTGGTGCCAGGGGCATAACTCGATTTATTCCAGCAGGTGAACTCAAATGGCTGACCAAAACATTCTTGACGTTGCGATCGTGGGATACGGCCCCGTCGGACAATCGCTGGCCATCTTACTCGGCGAACGCGGGTACAACGTCGCGGCGTTCGATCGCTGGCCATCTCTGTATCCACTGCCGCGTGCCGTATTTCATGACCATGAGATCCGTCGGATCTTCCAGGCAATGGGCATTGGCAAGGAAGTCGAGCGAATCTCGCAGCCGTCGTCAACCTATCAGTGGTTCAACGCCGACTGGAAAACGCTAGTTGAAATCGACTGGTCGGCCGAATCGATCAGCGATGGTCCGGTCGGCTATCTTTTTAATCAGCCTTCGCTTGAGGCACTGCTGGATGATAAAGCCAAATCTTTTGCCGGCGTTTCTGTTCAGCAGAGCTGGGAAGCGACTGAACTCCGCCAGTTCCCCGATTGCTGCGAGTTGACGCTGCGCCAAGGGAAGATGGACGGCAACGTATGGGTTCCGACCGGCGAGACTCAAACGGTTCGAGCCCGATATGTGGTGGGAGCCGATGGTGCGAACAGTTTCGTGCGCAAATCCGAGCGCATCGCCTTTGAAGATTTGGGCTTTCAGGAAGACTGGCTTGTCATTGACCTGAAGCCCAACGAGGGCGTCAAGCTTGACGTACCGGATATCGGGCAGTGGTGCAATCCGGCGCGTCCGACGACGATGGTGCCGGGCGGCCCCGGTTACAGGCGATGGGAGTTCATGCGCCTGCCGCACGAGTCGGTGGAGGACCTGCAAAAGCCGGAAAAGGTCTGGGAGTTGCTCGCCCCATGGGTGACACCGCAGGATGCGACCTTGGTGCGCTATGCGGTCTATAAATTCCGCTCGCTGATTGCCGAGAACTGGCACAGCGGCCGGGTGGTGCTCGCAGGCGACGCCGCGCACCAGATGCCGCCGTTCATGGGGCAAGGCATGTGCTCTGGAATTCGGGACGCGTGGAATCTCGCATGGCGGTTCGATCTAATATTGAAGGGCATATCTTCATCAGAGCTGCTCGAAGGTTACACGCCAGAGCGTCGCCCGCAAGTGCGCGCGGTCATCGATGCGTCTATCGCCATGGGGCAGGTTGTCTGCATCTCTAATCAACAGGAAGCTGCGCTGCGCGATGAAGCCTATTTGTCCGGTCAGGTACCCCCTCTGCCTCCCTTCCCAGGCCTGACCGATGGTCTCATTTGCGGCGAAGAACGCTACGCAGCCCACGGCGCAGCCGGCCTCCTGAGCGTGCATGGACAGGTCAGCAACGACGGCGAGCAATTGCGGTACGACGATGCATTGCCAAACGGCTTTCACATCATCGTTCTCGACGGCGATCCAGAACAGCATTTGGACGTTGGTTCGCTATTAGCGCTGAAGCGCATCGGTGCCGAGACGATCGGCATTACCGCCGACCCTCGAAAGACGGTGGCAGGCAGAATCCTATTAGACGTGAGCGGAAAGTACCGGCGCTTCTTTGACGAACATGGTGTCAAGGCGATCGTGGTTCGACCCGACTACTACATCTTTGGGGCGGCCGAGACGCTGTCGGCATTGCCGGTACTTGTGGCGAAGCTGGAATCTCGCCTTTGCCTTCTAGATCAACCTTCGGGCGAAACGCCGATAACGAGAGTCAACGCGGTGTAGCGGCGTACGCAATGCAAGGGAATTTACCGCGTTTCGTTGCGAGACTCTAAGCTAGGTCTAGCCCGTGGATCGGCACAACCCGGGCTGCACAATGACGAATTTCGATGCCGCGTTCCGCAGCCGCAGCCGCATCCCGATCGATCCATGCATTCCCTGCGCCGGTCGAGGCGATCAACTTCGGGTTCGGGCAGCTTTCGATGACCACGCGGGACAGCGGTGTGCGTTCTCGCATCACGCATACAACGTCGAACGGCTGCAGGCGTTAAATAAGATTCCCGATATCAGCGACGTGGTCGTTGAACACCGTCACGTCCGACAGGTTCTCAAGAGGCGCCATGTCTGCCACGCTCAGCGCGACGTTCTGATAGTCGTCGGGGATTGCTACCTTGATAGGGAGTTTGGGGTCCATGTTGCGCCATTCCAGGAATTGAAAAAGTTAGTACCGTATATAAAAACCGGCCCACGACGTAAATCAATAAGTATCGATGCCACCAATTGCGAACCGCGGTGGCGCGGTAGGTGAGCTATCGGACCGCGCGCAGTGTTGGAGGAAAAGTTGGGCGGCGGTTGACTGAGCCTCGTGGAGTGTGATCACCACGGCCCAACTCGCCAAGAGGGCAGCCGCAGTTCGCGGCGCTGTGCGACTCGCCATGGACTTGCAACAGTCCTCACGACACCTCGCTTCGGTGCTTGTCGAGGTGGTCGACCAGCATGCGCGCAGGAAGCGGCAGCGTGTCAAAATTGCGGGCGATTATGGACAGCGGCCGCAGCGACCACGGTTCGTCAAGCTCCACGACGCAAAACGGCGCTGAATGCATATAAGGTGTCACGCTTCCCTTGGGCAACACACCGATGCCAAGACCCGCGCTGACCATGTTGCGCACGCCCTCGAAGCTTGTCACCTCTATGCGCGCGCGTAGCCGCCTGCCGCTACGCTCGGCGGCGGAGCGACACAACTTCGAAATAGACGTCCCGTACGGCATGCTGACGACGTCGTCCTCCAGAGCTTCCGCAAAGGCCATGCTTGAGCGCGCGGCGAGCCGATGATCCGACGGCACGATCACGACCAGCTTATCTACGCTGTACGGGCGCCACTGCAGGCCGTCGAGGGAGTCCTCGGTGGCCGAGCAAATGCCAAGATCGGCAACCCCGCTTGCGATCGCCTGCGCCACTTCATCGCTCGATTTCTCGACCATATCAATCCGCACTTTCGGATTTGCGTGTAGAAAGGAGCGCAGCACGGAAGGCAAATACTGGACCATTGCGGTGATATTCACGTAAATCCGGGTATGACCTCTCAATCCTTCCGAATATTCAGACAGTTCGTCCGAAATCTGCTGCAAGTGCTCTCCCAGCCGCTTCGCATGATGATAGAGCGCCTCGCCCGCGGGGGTAGCCTGAACACCGCGGCTGTGCCGATATAACAATGGTGTTCCGGTGTCGTCTTCGAGATCTGATACACGCTTACTTACGGCCGATGCCACGATGTGCATGCGGGCTGCCGCCGCAGCAATGCTGCCCTCCTCGATGACAGCCACGAAAATGCGCAGGGACTCCATATCAAGTCGCAACGGCCGATCTGCTGAAACACGCATCCTTGCTCCTTCGGGTTGGATATCCGGTCGGTTTGCACCCATCGCGTTTCGCGATGCCTGTATTGAACATTAAGAAGTTTTCTATACGCCCGGCGACCGGCATCCTATGTGCCAGAGAGTTCGATCCGCGCAGGACCATCGATCAAGGCGGGAGGCCAGGCAGCGTGCATCGCCATTTTATCTCGTCGAGCAGGCGAGGTTGTCCTGAGCGCCGGAACACTAGCCTTTTTAGAAGCACAAGCCGGTGTACGGCCGGAACGCATGAAAACTCTGTTGAAAATATGAAGGAGACAAAAGATGGAACACAAACAAGTTTCTTTGAGCTCACGAACTCGCTGGTACGAGGGTCTCACGGCGATGCACTGGCGTGTGCTAAAGGCTAGCTTTCTCGGCTGGATCTTCGACGGCTACGAGGCGTTGGCACTCGTCGTTGTCCTTGGGCCGATGCTGCATTCGGTGCTGTCGCCGGCGCAAGCCGCGTCCCCGACGACTTACGCGGGTCTGGTAATCGGCATCACGTTGCTTGGCTGGGGTGTGGGCGGTCTGATCGGCGGAATTCTCGCGGACTATGTCGGACGCAAGCGAATGATGCTCTGGTCCGTATTTCTCTATGCGGTATTTTCGGGTTTGACCGCGTTTTCGCAAACCTTCTGGGTGCTGTGCGGGCTGCGTTTCCTGACTGGCCTCGCAATGGGCAGCGAATGGAGCACGGGCGTCGCGCTGCTGTCGGAAACCTGGCCGGAGCGGGCTCGTGCGAAAGGGGCGGGCTTTCTGCAATCGGGCTTCGGCTGGGGTACGCTGATCGCGGCGGTCGTGTGGTACACGCTTTCGTCGACGCATCCACTCGGCGCCGAAACCTGGCGGCTGATGTTCGTGCTTGGCGCAGTCCCGGCGTTCTTTGTGTTGTATATCCGCCGCGGCGTCAGCGAGTCGGAAAAATGGCAACGCGCGGTGCGCGAGAAACGCTGGAGCGCGACGAGCGGACAGCCGGTTGCGGGCGACGCGGCTGTATCCGGGAAACGCCCCTTCACGCTGACGCAACTGTTCAGTGAACCGGAAGCGCTGCGCCGCACGCTGCTTCTGCTGGTGCTATCGATCGTCACGACCGTAGGCTGGTGGGCCATTTCCAGCTGGCTGCCGACCTACACTGTGTTGCTCGCTAAGGCCGAAGGTGTCCCCGACGCCTTGTCGTGGGGCTCGAAAATATCGATCGCATACACAGCTGGCGCGATTGTGGCCTACACAATCGCCGGCTTCGTGGTAGATGCAATCGGCAGGCGAGCCTTCATCTCACTCACTTTCGTCGGTGCGCTGGTAACAACGTTTATCACGTACAAGCTGACGACGACCGTCGAAGCAATGATGATCGTGGCGCCGATCAATGGCTTTTTCACCCTGGGCTGTGCCTATGTCTGGATGGCGATCTACCCATGTGAACTCTTTGCCAGCAGCGTGCGTTCCACTGCGATCAGCTTTGTGTTCAATGCGGCGCGCCTGATCGCGTGGGTCTTTCCGATCATCGCAGGCAGCATGATTGAATCGTTCGGCGGTGTGGCGCATGCGGCGTTGGCGCTCGGCTCCGTGTATCTGCTCGGTATCGTGCTGCCGTGGTTCTTGCCTGAGACGCGTGGCGCAGGCATGCCGGACTAAATCGGCGATCTTCCAGTTGGTGTTCTGGAAAGCGTATGCAAGCAACGCACAACGACTTACGTCGCCACGCCGAGACCAGGTGTGACGGGACGAGCGCCGGAGGAGAGGCCAGCGGGAAGCCTTCGCAAGGCTGTGACCTTTCCAATTGAGTCTGAAGTCAACTGAGACGATATTGCCGCACCCTATGCCGGGTCGAGTTTTGCACGGTCAACTTTCACGCGGATCAGGATGTCATGAACATCTTGTTAAGCGCTTTGGCTATCTAACTTTTTTTGGAGATGAAAATGCCTCAGAATTTTCGTATTGGACAGATCGTTCCAAGCTCGAATACGACCATGGAAACCGAAATTCCCGCCATGTTGCGGGCACGCGAAGCGATCCGCCCCGAGCGGTTCACGTTTCATTCGAGTCGGATGAGAATGCACAAGGTCACGAAGGAAGAATTGGTAGCGATGAACAAGGAGGGCTTGCGCTGCGCGGCGGAACTTGCCGACGCTCGTGTTGATGTCATGAGCACGGCGTGCCTGGTCGCGATTATGGCGATGGGGCCCGGATATCATCGAGAAACTGAACGCGAACTGTTGGAGGTTGTTCGTGCCAATCATTGCGCGGCGCCAGTCATGACCTCCGCGGGAGCTTTGGTAGAAGGTCTGAAGATCCTGGGCGCTCGTCGGATTTCACTCATGGCGCCATACATGCGCCCCTTGACCGACCTTGTCGTTGCCTATATCGAAAACGAAGGGATCGAGGTGATCGATTCCATCTGCTTCGAGATTCCCGACAACCTCGAAGTCGGTCTACGCGACCCGATGCAGTTGGTCGACGACGTTCGGCGACTGAACACGGACGGCGCGGATGTGGTCGTGGCGTCCGCATGCGTGCAGATGCCCTCCTTGCCGGCGATCCAACGCATTGAAGACATGCTGGGTATCCGGACCGTCTCGACTTCGGTATGTACCACCCGGCGCATGCTCGATCATCTTAAGCTCGAGCCAATCGTTCCCGGCGCGGGAGCGTTACTTTCCGGCGCATGAAGTACACAGCGTTCCAGCGATGACGCGGTGCAGCCGCGTCGTCGCTAATCAGCGTTCATATGTTGAGACATTGCCCGTCGTATCTGCCGGACCATCGTCTAATACTGCCATCTTCCATCAACGTCTAGTGATGGAACAGTGCCAGTTATCGCCGGCTCGCGCGAAGCCGGACAACAATGCCCGTAAGCTCGGGATCGGGAGCGACGCTGTCTTCGAAAATGATGTATACCTGCCACGCACAGCCCGTATGGCAGCGCACCGCTCGCATCATGAGTCCCCAATCAATACTGTCAAACAAATTCTTGATGTCGAGGTCCAGCACCCAGTCACGGTTCCAGCATCGCTGCCGGGCCACCTCCAGTGCCTGATGCGCCGACCGTCCAGGACGATAAGGACGATACCCGTATGAATCATTGTCGAACACCGGCTCCGCACGTGCTTCCAGAGATCGCTTGACCACCGTCTGGGCGATGCGATACGAAATCGTTGATATTCCCAACGGTCTCGTACCAGCACTCCCATCCTTTTTGGTATGTCAACCCGCAAGACCGGCGGCGGAAGGTAGCTGCCAGACGACATCCGATTCCCGATTCGATACTGATTGTTCTGCAGATCCGCCTCGAATTGCGTCATCGACTGCTTGACCACACCCGCCGCCCCGCGGTTGGCCTTCGCTTGCTTACACTCCTCCCACACCTCTCGCTTGGTAATACAAAACGGCTTTGCATTATTCACCCCGGTCCTCCCCTTTCAAGTTGCCGAGGTGATAACGCCGGACGATGATGCCCCTTCGGTCCAGTCCCCTTACAGGACCTTCAACCCTACTACGGGCGTCTCCGCCCCCGTGCCCCGCATAAGTACTCTCATACTTGCGGAGACCTTCCGCTTGGATTTCTTCCTTCCCATGGGGACGACAGGTTCCCAAGTTCCTTACCAAAGCCTGAATCAAAGTCAAGCCGCCTTTGTGCCGGATGCCGATTGGGCCGTCAGCAGGCATCGCCCGATCTTGTCCCGGAGCAAGTGAGCTTTCCGGTTTTGACATCAGTTCGTGAAATTATCAACACGTTATCAGCGGTTCACTTACGTTCGTCTCTTTGATTCCTCCCTGACAGAGTAGATCTCTGCCTTTTCCAACAACGCTCACCACGAGGGCTCTTTACCCACGCAGCTTGTGGCGGTTTGGATCCTGCTCCTGCAAGCCGACTCCGAAGGGCCTTCTTTCATCTTTGGTAAAGCACCGCAAACATCGGTCAGTTGAAGCTCGCGTTCTTGGCACATCCCACGCCAAATTCAAAAGAGGAAAAATTTGTCCGCGTTGCCCATCGCTGTAACTTTCTTCGACGCAATTGCGAACTACTAGTACAACGTCCACATCCGGAGTGCCACCATGTTCCACCGCTTTCTTGCTACCGCTGCCCTAATCGTCGCACTGCCTGTCGCTGCGCAGGCAGCCGCGGCCGATCCACTAGTGGTCGTAGAGTTGTTCACGTCGCAAGGCTGCTCGTCTTGCCCGCCAGCGGACGCCTATCTGAGCGATCTTTCCCACAATCGTCCCGACGTCTTGCCTTTGGCTTTCCATGTAACGTACTGGAACAACCTCGGCTGGAAAGACCCTTTCTCGTTCGATGCCGCTACGCAACGGCAAGCGACATACGCTGCTCGCTTTGGCGACGGATCGTACACGCCCGAAATGGTCGTCGACGGTCGACATGGGTTGGTTGGTTCCGACCGTAGTTCGGCAGAAGCCGCCATCGCTGCCGCAAAGCAAGTGGGTGGGACGAGTGCTGCGGTAAGCGCGACGCCGGCCGGCACGGGTATCTCGATCAATGTGGGCGCCGGTAGCGGCCATGCGCGCGTCATGCTGGTGGGCTACGACGCCGAGCATTCCACTCCGGTTGGTCGCGGCGAAAACAATGGCCGTGTGCTCACGGAGTCGAACATCGTCCGCTCGATCCAGACGGTAGGTCTTTGGACCGGCGCTCCGCTCTCGCTCAACGCGGCGATACCGGCCGGCGAGAAGGCAGCAGTGATTCTCGAGGCACCCGATGGCAGTATCGTCGGCGCCGCACGAGTCGGTACGCCTTCCTGAAGCGCCTGGCGCAAAGTGACGTAATTCCCATCCTTCGGTATCACCTTTCCTACGGATCAGCCATGACCTTCGTCGCAGTCTTGCGAGCGCTTTTCATCAGCGCGGCTTACCTCGCTGCTACTGCAACGCAGGCCAACGCAGCGGCGTCCGACTGGGTCGGGGACCAGCGAGGGGAGGTACGACTGGTGACGGCGGCGGAAAGCGTCAATGGCAATCCGATCGAAGCCGGGCTCGAGTTTCGATATCCTCCGGGGTGGCACGGATACTGGCGTACGCCGGGCGACGCGGGGATCGCGCCCATATTTGATTGGTCGAAATCGATGAATGTACGCGACCCTTCGGTGTCCTGGCCGGCGCCTTCCCGTCTAGTTGTCTCGGGTCTGCAAAACAGCGTTTATCAAGGGCGTTTCATTCTTCCCGTCGGGCTCAAGCTTATCGATCAGCACGCGAAAGCGCGTATTGCTGTGTCGATCGACTACGCCGCCTGCTCGAATATCTGTGTTCCCAAGCATGCCGATCTATCTCTGGATCTGCCAACCGGTTCCGGGGAAGCCTCGCCCCAAGCGGCTGCCATCGCCGCCGCGAAAGCGACCGTACCCAGCTCACTCGCGAACTCCGGCATCCAGGTCACCCGCAGCGAAACCGAGGGGACGGGCGCGCGTAAGCGGCTCCTGCTTACGCTGCGAAGCACGTCAGAGCCGTTAAGATCGCCTGACCTGTTCATAGAGGGAGCCGGCGAGGGACTTCCGGCCGCTCCTCACGTTCGACTATCGGACGGCGGTCGGATTGCCACGCTGGTCGCCTCAATTCCGTCCGGAAGCTCGTCAACCAATGGGAAGTCGCTTGTGCTGACCGTGGTGGACGGCGCGCGCGCGGTGGAATTCGCAGGCCCCGAATCCGGGGTGGCATCCTCAGCCCACGCCGATAGCAGCATCCTTGTCATCATCGCTACAGCGTTGCTTGGGGGGCTGATCCTGAACCTCATGCCGTGCGTGCTGCCGATTCTTTCGATCAAGCTCTTTGCCCTGGCCCGATACGCAGGCGAAGAGCGCCGAGCCGCCCGGCGAGGCGCCCTCGCGACCGCTTTGGGCATCGTGTCGTCGTTCCTGTTGCTCGCGACCGTGCTTTCAGTGCTGAAGCTGTCGGGAACATCGCTCGGTTGGGGGATCCAGTTCCAGCAACCCTGGTTTCTTGCTTCAATGGCTGTTGTTATTACGCTCTTTGCCGCGAGCTTTTTCGAATGGCTGCCCATTCAGCTTCCGCAGATATTTGCCGGCGCGTTTGGCGCGTCGGCGCGAGGACCGCTCGCCGAAGCGTTCCTCGGCGGTGCCTTGGCGACCTTGCTTGCCACGCCTTGTTCGGCACCGTTTGTTGGCACAGCGGTGGGTTTCGCGCTCGCCCGGAATCCCGCCGAGATCCTCGTAGTGTTCGCAAGCCTTGGAGTGGGGATGGCGTTGCCGTTTCTTGCCGTAGCCGCAATGCCTGCCCTGGTCGCCTGGTTGCCGCACCCGGGCGCCTGGATGGTGCGCTTGCGCCAAGGCCTGGGCCTCCTATTGCTCGGAACGGCACTATGGCTTCTCTTCACGCTGTGGCAAGTCGCGGGTCCCGCTGTCACGAGCGCTGTCGCTGCATTGCTTGTGTGCACGCTTGCATTTCGCGCGCTGGTGACCTATCGCCATGCGAGTATCGGGTTCCGGTGGTCCGGAATCTCTACGGTCGGACTCGCTTCGTTGACCATTGCCGTAGCGGCCACTTTTGCCTCGACGGTGGGCGTTCCGGCTATCAAGGGAGCCGATGGCTGGCAGTCTTTCGATCCAGTGGCCATCGAGGCGCTTGTCGCGGACGGCAAAACGGTGTTCGTCGACGTAAGCGCGAGTTGGTGCCTCACTTGCAAGGTGAACGAGCTGACGGTCTTGCAGACTGGAAAAGTACAGCGGCGCCTGGCTCAGAGCGATACCGTGCGGATGAGAGCCGACTGGAGTCGTCCGGATCCCACTATAGCCGCATACATTCAGCACTTTGGTCGTTTTGGGATTCCGCTCGATGTCGTGTATGGCCCGCGAATGCCCGCTGGTAAGCTGTTGCCGGAGACTCTCGGAACGGCAGCAGTCATACGCGCGCTCGACGCTGTTGGGTCAGAAGAGGCTTCTGCGGGAAAACCTGGCTCGTGAACGACCGCTGGTGTGAAGTAGGAGCGAGCGCATAGGCGCGGGCAGATAAGTCTGACGACAAGCATAGTAGC
Organism: Burkholderia sp. PAMC 28687; assembly: GCF_001577465.1. Taxonomy (NCBI): domain Bacteria; kingdom Pseudomonadati; phylum Pseudomonadota; class Betaproteobacteria; order Burkholderiales; family Burkholderiaceae; genus Burkholderia; species Burkholderia sp. PAMC 28687. Next base: position 212,523 of record NZ_CP014508.1, read on the forward strand.
CACGACTTCGCCGCGGATATCCCTTTTCAGCAATCTCGCGGCAACTACTGACAATTTTTGCTCGCTGCTGGGAAGTCGAAAATTGAATGTTTTTCGATTTGTATTTTTCTTTGGGTTGGTAAGTGTCTATTGCTAATAGCCTCTTGGCCGCGGTGATCCGACTTCATATTTTCACTGATCCTCCTTGGATAGGCTCACTGATCGGTGGAGGCGATTTGGCTTACCAAACTGAGACTCTGCGGCCGAGCAGGATTCCCGGGACGGCCGGGAACGGGATTTCATGAACGTACCAAACGGCCCAGGACAGCAAGGCCATTTCAACGCAATAGAACGAGTAAATTACGGCGGCCTGCACCCCGCTCAAAAGCCCGATCGCGACACCTTCCCGTATGGGGCGAGTTGTGACCATATCTTCCATTGCCCAAAACATGGCGACGAAGGGCGGAACGGACAATGCAGTGATGCTCAGCGTGCAGGTACGTCAAGTCGCGCCGAGTATCGATGTCAAGTGAAGCTCTAACGGCGCCTCGATTTGTAATGAATATGGCGATTAGCCAGACCAGCGCAATGGAAGAAATAAGAGGAACCCATGCATTTTCGTGTGAGCGCCAGGACGCGACAGTCGCAACGTGTGCAGCAGCGCCGACTGACCACCGAAAGTGGAAATATTACCTTTATCCAGAAGATAGGACGTTTCAGCAAGATGGGCATGTCACTATGAACGCAACACACAGCGATTAACAGCATTGTGCTGCGTGCGGGTCTGATGGCGATCACTAGCGCAAACCGATGACTGACCGAGTGCCGACCCACCCGCGCGTCTCCGCGCGCCAGCATTGTCAACAGTGACTTGTTCTCATGGCGTTCCTTTAATGATCGACGATCGCGCGACCAGTGAAGTTCATCGGTCCACCTGGCTGTATTCACGGCGAACACCGCCCGGTGTACGCCCGGCTGCAAGTTGGGCAATTTTTTTTCTCATGAGATGTAACCAGGGCAGGGCCGCCAACGAATTTTTGTTCACAGGCTTCATTGATTAATTTAAAAATCCGGAAGGAATCATGAAAACGACTATGGGAAAGGCCGCGTTGGTAGGATATGTATGCCTCGCGCTGGCGAACCTAGCTACTGCCGCGGAGGTGCCCTACACCAAAGCCCGTTTCGATAAACAGGTGGCGAACGGTCAGGCGACGGTGGTGTACCTGCACGCAACCTGGTGTCCAACCTGCAAGATCCAGCAGCCGATCGTGGACCGGCTGTCTTCGGATGCTGAATTCAAATCGTTGACCGTGTTGGAGGCGGACTACGACACCGAAACGGCGTTGAAGAAGAGCTTGCGAATCACCCAGCAGTCCACCTTCGTTGTGTTCAAAGGAGGTCACGAGGTCACCCGGTCTACGGGCGAGACCAGTGAAGCGGCCATCCGTAAGACCTTCGAAACAGGGCTGTGATGGAATTCGGCCCTGGCACCTATGCGCTGAGTTTCGTGGCCGGGGCGGCATCGGTGTTGTCGCCGTGCGTGCTGCCGCTGATCCCCATCCTAGTCGCGTCCGCGTTGTCGAAGCATCGTCTGGGTGCTGTCGCGTTGGCTGCAGGGCTTGGCGTGGCGTTCGCTGCGGTCGGTACGGTGCTTGCCAATCTCGGCGCCAGTACCGGCTTTGACCCGGAGTTGATTCGCCGGGCTGCGGCCGCACTGATGGTCGCTTTCGGGCTGATCATGTTGTCCTCGCGTCTGTCAGCTTGGTTCGCGGTACTGGGTTCGCAGATAAGCAACGCGGGCAGTGGCGTACTAAACACACTCAGCGGCGACGGTCTTGCGTCGCAGTTTGCTATCGGGCTGGTGCTTGGATTTGTGTGGAGCCCCTGCGTGGGACCGATGCTGGGCGCTGCGACCACGCTTGCCGCTCAAGGCAGACACCTCGGGCAAATCGCTCTGCTGATGATGGTGTTCGGCCTAGGGGCAGGTGCGCCGTTGCTGCTGCTTGGCGCTGCATCGCGGACGTCGTGGCTCCGATCCCATAGGGCCTTTGGTTTATTGGGAAGGGCTTCCAAGATCGCGCTCGGCGTGGCATTTGTCGCGCTGGGGCTCGTCGTGCTGTTCGGATATGACCGGAACATAGAGTCGGCGCTTCTTTCTGTTTCGCCGATGTGGCTGACCCGGCTGACAACATCGATATAAACCCAGTTCAATACTGCGCGCTGGTCAAGTGAGCGCAATAATTTCTATTCCCTCTAATTCGTAATCCTGATTATTGATTAACCGAGTGGAGTCGAGCGTCGTGATCCAAGACAATTTAAAATTCTTAACCGGTCTCACCGCTGCAACGCGCGCGTTGTGCATGCCCTGGTTGATGTTGATCGCCAGGGCGTGGTTCGCGCAAATTCTCTCTGTCCACCAAATCATGGCGATGGCTGAAAGTGCTCATCCGAGCGTTCTCCATGTTCCGTCCTCAGTCGACGTGGCATTTCACATGATCGTGCCGCTATTGCTGTTCGCCGGGTTTTTGTCGCGACCCATTGCGCTGATGCTCATTTCGCAGACTTTGGTAGGCTCCTCGATGATCTCAGGGGCAATCGGCGTGAAGCTCGCGTTGCTGATGTGGTTGGTCGTAAGCGGGCCGGACGTTTTCTCGCTCGATCATCTTTTAAAGCGCGGCATGAGCGTTTTCCCATCGCGGCTGATGCGCGCTGGCGACCGGTTTTACGACGTCCTGAAGCGAAAAGGAACGCCGCTGGCGTTGCTGGCGATTCGAGTCGCGCTTGCACTTGCCATCGTCCGCCAATCTTCGCCCGTTGTAAAACACGCCGGCCTCATGATGTTGGGCGTACCCGCTGGCACGCTAGTTCAGCCCGCCTGGTTGGCGGTCACCGTCGCCTTACTGCTCGTGCTTGGCGCATGTACGCGATTGTCGGCGCTAATCCTTGCGCTGGAAATATCGACCGCCGCAGTCGCCATGTCGATGGACGATCGGCTCGCGGTCCTGCTGCTTGTGCTCCTGATCGCGGTCGCGGGAGGAGGGCTCTTTACAGTCGATCGTTTGATTAGCCTCGCTCTTTCGTCTGTTGCTAGACGAAAGAGCGAGCCGGAATGCCGCTTGCCGCACGTAGTGGTCGTAGGTGGCGGCTTTGGTGGCGTGGAGACCGTGCGAGGCCTGAGCGGCCTGCCTTGCCGCATCACGCTTATTGATCAGCGCAACCACCATCTGTTCCAGCCATTGCTCTATCAGGTCGCCACGGCCGCGCTGTCGCCAGCCGATATCGCGACGCCAATCCGCGAGCTGTTTCGCGCGCAACGCAATGTGCGCGTGCAGCTCGCGCAAGTTACAGGGGTCGATACCGCCAAACGCGAGGTATTGACCGCGAGCCGAAGCGTTTCGTTCGATTATCTCGTGCTCGCGACCGGCGCACGTCATGGTTATTTTGGGAAGGACGCCTGGGCGCAGTTCGCGCCCGGGCTAAAAACTGTCGACGACGCGGTTTCCATTCGCAGCCGCCTGTTACGAGCCTTCGAAGAAGCTGAAAACGCCGTCGATGACACCGTGCGCAATGCCTGGATGACGTTCGTCATCGTAGGCGGTGGCCCGACAGGCATCGAGATGGCGGGAGCGATCCGCGAGCTCGCGCACCACGGCATGAGCGACGAGTATCGCGTCATTGATCCGTCGACCGCTCGCGTGATCTTGTTGCAGTCGGCTGACCGGATATTGCCCGCGTTCAGTGCCGCTTCGTCGGCCGCGGCGCAGCGCTCGCTCTCATCGCTGGGCGTGGAGGTCCGGCTGCGCTCCAAAGTGCTTTCTGTTGACACCGACGGCGTAGGCATACACGGCGAGCACATCCCGGCGCGTACGGTGTTATGGGCGGCCGGCGTAGAGGCTTCCGCTGCCGCGCAGTGGCTTGGGCAGGAGGCTGACTCGTCGGGGCGGCTAGCAGTATCTGCGGATCTTTCGGTCGCGGGACTCGACGGCGTGTTTGCGCTCGGAGACACGGCCTTGTCACTTGGATGGAACGGCTCGACCGTTCCCGGTCTCGCGTCTGCGGCGAAGCAGCAGGGACGCTATGCCGCCCGCGTGATCGGCTTGCGCTTGCGCGGCAGGCCAGCACCCCCGCCATTCCAGTATCGGCACTCGGGAAGCCTCGCGACAATCGGCCGACAGGCAGCGGTCGCGGACTTCGGCCGCGTGCGGCTGTGGGGTGCGCCGGCGTGGTGGTTCTGGGGCGCGGCACACATTGTTTTTCTGGCTGGCAGCCGCAATCGCCTGACCGTGCTGTTGAACTGGTTGTGGGCATATCTAACCTACAAGCGCACCACGAGACTTATTAGTGACGAGTAAATTGTTGCACTCGACTATTGCCGACGTAAGAGACCACGTTTTTCATCGTTATCGAGCATGACGAACCCGACGTGACGTCCATCACGTGAACCTGCGCTGGACTCGCGTAGAATGGCTCGTCCTACCGATACAAGCCGCAGGATGACGCGTGGTCCTCACGGCCGCTATATTGACGCGAGGTAGTCGAACAGGATTATTTCTCCGTGGGTAGTTCCAGCATACAACGGCGCCGTGGATCACAAGTAAAAAGATTCACCAGGCTCAAATGGTTCTGCAATATCAGAAGTGTCCCTGAACCGTTCTCCGTGTCGAGATCAGTCTTTAGCATTGATTTGTAGGCAAATGACGGCGTATAGATCGATCCTCTTGTCCTCCGACCTATCGACGCCCGTTCATTCTGATGCAGTCTTCCATCATGATGAAGATCTGTGTGCGCTGCTGGTTGTAAAAGATCTCAATGTAATCCGCGATTCCTTCGGCGGCTTGGTCGCGAACTTGCGAAATAGGCAAAGTTCGTTTTTCCAGCAAGCCCCAGAACGATTCGATAGGTGCATCGTCGAAACAGTTTCCACGTTTGCTTATAGATGCCTGCATGTCGAACTGTTTGAGGATCTTCTTATACGCGTGGGCGCAATATTTGGCTGCCACGGTTCGTGTATTGTATTGGACCCGGTGGCGGTCGGTGCGATGCGATAGCTCGAAAATAAGGCTTGCATGGCCATCTGTTTTGTCATGCGCTCGCTCACAGTAATTCCTCATCGAAATCGACAATCGACGCGCCGCTTCGGAAACGCTTACGCCGCCAGTCATTGCTAGCTTTACCGCTTTGTCACGAAATTCCTTCGTGTATTCGGCCTTCGGCCTTCGGCCTTCGGGGTTCGATTCATCAGTGCCGCCAATCCTCAATTCTACGGAATGTTAGCGTCCACTTTGTTAACGGACATCAACTCTCGAGGGCGTTGTGATTGGTTAAGGGCTAAGCGCGTCCAAATGCCCGTACCCATACCAAGCGAAGGCGGCGTGCTCGATCATCGAACAGATAAGACGCGCCCAAAGTTAGGAAGCCAGAAACGATACCTGTCAGGATGTGCTCCACTGACGCAATATGGTAGTGGCTCGTGTGAGAGTAGGCGTCACCTAATATCGTAAGCAAACCGACGATCGTCGCGTTGCCATATCGATTCCGAAACATTCTGCTCGCAGGCGTAAATGTCAGAAGTAAGGCCAGCAAGCCGGTCAGTAAGCCTGTGTGGACCGCAATGGTCCAGTGAGCAAGGCTAATGGCATTGCCCCAGCTCCCAGGCATACACGTCATACACGCGCTTGTCGGCTGGCAGAACCGGCGCAGAAAGATCTTCAGACGGCTCTTCCACTCGCTTGACATGCTCAATGCTCTCGTTGTCGCCAAAACAAATAAGAGCCTATGGCGTCTGTTAGACCTTGATCGCTACAAGCTCGCTCATCTCAACCAGTGGACTCGTCTGTTCGCAAACTCCGGCTCAGGAGCCGCCAAACCAGTTATAGCCCTGATCGACCCAGTAGCCGCCCGGAAACTCGTTCGTCACGAAGATCTCCATGATGTGCTTCGGGTTTTTGTAGCCCAGCTTTGTAGGCATCCGCAGCTTCATCGGATAACCGTATTTGGCCGGCAGACGCTGGCCGTCATAGGTAAAGGTCAGCAGCGTTTGCGGATGCAGGGCAGTCGGCATGTCGATGCTTTCGTAGTAGTCGTCGGCGCATTTGAAGCCAATATATTTAGCCGATGTATCCGCACCCACGCGCTTCAGAAATTCGGAGAACGGTGTGCCGCCCCATCGCCCGATTGCGCTCCAGCCCTCCACGCAGATATGCCGCGTGATCTGCTCTGCTTTTGGCAGCGCGTACAGGTCGGACAAGGTCCACACGCTCTTGTTCTGAACCAGGCCGCTCACTTTTAGGCGGAAGCTGTCGCCGTTGACTTCGGGCGCCTGGTCGACGTCATAGAACGCATTGAACGGAAACGGACGCGTGATCTGCGCTTCGGTGTAAGTGGGCGCGAGACGGTTGGGATCGAAGAGCCAGCCCTGCACGGTGTCGTTCATCCGCGATACGCGCGTGAGGAAGTTATCGACGGATTTATCGTCGACGAGCGTGCAGCCGGTCATCATTGCGAGGCCGCCGAGTGTCAGGATGCGCTGGCCGAACAAGCGGCGCGAGGGCATGTCGAGCTGGCGACGCACGTCGATGATCAGCGACTCGCGATCAAGGTCCAGCCGCGGCTTTTTAAAAGGTTTGAGCGAGTTCATGCGAGTGCTTCCCTTTGGATATTATCGGCCGCGAATCATGGTCAAGAGCGAACGCGGCACGAGCGTGACCATCACTAGGTGCACCACGATGAAAGCCGTGATAAGAGACATTGCGCTGAAGTGCACGACGCGCGCAAAGTCGTAGCCGCCGAACAAGTCGCGCAGGACATGAAACTGCACGGATTTCCAGATCGCGAGGCCGGACAAAATCAGCACGGTGATGTCGAGCATGACGAACAAATAAGCAAACTTCTGCACCGCGTTGTACTTGCTCGGATCGGCGTGCGACAGATGCCCTTTCAACGCCTCGCCGAGATCGCGCAATACTGCGAGTGGCGATATCGGAAAGAACTTCGTCCTGATGCGGCCGGTGGCGATGTTCATGCCAAGGTAAAAAAGGCCGTTGAAGAACAGCAGCCACATGGCCGCGAAATGCCATTGCAACGCGCCGCCCAACCAGCCGCCCAATGTGATCTTGGTCGGGATCATAAAGCCTTTGATCACCGGCGAAGCGTCATAAATCCGCCATCCGGACATCAGCATGAGTACGACTGCCAGCGCGTTGAGCCAGTGCGTGAGGCGCACCCAGACTGGCTGGATTGTTTGAACGGGGTGAGAAACGGTTGTTGTGCTCATATGAACCTCGTGAACTTCAGTCTTAAGATTCTTTGCTACCCATGCAGCCTGCTTCGCCGCCATTTCGGAGATGGCGCAGTCTGCGCGTGTACAACGAAGCCATCGCGCATTTCGGTTTCACTTCAGGCGGTTGGTCGCCTAAGATTTGCGCACGGCCATTGACCAATTTGACTCGACCGGTCCAGCGCTGCACCATGCATCAATCATGCAGCGTCGCCTCCTATTTATCGCCGCCTCTGATATCACTCTACAGCCGTGCCTTACAAGTGCCAACGTGGGCAACCGCATTTTCCGCGCAGAGGCGCTTTCATTTCAGTGTTTCTCCCGCGGTGAAGGGAGTGATGCGCTCGACTGCACACGCAATTTCTGCCAACCCGAAAACACTTGGGACGTGCGGGCCATATGCTCGGTCCGTCGGTGCCAACCGCTACTGGCGGTCAGCTCCGGCCGTGTCAAATCCATGAGCGCTCGAGGGATGGGGCGCGCAGGAGACACTGCACGTGTCGGGCGCTTGCAGCATTCGCCGTCGCTTGAACGCAGGACACGACAGGCCCGCATTCAATATGAGCAATGATACGCGCATGAGGTCCCCTAGATCAGTAGAATATAGGCGTAGTAGCAAGCGAGCATGCTGGGAACGGCCCGACAAGGAGAAGTCTGGCCGTTCCCACGCGTTCACGCTGCCGCTTGAAGCAGCGTGCACTTTAATTGGCCATTGCGCCCGAAGCGTCGTGAGCCATGCCGTCCTTCATCTTATCCTCGTGTTTCATGCCCTTCTTCATTTCGTCTTTCTTCATTGAATCGTGGCTCATGCCATCTTTCGACGTGGAATCCTTGGCCATTGAATCGTGACTCATGGCATCGCTGGACATCGCGCTGCTTGCTTGGGCAAATGCCGAACCGCCACACACGAGAAAGCCGGCTGCTACTGCTGCGAGAGCGAATTTTTTCATTTAGAACTCCATTTAGGTAAAGTGACTACCGGTCAGGCCGGCGGTTTATAAGCTCAAGGCTGTATCGATAATCGCCTTGCAACGATTATTTCGTCGCGAAGGTCCGGATGGTTACACAGGCACAAAATTATTTTTCAAGGATCCTAGCTTGTATTGTGGGAAAGGAGCAGAGCGCGTCGGTTCGCGGCTCGCAATCGAGCTTGAGGCGGGGAGGCCACGTGTAATTGGAGAATCGGCGGAATTGCCCTACACCAACGAGCGGCCAGAGGATCGACGATGCTAAGGGTAGATCCGGATAGCCGTTCTGGATCATATAAAAGGTCAGCGGGAAGCGACCTGCAAACCGCTGACGCCATGCTTGTCCATGGTGCTTTTCACGAAACCTAAGGCCTTCATTTCTTCGAGGAAATCAGCCAAATACCATTGTCCAAGGAGCGTTCGTCGAGCAAGCGGAGATTCGGCATATTGGGGGCGTTAGTTTCCAGCTGCTCCTTTCCTCTATGGCCAAATCTTGATACCCGCGCTTAAGCCGACTCCGCAAAGAAACCTAGATATTGAAACGATTCGGCATTCAGCGAGGTGCAAAACACGCTTGACGCTCCGATAGACGTCAGCGTCTCCACCGTCTCCTGGCGATTCGACGCCACTTTCCAGTCGGGTACAAAACCAGTTGTATCACCCGTCTCCCGCGCAAGCTTCAGTGCAGCAACCGACTGCGCGCGCGGCGGCGAATAGATCGTCAACCCTTCGTTGGCGAGCGCTGCGGTATCGATTCCCAGATGCGCGCAGGCAAGCGCCTTCGTGCCGGTGTCGCCGGCATCGGCCATGCGCGATTTGTCGATGAGAGCCGCCGTCTGCACATCCACTATCCTGTGCGCGCGCATGAGAATTGGCTTGTCCGGCGCCCACGCTTCCGGCGGACACGCCTTCTGTTGCGTATTCAATTCAATAAACGGATTCACCTCGGCCGGATAAATACGGCAGACGGTCGGCCGTTCTTCGTACACGCCGCAACTCAGATTCGGCAGCAAATGCGGGCAAGCACCTTCGAATGCGGCCGCGATGACAACCACTATGCGAGCCGGCAATGCGCCGCTCGATGCCGCAAACGACCTGCGGCGTTTGTGTTGCGCGAGCAGGTTGTCTTCGGCGGGTTCCTCGGGCCACGGAACCGCTTCGCACAGGAACTGGACGTCGCCACCACGTTCAAGCCAGAGCAGCGCCTCGCTGACACTTAGCGGCAGCTTAAGATCGTGACAGCATTTGCCGCACATGGTGCATTCGAAGTTTAGATCCATTTGCGCTCTGCTTTCGGAAGTCATCTGTAAAATGATTGTCAGGCTGCCCCGTGTCCGTCAAAGGGCGCAACTTACTAGTACAACATCCCGGAAATAGCTTTAAATATCTGGATCGAAATAAGGGGCGAGCAAGCTGACCACCAAGTCAGTGGTTTCCGCGAGATTGCCGGTGCCGGGCAGCGGCTCCCAGCGACCTGTGTGACTGCGAAATGCGGACGTGTAGATGTTGCGGCCGACCTCGGTGAGCCGGGCAATGGTATCGACCGTGTCGTCGCGTTGCATCTGGACGAGCAGGTGCTTGCCGTAGGGCTTGACCGTGGCTTGATCGTGACCGGTCAGCGCGGCGAGCTGGCGCTGGAGTTCAGCGGCCTTTCTTTGGGCGTCGGATGTTGGCATCTTCTTTGAACCTTAGGGGTTCGCCAGTTTGCAGCTCAAAGCCGGCGAATGTCCATTTGAACGGCTTGGGCGCGCGGTTGCGTTGCGCGACGAAGGCTTCGGTGCGCTGGCGCAGGTGCTCGATGGAGACATGGCTCGCGTGACGCAAGACCCGTCGCGAATAGATACCGAATAGCAACTCGATCTGGTTGACCCAGCTCGCATGCAGTGGCGTGAAGTGAAAGACAAACCGCTGATCGTGGCGGGCGTTGAACTCATCCCATACAGTCTGCGCGCGGTGGGTGTTGAGGTTGTCCCACACGACGTGCACCGTGCCCTCGGGATAGGCCAGCGCGACCTGCTCCATGAAGGCTACGAGATCGGCCTGGGTGCGCCGATCCGTGCAACTGCCGATGACGCGCCCCGAGTGTACATCCAGCGCGGCGGTGAGGGCCTGCGTGCCATGGCGGATGTATTCGAACTCGCGGCGCCGCACGCGACCTGGTTGCGGCGCGCGGTCGGCGTGTTTGCGTTCGATGGCCTGGATCCCCGTTTTCTCATCGATCGACAACACGACCGAGCCTTGAGGAGCCTGGCGATACAGCGCGCAGATCTCGTTGACCTTTTGCCGGAACTGCGGGTCGGGGCTATGCAGCCACTGTTTGACGCGATGTGGACGCAAATCACCCGCTTGCAAGATTCGTTGCAAATGACTGCGGCTGATCTGCTCGGTCACGCCGCGCTCGATCGCACGCTCAACCAGTTCGTCCAACGTCGGCGTTGCGCGTCCGTCCGGTTCTGCCGGTTCGCATGCCAAGGCCAGTAACTCAAGTCGTTGTGCCTCACCGATACGTCTCGGGCGGCCAGGGCGCGGCGTCTCTTGCAAGCCTTTGACACCGTAGCGCACGAGGCGCGTGCGCCAATGCGAGACGGTCTGCACAGACACGCCGAGCTCCTGTGCGATCGACGCCGTGGGCTCGCCCCGGTGAGCCATCAGCGCGATCTGCGCCCGCATCACTTGTCGCTGCTCCGCCGTACCGCGACGGGTCAACAACTCAAGCGATTTACGCTCTTCCCTTGATAGCTTGACAGCCTGCGCCTGACGTCCGCGTCCCATGCCGACAAGTTTACTTGCATCCCTCTTTTATTGAAAGATATTTGAGGGATGTCGTACTAGTTCGATCAGGCGAGGTCAACGGTTACAGCAACGCGAAAAATTCTCGTGCGAACCGATTCCATTCTTTTCAAGGAGCGTTGCACGGGAGCAATTGCGCGGCGCATTAGAGTGATGCCAAATAAATATGCTGCGACTGTAACCAGCTTCACGGACATGACGAACTAAGGTCAGATCCACCACAGATGCAAATCCAACTGACCAGGTACGGAGGGGTACACGTGTTCAAGAAACTGACAATGGCGACCGGTGTTGTGACACTCGTCGCCGCGTGCGGCGGCGGCAATGATTCCGCGCCTACCGTGTCGCAGCTTTTCGCACAGACAAACGATTCCACGAATGCGGTTGTGCATTTCATCCGCAACGCCGATGGCACATTGACGAAACAACCCGCCGTGCTCACCGGAGGCAAAGGAACGAACGGCGTCAACTATTTCATGGGGAACATCGTGGCGCCCGATGCGTTGACGAGTAACCATAGCGTCATTACCAGCACCGACGGCTCGCAGCTTTTCGTTGCCAACGCCGGCGACAATACCGTGAGCACATTTTCCATCGACAAGACGTCGGGCACGCTCACGCTTCTCGCCGTATCGCCGACAGGCGGCACCCGACCGACGTCCCTCGCCCTTGCAAACAATGTGCTTTACGTCACGCACCAGCAAGGCGTGAATGAACTGGGCGCATATCGTGTTGGGTCGGATGGCAAACTGACATCCATTGGAACCTATCCCGTCGTCCAGCAAGATGCCCTTCCAACTGAAGTCAGCGTCAGCCCCGACGGAAAGTTTGTTGTAGTGATTGGCTTCCTGAAAACACTGACGCCAGTGCAGCCTGCCAATGCGCTGTTAGCCTATCCAATCAACGCCGACGGAACACTGGGACAGGTGATGAGTTCAACCTCAGTGGGTGTAGGGCCGTTCGGAGGGGTCTTTGGTCATGGTGCACAGGCAGGCATATACGCCACAAGCGACGCCGCGGGCGGCACGGCCAGTTCGTATTCATTCGCGAGCAGCGGCAACTTTACACCCCTAAGCGGGCCCGTCGCGGTGACCGGGCAGGCAGCGCCTTGCTGGATTGCAATAACGCCTGACAACAAGTTCGTCTACGTAAGCAGTGGCAGCGGAGCGATCTCGTTGTTCTCGCTCGACGGCAATGGCAAGCTCTCATTGGCCAATGCATCGGCTGCGAGCGAACCGCCGGTGTTATCGACTACATCCGGCTTCGCGAACGATTCGTGGGTCAGTCCGGACGGCAAGTTCCTTTATCAGGACTACGCCGGCGACGACAAGATCGTTGCGTATTCGATCGGCGTGAACGGGACGCTCACCAAGCTTGGTGAGCAACCGGCGAACACCCAATCGAAGATAAGTTTGCAGGGCCTGACTGGCACCTGAGTCATCCCTGGCATGGCGGCACGATTCAGGCCGCCATGCATTTGACGACCAACGTTGCGATGCTTGCATCTGCGGCGGGAGCGTCGCCTCAGCCACCGCCTAACGCCTGGATCAAGTTCAACGTTGCTACCGCCTGCACGCCGGAGTGCTGATTGGGGCAGCAGGCCGCCATCGACACCAGCAGGACGATGCGGCACAATCCGCTCGTCTTGCTTCGGCAAAACAATCGGCCCGTTGTCCGGCGCGACTCCGCTCAGCGGCCGGGTCCATGGCGCGAGAAACCAGAAAAACTTCAGTAGTATTGCCGGGACGACCCATGTCCATCCCGGAGCGGGGGACCGTTGAGACTTGTCGCCGCCCGCCGCATTTCTATCTCAAGCGCGCTGTAACCCGATTCGGCGATGAAGCGAATAATACAGAACAGTGCCTTGTCCAGTGTCGAAGAGCGGCTCCGGGCGCTATTCGTACGCGGCCTAGATGGCGACGCGAAAGCATATCGTGCGTTTCTCGACGACCTCACCAGGCACCTGCGTGGGTTCTTGCGAAAACGCATCTATTACCTGCAGGATGACATCGAGGATGTCGTGCAGGAGATCTTGCTGGCCGTGCATAACAGCCGCCATACGTATCGTCCGGACGACCCGCTGACGGCGTGGGTGCACGCCATCGCGCGCTACAAGCTGATGGATCTTTTCCGTGCGCGGTCGCGGCGTGAAGCACTCAACGACCCGCTGGACGAGAAACTCGATATTTTTGCGACGTCGGATGAAGAGCCCGCCGACGCCAAGCGTGATATTGGCAAGCTGCTCAAGCAATTACCTGACCGTCATCGGTTGCCGATTGTGCACGTGAAGCTGCAGGGACTCTCCGTGACGGAGGCGGCCGAGCTGACAGGCATGTCTGAATCGGCTGTCAAAGTTGGCATCCACCGTGGACTGAAAGCGCTCGCAGCAAAGGTCAGAGGCACCGCATGAAAACAGAGGACCTTATTTCGCTTCTCTCGACAGGCGTCGCGCCCGTTGACACCGGCATGTCTCGCCGCCGCTTCGCACGCGCGCTGCTGCTTGGCGGCATTGGCGCATTCGTGCTGATGCTGTCCGTCTATGGCCTGCGTCCGGACCTCTCCGCGGTATTGCGCACGCCGCTGTTCTGGGCGCGCTTTGCGTTTCCCGCGACGCTGGCGGCGAGCGCCCTTTTCCTCGCCGCCCGGCTATCGCGGCCGGGTACGACGGTCGGCGCATTCTGCGCAATACCCGCCGTACCCATTCTCGTGGTATGGAGCGCGGCAGTAGTGGTCTTGTGTCTCGCCTCGCCTGAAGCCCGCGTCCCGCTCGTGATTGGCCACACATGGCGCTCCTGCCCGTTCAATATCGTGTTGCTGTCCGTGCCGGCGTTTGTTGCCGTGTTCTGGGCCATTCGCGGACTTGCGCCAACCCGCCTGCGCCTCGCGGGCGCTGCCGGCGGCATGCTTGCCGGGACCATGGCTACCATGGCGTACTGCCTGCATTGTCCAGAGATGAGTGTCGCATTCTGGGCCGTCTGGTACCTGCTGGGCATGGCGCTCGCCACGTTGATCGGTGCGGCGCTTGGCCCCCGTTTCTTGCGATGGTAGTACGCGTCATTACTTCATAAAAATTCGCACACGCGCGTAACCCTCGCGCTGGCGGAACCGAATAGAAATCATGCGCACAACGCGTGACGTCGCCTTCGATCAGGCGGCGCTATCAGTTTCCATCAGTGGAGTGGCCATGAAAACCCGCGAGTTCGTGTCGATGCTTGCCACCGGCATCGTCCCGACCCCTCCCCATGTTGCCGCGCTGCGCTTTTCGGCAGCACTTTTCCTCGGACTGACCGGGGCCGCCTGCATGGTCGTAGCCCTTTATGGCGTTCGCGGCGACATGCCGCAAATGCTCGTCACGCCGCTTTTCTGGATCAAGGTTGCGTTCCCACTTGCGGTAGTGGGCGCTTCGCTTTCGATCGTGATGCGTGTCTCCCGACCTGGTGCCGACGCGACAATGGCTTGGATCGCACTCGCCATTCCGCTCGCGCTGGTCTGGGTGGTGGCGCTGGTCGTGATCGTCGCGGCACCTGCGACGCTGCGTCTCCAGCTTGTGCTCGGCAACACGTGGCAGGTCTGCACGATGAACATCGCGGTCTTGTCGGTGCCGACGTTTATTGCCGTCTTCTGGGCCATGAAGGGGCTCGCCCCCACGCAGCCGGTCATCGCCGGAGCGGCTGCCGGGTTGCTGAGCGGCGCGCAGGCAGTGCTGGTCTACATGCTGTATTGCGTGGAGATGACCGTGCCGTTCTGGGGCGTCTGGTACGTGCTTGGCATGCTGGCGCCGACCGTTGTTGGCGCCGTTCTGGGGCCGCGCCTGCTGCGCTGGTAGATTGCGGCATGTGACGGACTAACGTCCAGGTGCCCCTGATCTAGCCGTTCGAGTTGATCGACCCGCACTGGCGGCACGACCCATGCAAAGCAAAGTCCTAGGATTGCAAAAGCAGCCGCAAGCCCGAGCCCTACGTGAATGGATTCCAATAGTGCGCCGCGCGCCAAACTCATCATGGTGTCGCCCGCGTGGCCGTCCACGATCAAACGGCCGGTCAACGCGGCCTGCTCTACGTGACGAGCTAGCAGTTCGGGACTCGCGAATGACTTGAACCATTGTGTCGCCTTATAGGAATCGAGCGAACGATGCACGCCGCTTGCGTAGAGACGGTTGCAGCGCGCTGGTCATCGCGGTGCCGAACATGCACAGGGATTGAAGCAGCGCGGTCGCGGAGTCATGGTGATCGTGGTCGACGAGTTGCATCGAGACAACCAGACCCCGTCCGATGAATCCCATTCACGCCATCCAAACCGAATGCGGCACGGTCTCCGTGATCGCCACTACACTTACCGCGCGCGCGTGAAAAGTCCGAAGTAGGACATACATCAATACATCACTTCGTTTGTTGTTGGAAGCCGTTAAAAAACCGGAGATGCTTTCTGCCAGGGCTACGTAACACGTCGTTGTCCAATCCACGGAAATTGTCGCCAAGCAAGTTCGTCGAATTCTTGATTCAACAACGCGACGTGCACTTGCACGACGCTGTATGCTCCCATTCGACTCCAGCGCATATGCTAGTTTTTAGCATCAGAAAGCAGGCACGCGCCAGTTTGTGCGCGACCGCTTTGGTCGCGACGATTGCATTCCGTTTGGCCTTATTACACTGGTAAAACTTGCGCGCCGGCTCGCAAAATCGGAGGGCGAAATTGGCTGCCTCGATGTACGCTCACGCCAGATAGCGGTTGCCATTCTTGGTGTTGCCTTCGCCTTTTTTCTTGCCGTTCGAGAGGTGGGTACTGCTGACACAGCCGCAATAGGAGGCATAGTTCCCGATGTCGGCAAAGCGTCCGACATCGCCCGTCTCCAGCAGGATGACGGTGGCCAGCGTCGAGCCGATGCTGGGCACGGTGCGAATCTCTTCAGGTCCGAGCGTTTCAGGCGAGCGCCGGAAGTGCCGGGCAAAACTCGAAACCTGCTGCCGATAGATTTCTGTGTGTTCTCGGCAAGATTGCGGATCTGCATCTCGTGCAACATACGTTGGCGGAGCGGTGTCATGACGAAACTCCTGGGAAGAGTAATGGAACGCCTCACATCCATGCTGCTCCCTTGCGCCGGGCAGCGATCTTGGCGTCCCCCACATCCCGTCGCTACCTGTCACGACACAACGTAAGCCACTGGCCTCCGATTTCCTCGCACTACCTCAGCGGTTTAGTACAAAAGATCCTATCGATAGATCGGGAGTATGAAAGGTCGCTGTTGATGGAGCGCATCTAAGCGGCTACTTATAAGGTTTTATCTGCTGTCGCGGCCTGGCCAACAGATCCAATAATTCGCGGTACTTTACTTTTTTATTTCGTATATTTGAGGAGAGTTTATATACCAACATACTCTCGCGTTAAACCGGGCTACTTGCTTGGCTGAACAATGGTTCAGCAAGGCCAGCTGGACGAGCAGGCGAATGCATACGTCGCTTACCTGATCGAGCGGGGCTATGTCCGAGAAGCTGTAGAACAGCTTTTACAGGAGCGTTGCACACTTCGTTTAGTGGCGCTTGCCACTGGACGTCGCACGGCGGGCTCAAAATTGAAGCGCAACACCAAAGCGTATAAGGTGTTGTAATGCATAAAGCGAATCAGTACGAGCAGTTGCAAGCTGAGGAACGTCTGGAGATTGCGAGCCTACGTCAACGGGGTTCTAGTATTCGGGCCATGGCCCGAATACTAGGGCGCTCGGCCTCTACCCTTAGCCGTGAACTCAGGCGCAATAGCTCTGTGCTTGGTTATGTCCCAGCAGCGGCGCACGCACTCAGTTCGGCCCGACGATCCAACAGTGCGGGTGCGCCCAAACTCGGGCCTCACAGCGCTTGCTGGAGGGTCGTCCTTACGCTGCTCGAGTGGCGTTGGTCGCCTCAGCAAATCTCTGGAGTCCTCAAGCGTATGTTCCCAAACGATCCGACTTTGCAGGTCTCGCACGAAACGATTTACACCACTATCTACGCCCACCCAGGCGGCGAACTACGGCGTCAACTCATTGCTTGTTTGCGTCGTGCTCATCGCGCCCGTATGTCGCGTACACGGGGTAGTGATCGCCGCTGGCAAATTCCAAATATGGTCAGCATTCACGTGCGCCCACCTGAAATAGAGGATCGCGTGATGCCCGGGCACTGGGAGGGCGACTTCATCAAAGGCGAAGGCAATCGCTCCTCTGTGGGCGTGTTGGTGGAGAGAACCAGCCGTCTAGTGCTGCTGGCTAAGATGGACGATGCCACAGCCGAATCTGCACTGGCTGGCTTCTCCGCCAAGCTCAACTCGATCCCCGAGCACTTGCGTCACAGCTTCACTTACGACCAGGGGCGTGAACTCTCACGGCATCAAGAACTTGCCGCTCAAACAGGCGTGAAGGTCTATTTTTGCGGTGTGTCACGAACATGAGCGAGAGCTTGTGATGCTGTATCGAAGATGGGAGAAGGCCTCCCGAAGTCGGCTTGCAGGAGCAGGCTTCAAACCGCCCGGTGCTGCTGCGTTTAAGAGGCGTGGTGGTGAGCGACCGTGGAAAAGGCGTCCGGTCAGGACGTCAGGTAAGTGTTGAGAAGATGAGCGAAAGCAAACCGTTCGATGACGCATCGTTATAGACATAAAACATTGCCAAAACTGGGGTCGCACAGAAGCTCCAGGATCAGTCGGGACGATACCTGTTTACGGACCCGTCGGCATTCGGTGTATAGGCGGCATGAGCTCAACACAGGCTTTGATACGGAACGTGAGAACCTCGCGCTGGATGTAAAGGGAAATGACAAATGGCAAACACCATAAGGAAGAATACCGATGCCAGCGCGAGGGACGGAGTGGTTGTGCAACTTTTTTTCTGTAAAAGCGTTCAGGCGATTCCATCGAGAAGCGGAGATCAGGCGTTCATGTTGAGATAGATTTTTCCGCTCATCCACTCTTCGTCGCACTCGGCCAGCAAGGCAGAGACAAGACGAAGGCAGGATGGGGCGTTCGGGAAGATCGAGGCGACGCGGGTGCGACGCTTGAGCTCGCGATTGATCCGTTCGAGGCCATTGGTAGTGCGCAGGCGGATCCGATGGGCATGCGGCAGCTCGAAGATGGCAAACCCTTCAGGCAGATTGTCTTCGGCCCAGGTAGCGAGCGCAGGCGCTTCGACGGCCCAGAGATCGACCGCCTGCTTCAGCAGACGTTGGGCTTCGGCGCGATCCGGGGCATTGAAGATGGTCCGGATACGGAGCGCCACGGGTTTGCGCTGATCGAGACGAGCAACGTAAGCATGCGCATTCTGCTGCAGATGGAACTGGCAGCGTTGCCAGGGCACGCTTGGCAGCGTCGCGCGACGGGCAGCCTTAAGACCGGCATGATCGTCGGAGACGATGAGCTTGACGCCCTTGAGGCCGCGGCGAACCAGGCTGTCGAGGAAGGCTCGCCAGTGAACTTCAGCTTCGGACAGGGCAACCGACACGCCCAGGACCCGACGATGACCGCCTGCCGTGATGCCGACGGCGACGAGCACGGCGCAATCGACGAGGTGACCCGCTTCACGAATACGCTCATAGCGGGCATCGAGAAAGACGTAAGGCGTTTCATCAAGGGGACGCTCACGCCAGATTGCAAGACCCGCGTCGAGCTGTTCGGCAGCCCGGCTGACCTGAGTCGAGGAGATCGACACCTCCGGCCCCAGCAGCTTGACCAGGACGTCGGTGACCTTGCGGGTGGAGACGCCCTGGACGTACATTTCGGCCAGCGCGAGATCGACCGCCTGCTCGGTGCGAGTTCCTTTTTCGAGCGCGCTGGGGTAGAAGCCGCTGCCGCGCACCTGGGGAACATTGAAGGTCAGTTCGCCGACGCGTGTCATGACGGTTTTGGGTTTGAAGCCGTTCGCATAATCGATTCGTTCCGCGGTTCGTTCATGAGACTGGGCATTGAGATACTGCGCCCGCTCGATCTTGCTTGCTTCGTTGACCAGGATGCGCAGGGCTTCGCCCGCGCCGTCCAGGCCGTTGAGCAGAAGCGCTGCAAAAGCGTCTTCAAGGGGATGATGTTCTACGCGTTGCGCCATGCTGTCGACTCCTTCGTCAGAGTGAGTAAGAATGCTCCGAAGGAATCGCCTGCGACTATGACGCTGCGAGCGTTTTGCCGCGCGGCTATGCCGTCCTCCGCTCTTCGGGCGCTACGCGCCCTCATCACGGCGGCCGTCACAGCCACGCAACACCAGCATACGAATTTACAGAAACAATGTTGCACTAACGACGGAGTCGCCCGTAGTAGTGATGAAACCCTTGTAATGAGGGTGGAGCGAAGGGGCGGCGTTAGCCTGTTGACAAGTGTCGCCAACTCGCGATGCGAGGATGAGTGACATGGCATCAGCAAAACCATATTGCATTGCAAAGCGTACGGTGTGGGAAGCCTACCAACTGGTGGAGGCCAACCGAGGTTCTGCTGGGATCGACGATGAGACTATCGCGATGTTCGAGCAGGAGCGGTCCAAGAATTTGTACAAACTGTGGAACCGGATGTCGTCGGGGTCGTACTTCCCGCCGCCGGTCAAGCAGGTAGAAATTCCGAAGGCCAAGGGTGGCACGAGAAAGTTGGGAATTCCCACTGTGTCTGACCGAATTGCGCAAACTATCGTCAAGCTTCTGATCGAACCGGTACTCGATCCCGTGTTTCATCCAGACTCATATGGATACCGGCCG
The DNA here is from genome assembly GCF_001577465.1 of Burkholderia sp. PAMC 28687. NCBI lineage: Bacteria > Pseudomonadati > Pseudomonadota > Betaproteobacteria > Burkholderiales > Burkholderiaceae > Burkholderia > Burkholderia sp. PAMC 28687. The sequence continues at coordinate 232,229 of NZ_CP014508.1, forward strand.
GGCAAATCGGCTAAGCAGGCAGTTGCTGTCACGCGAAAGCGGTGTTGGCAATATGACTGGGTCGTGGAATTTGACATCAAGGCGGCATTTGATCAGATCGATCATGCGTTGTTGATGAAGGCGGTGCGACGCCACATCAAGGATGACTGGATCTTGCTATATATCGAGCGGTGGTTAACTGCGCCGTTCGAAACTGCAGACGGTACCCGTTTGCCTCGGCAGAGGGGGACTCCGCAGGGCGGGGTTGTTAGTCCCATCTTGATGAATCTGTTCATGCATTATGCGTTTGACTGCTGGATGTCGCGGACTTACCAACAACTCCCTTTTGCTCGCTATGCCGATGACGCGGTAGTTCACTGCCGAAGTCGCGAGCAGGCGGAAGAAGTGATGCGGGCCATTGCATCGCGGCTGGATGAGTGTGGTTTGACGATGCATCCGGAGAAGTCAAAGATCGTGTATTGCAAGGACGGTAACCGCACCTTAGCTTATCCGAACGTGCAATTTACCTTTCTCGGTTTTACGTTTAGGCCCCGAGAGGCAAGGAGCAGGTACAACCGGCTATTTACCAGTTTCTTGCCGGCAGCGAGCAACGATGCGCTGAAGCGGATGCGGCAAACGGTGCGGAGTTGGCGGATACATCGGCGGACGCCAGCCACGCTTGATGACCTCGCGCAGCAATGCAATCCAACGATACAAGGGTGGTGGAATTACTATGGGGCGTTCTATCGAACGGCAATGCATGCGATCTTCCAATTTGTGGATCGGAAGCTCGAGTGCTGGGCCCGACGGAAGTTCAAGACACTGTCGCGACACAAACGGCGTAGCGCTGAATGGCTCCGCAAAATGGCGGCTGTTTATCCACGGTTGTTCGTTCACTGGCGTATCGTTGGGGCACCGGTTGGCTGACGGGAGCCGTATGAGGCGAGAGTCTCACGTACGGTTCTGCGAGAGGCTTGAGGTGAAACCCCTCGGGCCTACTTACCATCCACACAGCCCGTGGCAGCGAGGAACTTGTGAAAATACCAACGGCCTGTTGCGCGAGTACTTGCCAAAAGGCACCGACCTTTCCGTCCATAGTCAGGCCGACCTCGACATCATCGCAGACAGCTTGAACAACCGCCCTCGTGCTACGCATGCGTTTCATTCACCCTTCGAGGTATTTGCCGCGACACTAAAAGCAGCGGATCTACCATCGTCATCTAAACATTAGACCAGTTGTTGCACTTCGACTTGAGACCGCCCACTTTGTATAAATTTCCCAATTTTTCGGTAGCGTCAAACAACGAACGGCTGGCACTCGATTGTGGGGTAGCTTAAGTCGAACATATCGAGCGCAGCGCCGAGACCACAGCGTTCGGTGCACAGCGACTTCGGTAGTCAATGTCGATATGGGAGAAGACGATGCGCCTTTCTTTCGTAATAACGAACGTCGCTGGAACCGGCAACTCCCAGCCGTCCTCGCCATTAATGTCTGGTAACACCTTGCCGACCGAGCGCAGGGTTTGGCGTAATTCTTCCGGGAGTGAGTAGACGAGCCCGAAGGAACGCGCCACGTCATTGCCTGCGTCGCTCAGAACGGCAAAATCAAGCGCATTGCGTTCGGCAGTTGACATTGAGCCGTCGGGCAACTGGGGCGAGATCGCGACCAGGCTGGCGCCCAGTCCGGCAAGCTGCGGCAGCAGCCGCTGGAATGCTCTGAGCTGAATATTGCAATAAGGGCACCAGCCGCCCCTGTAGAACACGACAACAGCGGGTCCCTCGCGAAGTACGTCCGAAAGTGAAAACATTTGGCCAGCTACGCCGGGCAATACAAAGTCAGGTGCATGCTGTCCGACAGCCAGCACGTTGGCGATTGGGAAAGTTGCTTGCAACTCCTCAACCTTTGCGTCATAGAGCGCGACCCGTTCAGCCGGTGCCGTGCGTTCGTATCCAGTGCGAAAAGCTGCGAGTTCCTGCTTGAGTTCCATAATGCAATTCCTGTGTGTATCGTCGGTTGTTGTGCCGAAATGCCCCGTCTCGATGATCGTCCCGCGGCTCGCTCGCAGCGTCACCATCAATTAAAAGGCCGTTCTGTGCCATTTCGATAGGAAGAATGTCCTTGTCGACTTCCGGACGGTAGACCGGTCGCGGAGATATGATTCATTCCCTGGAGGAATGACGCAATGGATAGATTGACCGCAATGGAAACCTTTGTCAGCGTGATCGAAGCCGGCTCGTTTTCTGGCGCCGCGCGCCGGTTAAAGGTGGGGCAGCCGGCTGTATCGAAGTCAATTGCGCAGCTCGAGGAAAGGCTTGGCGTGCGTTTGCTGCTGCGCTCAACACGCGGCCTTACGCCTACCGATACCGGCAAGCAATTCTACGAACGTTCGAAACGCGCTATCGAGGAAGCGGATGAAGCAGAGCTAGTCGCGCGCGGCGCCGGTGCGAGTCTCTCCGGACGCTTGCGGGTATGCGCTCCGGTGACTTTTGCGCGTCTGCGCATTGTTCCTGCGATGAAGCTCTTTCTGGCCGCGCACCCGGAGCTGACCATCGAAGTCGTGCTCGACGACCGTCATATCGATTTGCTCGAAGAGGGCATTGATGTCGCTTTGCGCATGGGGGTCCTTCTTGACTCGGGCATGACTGCGCGCAAGATCGGGCAAGCCCGGCGGCTCGTGGTTGGGACCCCCGCCTATTTTAGATCGGCTGGAACCCCCGATGTGCCTGCCGACCTGATCGGGCATCAGGCGATTGTCTACGGGCAGTCTGGCGGCGTTGCTGCATGGACGTTCAAACGGGGCAGCTCGGAAACCGCGGTGGCGGTATCTGGCCGGATGAGCGTAACGGCCGCCGAAGGCGTCCGCGCGGCCGTGCTCGCAGACATAGGGATCGCGATAGTATCCGAATGGATGTTTGCACCGGAGCTTGCGGTCGGCGCGGTGGACGCGGTACTAACCGACTGGACCTTGCCGCCCGTCGATCTGTGGGCCGTGTTTCCGACCGGCCGGATGGCCAGCGCGAAGGCGCGCGCGTTTGTCACGTTCGTCGAGGCGACCCTGGGATTCGCAACCGTATCCACCTAAAAAGGCCGAGCGCTCCACAACGCCACGCAGCAAGGGGCTGGACCGGTCCGCGATACGACCACAGCGTCCCTCGCGTTGCCTATGCAACTGCCCGTCGCAACGCGGGCAGCATGTCTGACGGTTCCGGTCGACGGGTGTAGTCGGGATTGACTTCCGAATACAGGATCGTGCCGTCTTGCCCGATCACGTAGCGCGCGGGTATCGGTAGCGTCCAACTCGGGTCGTCGTTGAAAGCAGGCAAGTCGTTCTTTAGATTCTTGTACAGCGCGACGAGATAATCCGGCAGCGCGAAGCGCAAGCCAAATGCGGCGGCGACATCGTTGCGCGCATCACTCAGGATGGGAAAGCTGAGTTTGTTCTGCCGAACGGACTTGCGACTGTTCACCGGGTTCTGCGGCGAAATCGCGACCAGGCGCGCGCCCCCGGCTTCAAATTTCGGCAGAGTTTCCTCCAACGCCTGTAATTCCATGTTGCAGTATGGGCACCAGACTCCGCGATAGAAGGTGATTATAAGCGGCCCATTCTTGAGTAGTTCTATCGAAGACACCGGTGTGCCGTCTGGATCGGCTAAGGTGAACGCAGGTGCGCTGGCGCCGGCTTTCAGCGCGCGTTCCGCTTGTCCCGATGCAATCAGTTCGGCCGTGGCGCGCTCCATCACTGGATGGATCTCAGGCGGTGCAAAATAAGGGGCCTTACCCGCCTTGAAGTCTCTCTTGAAGGCATCGAGTTTGTCTTGCAGTGACATGACGAGTGCTCCTTGAATAATAGATAAAAGAACTTAGGCGGCTTCAGAGACCGGTTTGGTCCATTCGTTGCCTTTCATGAAAATGTCGAGCGGGGTGTGCGCCAAATGGTTGGTGTAATTGCTCATCACCTTGGCAGCGACGCCCAGCACGACTTCGAGAACGTTCTGACGCGTATAGCCGGCAGCAAGGAAGGCGACAATGTCCACTTCCGGTACAAAGCCGCGATCGCGGACGACAAGGGTGGTAAAGCGATGCAATGCTTCGAGTTTTGCGTTGGGGAGTGGTACGCCGGCACGCAACGCTTCGATCACGGCGGGATCCATCTTGATCATCCCGGCAAGCGTCGTGTGGCCCGCCATGCAGTAGTGACAGTTGTTTTCAAAATTTGAGCTCATATAGACTACCTGCTGCTCGTGCGAGATCAGCGTGCTTTTGGAAAAGAGATCCCAGAGCGCCGAGTAGCCGGTTAGCAATTCAGGTGACTCGGCCATATTTGCTTGCAGGTTCGGGACGAAGCCGAACGTGGATTTGACGGCCGCCAGCGTTGCCTTCGATGCTTCCGGTGCTGTATCTGCGGTATGTGCGGTGAAGTGAGTCATGGGATTTATCCGTTTCGGTGAGCGCCGGGCGGTGCGTAGCGTAAACTATGTTCGCGCAGTCGCCATGCACGCAGTAGTGCTCAACAGCAAATAACACCTATTCCGCCAAGGCATACCGAGACCCAGAACCGCCGGGATTTGTTGCATTAAGGCTGTGATGTGATACGTGGCAAGGCAAACGATTTCTTGCGAAAGTACGTCAACTTGAAAAGAGGGCGGAAGTCTTCCTATCGAGCGGTGGACAGGACCGGTCAGACGCTTTCTTTTTTAAGCGATATATCGAGCCGAGGCTGCCGCGCAGCGGTACCTGGAAAATCAATTGATCAGAACGGAGACAATAGGTATTACTCGCCAAAGCGTCTTTGGTCGTCTCGCCAAGGCATGATTAACTAGGAAGAGCGAGCCGATCAAATCTACGACCTGAATCCAAAGACATCTCAATTAGTCTTCCAGACCCGCCTGGTTGAGTTGACACATCGCGATGACAGAGCGCGGTCTTGCACGGGTTTGGTGGATCTTGAGCCAGCCAGGAGCAAAAGTGAATCAAGGATTGATCGGGATGGCAATCGTGCACAAAGCGCACGGCGAACATTCCGTCGTTCCCGGCTCTTGCACGGCAATGCTTGAGCGCCGCTCAGAAATGCGGCAACTTCCTTTTCCTTGCCGACTTTCGCTTGAGTTCCACGAACAAAGCCAAATCAGTCACGGCGGAATATCCTCGAGGAATCAGCTTGCGGCATCGGCATAGTTGGACGGAAAGAGCGCGCGACGCGCCTCGTCATCCAGTTCACGCTTGAAGACGTGGTCGCGTCCTGCAAGACGCGCCCGTGCCACCGCAGGGCGGGCGTCGACGGTGTCGAAGAGGCGCTGCAGGTTGGGAAAAGCGGCAAGCGGGTCACCTTCGCCTGGAAGCACGCGCGGCGCCCGATCGAGCCAACCCCATGCGGACATGTCGGCAATCGAGTACTCATTGCCAACGACGTACTCGCGCCCGGCCATGTGTTCGTCGAGCACGCGGTAGTGGCGCTCGATCTCGCGGCGATACCGGTTGATGGCGTACGGCAGCTTCTCGGGCGCCGCGTGCTGGAAGTGCACCGCCTGGCCGGAAAAGGGCCCAAGACCCGTGCCGAGGAAGAAGAGCCACGACAGCAGCTCGGGGCGGTCCGCCGGCATGCCGACGAAGCGCTGGATCTTGTCGCCGAGGTACAGCAGGATAGCGCTGGAATCGAATACGCGCGCCTCGCGTCCGCCTGGACCTTCCGTGTCGATGATGGCCGGCACCTTGCCGTTGGGATTGATGCGCCTAAACGCCGGCAAGTGCTGCTCGCCCTTGCTGGTGTCGACGGCAATCAATTCGTAATCCAGCCCTGCATCTTCGAGGAAAAGGGCGACCTTCGCGGGATTCGGCGTGGGGTGAAAGTAGAAGCGAATCATGGTGTCCTTGCATGGAAAAGAAAATTTCGTTGTCTTGCACTCGGAACGCAACGCAACGCTAACTGCGCTCAGATGTCTTCCACAGAGAAGTCGCTTGCTTTTTAGATCGATCGATTTAGAATATCTTAGCTTGTTCGGGATGGCAACCTACTGGTGGAAACGAGGAGTAAGCCAGCATGTCGAGACCACGTGAGTTCGATGAGGCCGCAGTGCTCGACACCGCCATGCGATGTTTCTGGAAACGTGGGTACGAGGCTACTTCGGTGCGCGAGCTTGCCGAGAGCATGGGCATCACGGGTGCCAGCCTTTACAACGCGTTCGGCGACAAGCGCTCGCTGTTTCGCCGGGCGCTTGTCTATTACGTCGCGACGAGTTTCGATGAACGGGTCTGCTGCTTCGAGGGACACCTTCCTCCATTGCAAGCCATCAAAGGGTTCTTTGCCGAGATCGTCGAACGTTCCCTGCGCGATGAGGACCGCAAAGGCTGCATGCTCGTCAATTCGGCCCTGGAGGTAGCGCCTCACGATCCTGAGTTCCAGCAGGTCGTGGCGGGCGTGCTGGTCAAGATCGAAGCGTTCTTTCGGCGTTGCGTGTTGGCGGGGCAGCAGGCGGGAGAAATCGCCTGCTCCCAGCCGGCGGATGACCTCGCGCGCATGTTGCTTGGCGTATTGCTCGCTATCCGTGTGTTGGCCCGCTCCCGACCCGAACCCGCATTGCTGCATGGGCTCGTACAGACCGCCCTCGTGCTGCTCGACAATCATGAGAAGCAAGGAGTTTTAGCCTAATGATCGAACTTTATTACTGGCCAACACCAAACGGTCACAAGATTACGATGCTCCTGGAGGAAGCGGGTCTCGACTATCGCATCCATTCGGTGGACATTAGCGCGGGCGACCAATTTGCGCCGGCGTTCCTTGCGTTCTCGCCGAACAATCGCATGCCGGCAATCATTGATACCGCGCCCGTCGATGGCGGCGAAGCGATCGGCGTGTTCGAGTCTGGTGCAATTCTCACGTATCTCGCGGAGAAAGCGGGTCGCTTCTTTCCGTCCGATGTCCGTTCCCGCAATGTGGTCAACGAGTGGCTCTTCTGGCAGGTCGGGGGTCTGGGGCCGATGGCTGGACAGAATCATCACTTCGGTATCTATGCGCCGGACAAACTGCCTTACGCGATCGAGCGCTATGTCAACGAGACGAACCGGCTGTATGGCGTGCTCGATCGCCGCCTGGAGGGCCGTGCTTTCATCGCGGGCGAGCACTATTCGATCGCTGACATGGCGTCTTATCCGTGGGTGGTGCCATGGCAACGCCAGCAGATGAACCTCGACGACTTTCCGAATCTGCGCCGCTGGTTCGACAACGTGCGTGAACGGCCCGCAACCGTGCGCGCTTATGCGAAGGGTGACAACTTTTCGAGCCGTCCCTCGGTCACGGAGGAAGGCAAGAAGATACTGTTCGGCCAGACCGCGGCAAGCGTCGCCGGCAAGAAACAGTAACCTTAAGCGGCTGCCCAGTCGTTTATTTTACCTCTCCCGAAATAAAGAGATTTCCGCTTAACCCGGCCGAGTCTCATCGCGGTCTACCTTCCGCCTGTCAGGATGGATGCAGAACCGCTCGAGAGCGGCTACCTCCCGCTCAAAGGATCGTGTCCTCGGACGGATTGCATGGCAGGAACTCGCTCGTCCCGGCTCGTCTGCTAAAGTGGCCCCTGCTTTTGAGACAACGGTTTAAGGTGTGGTCTGAAAGTGGATGAAGGCAAATGGTGGAAAGCAAAAAGAGGAAGGTTCACGGCGCAGAGTTCAAGGCGAAGGTGGGCTTGGAAGCGGTGCGCGGCGTGAAGACGATCAACGAGATAGCGCAGCTGTATGGCGTGCATCCAGTGATGGTTGGGCAATGGAAGAAGGAAATTCTCGCTAACGCCGGCGCGTTGTTTGAGAACAAGCGCGGTCCGAAACCGGAGGCGGCACGAGACGGCGAGGATCGTTTGTATGGCGAGATCGGGCGGCTGAAGATGGAGCTGGACTGGCTTAAAAAAAAGTCCGGCTTGTAAGTCGTCTAGTCCGCCTTGGCTGGATTGATCATGACGACACTCTGCCGATTGTCCGACAGTGCGAGCTGGCCGGCGTCGCGCGCTCGAGCGCATATCGCCTGGGCATGGTGCATGAAGCTGAACAAACCGATTTGCAATTGTGTGCCCTGATTGACGAGGAATATACGCGGCATCCGTTTTATGGCAGCTGACGCATGGTGGTATTTTTACTAAGGCAGGGCCATCTGGTCAACCGAAAACGGGTGCAGCGTCTAATGCGCACAATGGGTGTGACGGGCATGGCGCCGGGCCCCGCGTCGAGCGTCAAACATCCGGGGCACAAGGTCTATCCGTACTTGCTGCGCGGTTTGCCGATCGTACGGTCCAACCATGTGTGGAGCACGGATATTACGTATATCAGGCTCGCACGTGGCTTCGCGTATCTGGTAGCAGTGATCGACTGGTATTCGCGTCGCGTGCTGTCCTGGCGTATCAGCAACAACATGGATGTGTCGTTTTGCGTGGACTGCCTGGAAGAAGCTCTTATTCTGCATGGCAAGCCGATGATCTTCAACAGCGATCAAGGGTCACAATTCACAAGTGCGGCCTTTACGGGGGTGCTGCTACGCGAACAAATCGCAATCAGCATGGACGGGCGCGGCCGAGCGTTCGACAACATCTTTGTCGAGCGACTGTGGCGCAACGTCAAGCACGAGGACGTGTATTTGAACGGATATGAAACGATGGGCGAGCTCACGCTCGGCATGACGCGTTACTTCGATTTTTACAATAGCGAACGACCGCACCAGTCACTGGGCTACCAAACACCTAACATCGTGTACGCCAGCGGGCATGGTGGCGGCGCTCTCATCGTCGACAAGTTTGGCTCCGGAAAAGAAAAAACAGGGCAGCGCTGTTCCGCTGCAAGCGTGGATCTAAGTACAGCTTAAATCCAAACAAAAGATGGGCGGTTTCAAGCGTGAAGTGCAACACCAGCAATGAGATCTTGCTTGAGTTGAGAGAAGACTTCGTGGGGAGACTGGAAGCCGAGGATTTTGCGAGGGCGGTGGTTCAGGGCATGCTCAATGGCAGTGAGTTCCTGATGCGAGACGTCGCTCAAGTCCATACCTTTGGGTAGGAATTCGCGGATCAGGCCGTTGGCATTTTCGTTGGAACCGCGCTGCCAAGGGCTGTGAGCATCGCAAAAGAAGATGTTCATATGCAGGCGCTTGCTCAGGGTTTCATGCATTGCCATCTCTGAGCCCTGGTCATAGGTCATGGTTTTTCGCAAACTCTCAGGAATGCTTTTGAGTCGGCGATGAAAGCCTTCGAGGACGTCTGGGGCGGTGCCTCCGTCAAGCTTGACCAGCATGACATAACGGCTTGTTCGCTCGACCAGGGTACCGACCGAAGAGCGGTTCATAGCCCCCTTGATGAGATCGCCTTCCCAATGACCCGGGACGATGCGTGCGGCCACCTCCGGCGGGCGCAGGTCGATGGAGGTCATGTTGGGCAGACGGCCCTTGCGCACGCTGCCACGAGCGCGAGGCAGGCGCGCCTTGTGACTCTTACGCAGCAGCTCAATCAACTCCGCTCGCAGGGTGCCCCGAGGCATAGCGTAGATGGCGCAGTAGATCGTCTCATGTGAGACCGTGAGCGGCCGGTCGGGCAAGGCTCGCTCAGCCGGGGACGCAGCGTGGTTCATGTCCCGTAGTTTGCCTGCGATCTGCTCGGGAGACCAGTGACAACGCAGCCCGCTGAGCACCATGCGCCAGAGCGGTGTCTGCATGTCGGCACCCAGCTTACGTCGAGCGGCACCGGCGCCAGCACGCCGGGCGCGGCAGCGCAGATGGGCCGCCCCGGCTTGGTAGCCAGTGGCCTGGGCAGTCGCATGGAGCTTGCCGCGACTAATCTCCCTGCTGATAGACGAGTGATTCAAACTCAGTTGCCGGGCAATCGCCCGGCAACTGAGTTTGGCTTGTAGTAAGGCATGGATCGACATGCGATCAGCCTCGGTCAAGTGCGAGTAGTGGGTTCCCATTTGTGCAGCACCTTACAGGACGTAGGGTGTTGCACTTCAAAATTGATTCCGCCATGTCTTGACGGACGGGTCCACTTTATGGTTCCACCGAAGCGCTGTAACGACCGCGTCGTGTCCCTATGAAATCAATTTTAGTTTAAACATTCGAAATGTGCACTTTACGGGGAAGAGCTTTGACGCCGGGGGCGGACCGAGCGGTAGCAATCCTACAAGCAAATCGGAGTTGTCGCTGGTATTCGACATACGTTCTAAAACAATGTACGCGTTGTATAAATTAATCCTTTTACTGAACCGGCATAGGGCGGTTAACTCGTACGGTGGAGGCAGCGCTTCGATACTGTCTTGTCGCGCTGGAAGGCAATCATCTAATCATCAAGTGAGATCAATTTGTTTGTGTCTAGACCGACACTTGAATGGCAGGTCCGGTCAGGCTGCGAACTGGAACCACCTCAGCGGCAAGTATTCGACAAGGCCGCTAGGAGGCGGCCTAGTCGAGATGCTTGTTTAGAAAGACCAGCATAATTGCGGCAATCTCATCGACTTTCTCGTCGAAGGCGAAATGGCCGGCGTTCAAGAGATGAACTTCAGCATCGGGCAGATCACGTTTGAACGCTTCCGCCCCAGAAGCAAGGAACGAAGGATCATTTTTACCCCACACCACCAGGGTGGGTGGTTTGAACTCGCGTAACCACGCTTGCCACGCGGGGTAGGAAGCGACGTTCGTTTGATAGTCGTATAGGAGTGAACCCTGAATTGCGCGTTGGCCAGGTTTTGACAGGTGCGCGTACTCGTCAGTCCAGGCATCCGGATCGTATCGGTCTGGATGAGAACTGCCGGCGGTGTGTCGCTGTTCAGTAGCCGGCAACGACATAAATGCATCTAGTATCTCAGGGTGCCCTTTAGGATTCGCCCAATATTGAGCGATATCGGTCCATTTGGTCCCGAGTCCGTCTCGGTAAGCGTTGGCATTCTGAACGACGAGTGTCTGGACCCGCTCTGGGTGGGCTGTCATGACCCGAAAGCCTACTGGTCCGCCGTAGTCGTGCAGATAAAGGCTGTATTTGTCGATTCCCAGTTGCTCGAGGAAATGATCGGTCGTCTGTGCCAAATGGTCGAAGGTGTAAGCGTACGACAATGGCGGCGGAGCGTCGCTTTGGCCGAAGCCCGGGAGATCCGGCGCCAGGAGGTGATAACGCGTAGCAAGCAATGGAATGAGTGCGTCAAACTCGCGCGAGGAGGAAGGAAAGCCGTGCAGAAGTACCAATGTAGGCGCATTCTTTGGTCCAGCTTCCCGGTAAAAGATGCCTATGCCATCGACCGTTAAAGTGTGATAGGAGGTTGTTGAAGAGATCGACGGAAGTGAAGCGGCGTGCACCACATGGGTCGCAATCAGCGCGGCGGCTACGGCTATTAGAGTTCGAATTTTCAAAGTTATATTCCTTTTGAATTTATTAAAACAGTCGCGTCCAGTTTTCGGCTTAACGTCTTGATGGGACTGCCACCGCCCCTTTGTTCGACCTTACGCATGCTCCCGGTTCCGGTGACGTCGTACTGCTGCTTACTTTTCCTCCGCATTCGTGTGAACGAGTAAGTCAGGCTGCATCCGGGGCAAGGGACGAAGCTGCAGGTGTGGTGGGTTCAGTGATTCCATTTTCACGCAAGTACGATGCGTGACCTGCCTACCCCCGCGAATGGCATTGCTCTCTCCCGGGGTTGAAGAACTTGTAAAGGTATTTCTCTGTATGTTGTTCACCTTCGATTGCGGGCGCGTAGCCGACCCGCACCTTGCATTCATAGAAGGCTTAGCCCCTTCCAACCTTCAAGTTTCTTCACCTAATTCGGTTCGCAGGCACATGCGGTTACACGTTGGCCAAAAGAATGTTGATGCTAGCCCACTGTGAAGCTTATCCACCCCGGGTGAATATTCCTTGCCAAAGTGAATGGGGATTCCACGGCAAAAATAACACGAATTCCACGGCAAAAAGAACAGGGTTTCCACGCCATCGCGAACAAGAATTCAGGGTGGCAGCGACGCGGGTCAACGGTGGCACGATCGACAGTTTTGTCGGGAGTGCCGAACCTGAACTGGAGCTGACCGCATCCGATGGGCACCGATGGGGACGAATTCTTCAGGGGTCCCACAAGGCACTTGCTTACCTAGACTTCAATTGCTTTAATGGTGACCTTGCAATTCTCGAACGCCAGTGCACTTGAGACGGGCGCTTTGGTCGTCGGGCGAGCGTAGACGATCAGGCGCCTTGGGCGCTGTTTTCAATCAGGTTCGTGGCGAGCGGCGTCAGAGGTCATTCGACGTTGCGTCCAGGATTGTCGACCATATGCCTGTGCATGGAGAAGCGATGCACTCGATTTGCACCAGATGTTAGCGGCGGTGCAAATCCGACACTAAACGGCGGCGTTAGGTTGAGTAAAGCGAGAACGCCCAGGGGCGCTTATCGCTGACTCGTGGTTGTTGCCAGCTCGTGCTCAGAATGGGTCGTCGACGCCGGTCGGGTGAGCGTTCATGGGAGGCGCGCGTTGTTCGCGCTGTAGCTCGTGCAATGCGAGCTGGTAGTGCGCGCAGATCCGCCAGCGTAGATCGTCGATGAGTTCGACGACGGCGAACGCTTGCTCGGCGGACCAGTTGTCTGGGATCAGGAAGTCGAGCCCGCGGGTGACCGCGGAAGGCAGCTGACGGCGCGTCATGGTGCCTTCTTCTCGGCCTTAGCCGCACTACGTTTCTTCGTGCGCTGCTCGGCGCGTTCACGTGCCTCCTTCACACGATAGGACTCGCCTTCGATCACGACGACCTCCGCACGATGCACGAGTCGGTCAACGAGAGAGACGACGCAAGCCGCATTCGGAAACACCTCATGCCATTCTTTAAATGGTCTGTTTGTCGTAACCACGGTCGAGGTGACCCCGTACCTTCTGCTGACGAGTTCGAACAGCAGATCGGCGTGGCGGTTTGAGTACGAGAGGTAGCCAACCTCGTCGATCACGAGCACATCGGGCGAGGCATAGCGATTCAGTCGGCGGCGCAGGGCAGAATCGCTATCGAGCGCGGCCAGTTCACCGAGCATCTGGCCGGCGGTGGTGAACAACGCTGTGTGGCCACCTGCGATTGCCTGATAGGCGAGATTGAGCGCCAGTGTGGATTTACCGACGCCGTTCGGGCCGATCAGTACGACGTTGGCGGTGTCTTTGATGAACTCAAGCGACATTAACTCTTCGACGGCGACACGATCGCACCGCTTAGGCCATGCCCAATCAAAGTCGCACAGCGGTTTGAAGCTGCCTAAATGCGCGTCACGGATACGGCGCTCCAGTGAGCGGCGACCGCGCTCGTCCTCTTCCCACTGCAGCAGAGGTGCGACCCACTGTTCGCCCGCAACGTCGGGCCAATGCGCCAGGAGTCCATACAGGCGCAAGGCGTGCGCGCGGGTTTGTAGTACATCAGGCGTGTTCATCAGAGTCTCCCGTGATCTGGTCGTAAATGTCGAGCCGATGGGGCGTTACCAACGTGTCCTTCTTGCGTACGTGTTCGGGCAACGGGACTGCGACGGGTGGAGGCGCTTGCCGCGCCGCGCGCCGGCGCTCCAGCGCCAGACGTACCGGATTCGGATGAGGCGCTGCGCCACTGGCGAGGGTCTCCTCAATGGCAGCCTGCAGTTCGGCGGCGCCATAGCGATCGAGCAGGCGCAGCAGATGAGACGTGATGTTCCCTAGATTACCGCCGCGTTCAGCGGCACGCAGCATCAGGGCCTGACTGGCCGGCGCGGCCCGGCTCAGATGGTCCAGGCCACGATGGTGACGCGCTTCGCGTTTGCGCTCGACGAGGCCGTCGATGTGCGCTGCAATCTCGATCTGTGCACCGCGATCGTAACTGCGCTCATGGGTGGCGAGCAGATCGGCGCCGTCGAGAATGCGGACCTGCCGCGGATTGGCCCGTACCGTAAGCGCTCGCCGCACGTGCGTATGCGGGATTGTGTAGTCGTTCAAATCGAAGCGAACATACGGCGTCTTGTTGACCTGCACAGCAAGTTGCAGTTCGCAGGGGTACGGATTCTCCGGCAGGGCCAACAGACTGGGCTGTTCGCGGGCGAAGGCCTCACGCACGGTGATGGCGGGCTCTTCCCGGCACGGTCGATCGGCCGCAGGTCCGGCGCACCAGAGTGCGGCCTGGGCATTGAGGTCGTCGAGGTCAACGAATTTGCGCGCGGCAAAGAAGTTCTCGCGTACAAACCGGATTGCCCTCTCGACGCGCCCCTTCTCGTTGCCTCTGGCTACGGCCACGGGCCGCGGTTCATAGCGATGATGTGCGGCGAACGCGAGCAGCGTTGGGTTGAAGCGGATCGCGTCGCCCTGGCGTTCGAGCACTGCACTTTTAAGGTTGTCGTACAGGATGACCCTTGAGACGCCGGACCATGCCGCGAAGGCACCGGCGTGACCGGCCAGGAAGCTGTCCATCCGCGCATCGAGGAAGAAGTGCAGATAGATCTGTCGCGACCACGACAGCACCATCACGAAGGCCATCAGGGGTCGACGCGCACGTCCGATTTGCAGATGGCCGAAGCTCCCCCAGTCGCATTGAGCTTGCTCTCCAGGTAAGGTGCGTAGCCGAAGGTACGCCTCGGCCACCGGGCGCGGACGATGAAGCGAAACCAAGTGTCTGAAGTGGTGCTGACCGCCGCGGTAGCCGCGCTCATAGACCATGGCATACAGGCGGCTGGCCGTGAGCGACGGAAACTTCTTGAGCGTTTCGAGGATGAATGGGAGATATGCGTCGATCTGCGAGGGCCGCTGAACGGTGCCAATTCGCGGCAGTCCGGCCTGAGCTAGCACGCGCTGGACGGTGCCTCGGTGCACGTGCAACTGGCGCGCGATGGTGCCACAGCGCCACTTCTCAACATGGTAGTAGCGAAGGATTTGTGCTTCAAGTTCGGTTCCAATGGTCATGGGTCATGTCCTGTGTAATGCGTAGGAATGCAAACATCATGGAAGACCCGACGGCGAAGTGGCCCGAGGCGTACGAAGCCCGAACAGACGCATTGGCAGAAGTGGCAATGCTCAAGCACAGGTGGGGTGGTTATGGGTACCGGTGCTGTGGCCGCCGACGTCGTCGAAGTCGGTGCCAGTAGAGCATCGGCGGCAGGCATGACGGAACCGTGATGCGTCACTTTATTCCGGCGGCTGCGATAGCGGCGCATCCGTTCGGCGTGTGCAAAGCGGCCATGGCGGCTGCGCTGGTAGCGCCGGCCGGCCTCGCGCATGCTGGAATGGCGCGAAAGCTCGGCGCAGTCGCTATTGCAATAGATTTGGCCGCGGTCGCAACGGCGGCAAACAATGACCTGCGCCCGACAGCGCACACACACGAACAGTCGGCCTGACGCCGGCATCGAGAATCCCCGTCAATGCCGATGCAGTATCGACAGGGCTAACGAGGCGTGCAATACTTGGCGCGCACTCGTGCCCCGTCGTACGCGTGTTGGGTTCGACACCGGAATGAACCTGGCAGTTTGGGCCGGTGTCGGACCTGTTTGTTCGGCGGTAGGTAAAACCTTCTTCTACCGCATACCGACTCCTGCGTCACCCCATTCAGAAGTGAACCGCACCGGGCGCGTCTACACTCGCCCTTCGGGCTCCTTCCGACGCACCCGATACCCGCCCATCGGCACCTGCGCCAGCCGCCGAAAACCCGCTCTGAAGAACAAGTAATTTAGCGTTTCTGATTGACGCCGCCATCTGGTGTCGCTTTCCGACCGCCGTTCACACCAGAATCACCGCCGCGACGGCGTCGTCGGTAAAGCGTCGAGAAAGGGGTATCGCTGATGATCGGCAAGCGTCTCAATGAATCATTGTCCGGTCCCGATGTGTTGGTTGCGCTGCGTGAGAAACGTGAGCAACCCGTCGACGCCATGCTGCGCGATCTGATCGGAGAACTGCTGCTGATAGACCTGGATTAGCCATGCGCCGAGCACGTTGATGTCGTAGACGCGCCAGCCCTGCGGCGTCTTGTAGAGCCGGTAGTCAAGTTCGAGCGGCGACCCGTTGTTCATAATGGCGGAGCGCACCACCACGTCGGTATCGGTGGGCGCGGCGCGAAACGGCTGGTAGACGACCTGCTGGTCGTGCACCTGCGAAAGCGCGCCCGCGTACGTGCGGATCAGCAATAGCTTGAACTGTTCGACGATTTGCTTCTGTTGCTCAGGCGTCGCGCTCGCCCAGTTGCGGCCCATGACGAATCGCGTCGTGCGGGTGAAATCGGTGTACGGGAGGATCTTCTCGTTGACGAGTCGGGTGATGCCGTCGAGATTGCCCGCTTGAATCGCCTTGTCGGTCTTGATCTCGCCGAGCACCTGCTGAGTAACCGCTTTCATCATGCCATCGGGCGTGCTCATGTCGTCCGACTGTGCGCGCGCAGCGCCGCTCAAGGTCACGAGCAAGGCAAAGAGGGAAAGTCCGAGCAGTTTCTTGATCATCGCGTCAGCCGAAAGTTGAGGAAAGCGGGAACCGGCCGATCGCATCGGTCGCGAGGCCCGCCCCGAACCGTAGCATCTTTTTGCAGATCCTGACCTCGACGGCGCCCGCGCTGGCTCTTCACGAGATCCTTATCTGCGCCGGCTGCTGATGTTCGGCGCGCGTGCCGTTGTTGTTGAGGGAAGCCGTTAAAAGGCTGGGAGACGGGCGCACGAAAGGGTATCGTCGCCTTAACTATGAGCCTAGGTGCCGCCACGCGATGCACGATCGCTCTTGAGTTCGATAATGGCGATGGGAGTGTGGGGAAGAAGGTTGAGGTCATGCGGTTTCACAGGACCGTAGAAGATAAGACACCCGGAGACAGTCGGACTGTCACTCGCCGAAGGCAAGTCATTGCTCAATTGTGTGCAGCAGGAGTTCTTGGTCGGGCAGATCGAACGTTTTTGTGCGTCGCGTAGATCTCGTGTGGGCTGCGGCCGACAACGGCGCCTGCACGATAGTCATTGCTCGGAGCTGAAGACCCCGCTGGGAAGGGCTTTTTATTGCCACGAACGATGGAAGGCATGCAATTGTGGTGCTGAAGGATCGAGATATGTTTGTCCGCTCAAGAACTACCTGACGGAGGCAAGCACCGGTGAACTGCAATGGCTGCACGCGGAGCTTGGCGCCACGATGCCCTATCGGCAAGCCTAGGTCGTGATGGACCTTCTGCTACCCACCGCAGGTCGCGACAATCATGTAACCATCCGCAACCACGCCGTGGTCATCGGGACATCGATACAGCACGCACGACCGGTGCGTCGGTGGTGCGAGACGGAAAAACCGATCACGGAGCTCGGCATTCACGTCGCCTATGTCCGTCGCGCACGTTGCAATCGCAAAGGTTCGGCCAAGGAAAATCGCGCGGAAGCCGGAAGCCGGAAGCCGGAAGCCGGGAACCGGTCATCGCCGATCGCGGTCGTCGTTGCTGCTGTGGGCCACGTCGGTGAACGAATGCAAGCCTTCGAGGTGTGGGAAGCTGTGACCGGACACTCAATGCCAGATCGCCTTGCTGCATAACACAGGATTCCTTCCGTTATTGGCTTCGCTCGCGCGACATCAGGTAACGTGACAGTACCCTCCGACGTCCTTTGGCAGTTCACCAGGCCTATCTTTGACTACCTCTCGCCGAGCGCACTGGTACAAGGTCATTGGCGCGCTCTGCGGAAGGACCTGGTTTTCTCGGCGCTGTCATGCATGGCTGCGGCGGTTTCATAGTTCCCGTGAGCCGCGTCGTCGGTGCGTCTCGGAAGACCAACCCGGATAGTTCGGCTCGTCAATGGTTCTATGAGGGCTTGAATGAGCAGGTCATTACCGTTTGATGTCTACCATGCATTACTGCAGCGTGACCTGCTTCACCACCTCGGCTCGGACACGACCGATGTCTCAGTGTTTAGAAAAGAGGTCGCGTTGACGAGCGTAAGCCCACGTGGTCGGGCGTAGTGGCCCTCCGGCTTCGCGTCGCGTTGCCACGACCCCGCCATAGGACATGTCGGTGCTGGATTGAGCAGAAGCGTTCGCGTCATCTTGCATCGCCGACCGCGCAAACGGCTGTGCACGCTGCTGCGCATCCTGTGCGTTCGTAATGCTCGCCGATGCAAACAAGAAGGCGCCGACCGCGGTCACAACAAAAGCTGATTTCATTTCTATACTCCCTGCATGATGTTTGCTGGCCTGAGTCCTTTCCTCGGCACGTGATGAGTTCGAAAGGGTTGCTCCCGCCTACCGCGTACGTTCCGACCGGCGGCGCTCCAAAGAAGCGTGTGCCGCACCGACCGTGGTGCAGCTATGCCCGCACGACGGGGCAGGTAACATCTGATGAATCGCTTGCCGTACTATCTGGCCAGCTAACGGCCGCCAAAAACCGCGGGCGGTGCGTGGCAAACGCGATGCAGGTTTTCACCACTTCTGCTTCTGTTATAGGCCGCGGGTTCTGAATTGACAAATGTTTCGGGTTCGTGTGTCGTTCCGCCGAATATTTCGACTGTTGTTCCTAGTGCCCGCCCTGGCGGCAGGATTTAACTGTAATTCCCATTGTTTAAGGACTTGCAATCCAAATGGTTATTCCGTTCGTATGCATCCGTAACGCCCAGACCGTCAGGACGCCTCCAATCGACCATCATCGTTTGCAGCGATAGTCACATCGGGCGTACCTGAACCAGAGGAAGCGGCCGAACAAGAGCAACACTATCCGCCCCGCTACTAAACGGCGGAATATCCGAGACGATCGGGTTCCGGTTCTAATCGGCCTACTTCACGAACATCGGAAGAGTGGTCGGCCTGGAGAATCACGCATCTGTGTCGACGATTCGAAGATGGTCGGATCGGAGATGGCTCTTCTTGCCTCTAGATAGGCTTCGTTAAAGCGGCTCCTGAATCAGGCGCGCTTGTAGTTAACCCTGCTGCTGCCCTCCACTCTTCAAGAACCCGCTCGAGTGCCTCGAAAGTTATCGGTTTATGAATATAGCCGTCGAATACCGCAAAGTCGTTGGCTTCAAGGTCAACGCGACCGGTCATCGCTACCATATAGGCATCCTGCGAAGCGCCCTCGCTTCGCAGTCCCTCGCACGCAATTCTGCCATCCCCATCTGGCAACTCCACGTCGGCGAGGATGAAATCGAAGGGTTGAGAATAGGCAAGCGCTCGCGCGGTGACACAGTCGTGCGCGACGGTCGCCGAATGCCCGATTTTTTCGACGAGAGCGGCGAGGCTGACGGCGAGGTCACGGTCATCGTCCAAAATAAGGATCTGCATCATTTTTCCTGGAATAAACGATGTGGGCAGGATCTGCGCGTTTGAAGCACTGGCGCAAGGAGATGCCAGGACGCGGCCGTGATGTCTTGGTTGTCACGCGGGCTTTCTGTGACAGTGGGGCGGCCGGCCCACCCGATATACTCGCTCGAAAGAATGTAGAAATGTGCACAACCTACGAAGCAGATCTTTCAACCGGTACGACTTATTTTGCTTCTATCCAGTCCTGTTTTTCGGCTATAAGCCAGGCATCTTCAGAAATATTTGTGCCGACAACTAAGCGGATCGACTGGCAATTTCCAGCAGACGCTGGACCCCAACATCGTGTTGTCGCCACATTAACGGATGAAGCGCATCGCGGACATAATCATCGCGAGAACGGAAAGGTTGGGAATGCGAGCGAGTATCCGCGATGGATGGAAGGCAATGTATTGGGTTCGATTTAAGCCAGCCGTGAACTGCACACCTACGACGCCGTTGCTCAGCGATGTGGGCTTCGAGTGGTCTGGAAAGGTCGCTTCCAAGCAAACGTCACATTTCGTCGACAACAGTTTGCTGCCCTCGGCAGTACCATTCGTCGATGTAGATTACCGATTACAATGATCGACCGCAGTGCATCGGTAGGGCTTTGGTGGCGATCCTCGGTGCGTTCATCCCCCCCTACAAAACTACAAGAGGCAGCAACCGGCTAGTTTGAGGCATTCGACACTTGATTCAGGACCGTCGACAATCGACGGGCTCAAGTCGGTATCGTAGGGACCCGTACCGGAGACGCCAAGGCGCTATTTCCATACGCACTGAAGATCGCAGCGGTTCGCAGGATTTCGCCGCGCGATTTGGAATTTTTTGACTTGCACGAGCCTGTAGTTGCCGTTTCAGTCGGGCTTACTCTGCTGGGCACTCCAGGTTGCCGCGTCATCTGGATATGATGGAGCTTCAGTCACATGGGTTATTGCGCATCTCAAATGGTCCGATACTCCTCACCCTTCATGCGACAGCAACGTGCGGCGTTCACCTCAGCTGTCAGCGTTATAGCGCTGCTGCTGTTCGCCGTGCCGGGCTGTACCATCACGCCACCGTCTGAATCAATTGCGGCGACTAGCCAACCCGTGGTCAGTCAGTCAATTGCTGCACCAACGAAACGGCAGGATATCGCCGCGCTTGAGCAATATCGCATTCGCGTGGCCCGACGCATCCTTGAGCGCAATCCGTCACTCGTGCTGCACGGGACGCCACAGGCGATGCTGCGCTCCGTGGTGGTGGTTACATTCACTGTGGACAGCGAAGGAATGATCTCGTCGTCTGCGGTCTATCGGACGAACGGTGATCCAGGCGCCGAGCGAGTTGCCCTTGCTGCCTTGCACCGCGCATCGCCCTTGCCACAACCGCCGACAGACCTCCTGGACGCGCGCGGCCATCTAGAACTGATGGAAGATTGGCTATTCAATAACAACGGCAAATTCCAGCTTCACGAGTTTGCTTCACCGCAAGCGAAGACCATACCCTGAAGCGGTCACCGACGTTCTATCCTACCGCGCGGGATCTGTGATTTATTTCACCGGCAATGTCGGCACGATAGGGACGCTGTCAGGGTGAGCTCCAAGACGGGCCTCAAAGTGATCCTTCTAAAGCTATCGGCCCGGCGGACTTGCTGTGGTTTCACGTTTTACAACTTTTTAAGCAATTCGCGTAGGGCGTCGACTTGAGGGCTCGTCGAGCCGTCCTCTAGGAAGTCAGCCAGGTCAACAATGCGTGGTTCGCCGCCAGACGCTGCATTGGGGATGTGGCGAACTTTAACTGCAGCGCCTAGTGCAAACGTCTGCAAATCCCACCGATCTCCATTGGAACTTCGGTAAATCTCTATTATTGTGACGGAGGGGGACGGACCGATGTCGGCAATAGCAGAATCGGGCAAAGAGCCTTTATACGTACGGGTAATCGAGAAGAATTTTTCGCGGGAGGCTGCCACTGCATTCCCGGCTGCCGAACAAGCCACTTGCTGCGCATCCGTATCATCATAGTCTTCGATATTGGGACCGCCAGAAAAACTCAAGGGATCAGGCTCTGAACGCAACACTACCAGGTTAGCGTCAAGCATAGACTTCCAGATCGCTATCTCCTGAAGAGCGGTTTCTAAAGTTGATATCCATTCCTTTCTAGCATTATCCAGACTAGTTCTGCGATCCATGCTATCTCCCTAGATCAGTCTTTGCCATGTTTGCCAGAGGACGACGATCCGAAGCGGTGTGATGACGGAGGCTTCATGATTTCGGGTTTACCGCCATAACACCTGATCAGCGCGATCATCGGCATCGAGACACCACGGTTGATAAACGCATATTGTTAAAGCGCCTGGGTCGGATCC
The DNA here is from genome assembly GCF_001577465.1 of Burkholderia sp. PAMC 28687. Lineage (NCBI taxonomy): Bacteria > Pseudomonadati > Pseudomonadota > Betaproteobacteria > Burkholderiales > Burkholderiaceae > Burkholderia > Burkholderia sp. PAMC 28687. Next base: position 253,771 of record NZ_CP014508.1, read on the forward strand.
ATCAGTTTAAGGCCGATAACGCAAGATAACAAAACATTGAAGGTCACGATTGCCTGTTGTGATGAACGGCGACTCGGTCGTGTGCGGCTGATCGGAATCAGGCGGAAACCCGCCAGCAAGAGACCATCGACGTTAGTGGCAAGATCGTCAACAATCAACGCATCGAGCGTTAGGTCATGAACACGACAAAAAGGCACTAGCGCAGATAGACAAAAATGTAAATGAGCTAATCAGCAACGTAGCTGAGCAAGGCGCGCATTTACCGAAAAGCGACGTTCGAGTCGGTGGCTTTGGAGATTCGGATGGCCTTCCAGAATCGCGATTGCTCTTGTCCTCGGCGACGTAAAGCGCACTACATGCGTCCCCGCCGACTTTCAGCACCTAGACTTCTTTCCAGCACCCGCGACCGCGCGCCGTGCCAAGGCAAGTCTCTAGGACCCGACTGTAACCCGTTCCTCGAAAATCTCGTGCAGCAGCGTTAGGAACGCCCGGACAGCCGGGTTGGCCCGGCGACTTCCCGGCCAGATCGCCGTAATATTGTGCTGCTCAACGGCAAAGTCGGACAGGATCGGGACTAGTTCGCCGCGTGCCACATAGGCCGCTGCAATAAATGTCGCGCTGATGCCGATACCGCCGCCCGCTGCAAGCGCTGCGACCACCGCATCGCTGACGTCGACGACGATAGTGGAGGGTGGCACGATCTCCACCACCCGATCGCCAATCCGAAAGGGCCATCGGAAGACTTGTCCGGTGCTCTGATAACGGAGGTTGACGGTGTCATGCCCCTCCAACTTGTCCGGGTGCTCAGGTGTACCGCGCGCAGCCAAATAGCCCGGCGACGCATAGGCACAAAGCCGGAGCGGCCCAAGGCGCCGGGATAAGAGCCGCGAGTCTGGCAGATCGCCGATTCTCACCGCGACATCAATCCCCTCTTGAATGATATCGACGATCTGATCGTTAAGTCGTAGGTCGATCGTCACCTTGGGGTAACGGCTGCGAAACGCAGGCAGCGCCGGGGCGATCACGTGGATGCCGATAGGTAGCGGCGCGGCGATCCGCAAGGCACCTGATGGCTCCGAGCGCGCTGTGATCGCCACCTGCTCGATCTCTTCCGCGTCACGCAGCAGTTTAAGAGCGCGCTCGTGCAAGTCGCGGCCCTCTGGCGTCAGCGTCAAAGAGCGGGTGGTCCGGGTGAAAAGCGTTATCCCCAGCCGTTGCTCCAGCCGCTGAACGCTCTTGCTGACAGCCGAGGGCGAAACCGAGAGCGAACGAGCAGCGGCAGTGTAGCTGCCCATCGATCCAGCTCTTGCGAACGCAATCAAGCCGGTAAGACGTTCTAAACCTATTTGTTCCATCATGGCACTACTGAAGCGAATCGAGCTCTCATTATCAACGTAATCGGGCCCGGGTATATTCAAATTGTCGGGCAGGTTGGCGCCCCAAGCGCAACTGCCGACGGCCGATGGGTCCATTCCATCAGGCGCCAATATTGAACGGCAACTCCGCCGTGGGCCGTGGCGGCGCCGCTAACATAGGGGAAAAAGGCGATGACGACAGACATGATGAAGGCAGTTCGCCAGCACGAGTTCGGTGGCCCCGAGGTGCTGTGCTACGAGGACGCACCAAAGCCCGAGCTCAGTGTGGGCGAAGTGCTCGTTCGCGTACACGCGGTCGGCCTCAATCCCCCAGACTGGTACCTGCGTGATGGATACAAGATGCTGCCGCCAGAGTGGCAGCCGCAGGTGTCCTTTCCTATCATTATCGGGACGGACGTGTCGGGCGTCGTCGAGGCGGTCGCCCCTGATGTCACGGACTTCTCCGTTGGCGATGAGGTTTACTCGATGGTTCGCTTTCCCAGCGGCCTTGCGGGGACCAGTAAAGCCTATGCCGAGTACGTCAGCGCGCCGGTGTCAGAAATTGCACTCAAACCGGGCGGCATCGATCACGTGCATGCAGCCGGAGCACCGATGTCATTGCTCACCGCGTGGCAGTTCATGATCGAGTTGGGACACGATGAACCGAACCCGCTTCAGCCGAACACGCATGAGCCGGTGCCGCTTGGAGGCAAGACGGTCCTGGTCAACGGCGCCGCCGGAGGCGTGGGGCATTTCGCGGTGCAACTTGCCAAGTGGAAGGGCGCGCGAGTGATCGCAGTGGGATCTGGCAAGCACGAGGCGTTCTTGCGCGACCTCGGCGCCGACGAATTCATCGACTACACAAAGACTGCTCCCGAGGATGTCGTCCGTGACGTCGATCTCGTCATCGACGCGGTCGGCGGTCCGACCACCGGTCGTTTCCTGCACACGCTCAAGCGTGGCGGCGCTCTGTTTCCGATCTTCCCCCTAGGCTTTTGTGTCGCCGAAGAGGCCGGGAAGCTCGGCATCAAAGTCTCGACCGTGCAGGTCCGCTCGAGTGGCGCGCAACTAAAGGAACTGGGGCGCCTGCTTCATGACGGCACTATCCGCGTTGCGATCGATAGTACATTTCCGCTTGCCGAAGCTTGCCAGTCGCACGAGCGAGCCGCCCGCGGGCACATCCAGGGAAAGATCGTCCTCGCGGTCGCATAAGAAAAAGCCGGGTTCTGATCGGAGACGCCACCGTGCCAAACGACCCTCAGCTTCACCACCTTTACCAGGCGGGCATCGCAGCTGCGAATGCCCTGTGAGCCCAAGCGGCATGTGCTTCGTCAGCGCCAATGGTTGGCAGGATGAAGCTGCGGATACTCGCCGGTACCATCGACCCAATCGACGGTACCGAGTCGCTCATGACACTACGAGACGCTCAATGACAACAATCAAGGACGCCGTTGAGGACCTGCTAAACAACCAGCAATTGACGGCAGAGGAGGCGGTCGACCGGCACTTCGACCCTGCCTTCCGCCAACGCACAAACGGAAGCTGGGAGGACCGTGCCAGGGTCCTCGCGCGTATCGTTGACCTCAGAAGGATGGTCGAGCACGCCACGGTCACCGTTCTGGACGAACTCACCGACGGCAACCGCTATGCAGAACGGCACATCGTCGATTTGGTGCAACGGAACGGAACCCGAACCCTGCTTGAAGTGTTCGTTTTCGCGGAGCTTGGCTCCGACGGGCGCTTCGTCCGAATTGAGGAGACGACCCAGATATACGAAGAAACTTGAGCCGCGCCATTCCGTCATACCAGTCGTATGGCGGAGGTGCGAGTCGGAGGCGGCCTGAAGTCTATGCTTAAAGCCGGTGACCAACCGGTTCCAAGCAAGCTACTACAGGAAAACTTATCTTCGTATCGGAGAAGTAACCGAAGGCGGCCACGAACAATATCGGCTGAGCGTGGATCTTCTGAGGGCGGACGATTTGTGCGTCATCAGTCTCGATTTCACCTTGCTTGACGCTGCAGCAAACGGCGGTAAAGCGGGCGAAGCCGGAATCAGCTTGTCGATCACCGGGTATGCCGCGCTTGTATTAGGCAGGTACACCCCTTTCGCGTTTAGCGGAGAAATGATTACGTCAGACGTCGACGAAATAGCAGATCGCATTCGGCGACTCGATACGGGTGCAAGTGTCCGGTACGTCATGCGAACACGCATTGAATAACACCGCTTTGCAACGCGCGCTTTCTAAATCGCTCTGATAGGTTAGGGCGAACGAAAAACATCTTAGCCCGCAAGGGCGCTGCTCCTGAGGGGGAATTAGCGCTCAAGCGGCAACCAATGCCCGCTTCGCTGTATCGCAAACAACTCGCTTCTCCGCATGGTGTTAGCTTGATGAGGTGACGCGGCAAATCGCGGCGCCGGTTCAGCAAGGGTCTATGACCTGCGCGCGCATGAATGTTTCTCGGAACATCGCTGGACGCACGCCATGCGATCGATGAACCGGGGTGAACCGGCACCGCGAATCACGTCCCCGGATGCGGCATGTTCTGCACCATCAGCATCTGTGGATTCGACAGCGGGATTTCGGCGGCGCGCAGCCGCTTCAGTATCTCGAATAACAACTCACTCTTTACCGACCCCGAAATGCGCGGACTGCTGACATAGCCGGTTACGCTCAACGTGATGCCGTCCGGTGTCAACTGGCTGAAGGTGACCGAAGGCGCGGGCTTATCAAGTATCGCTGCATGCTCGTCAAACGCGCTGAACAGGATGTCGCGGATCTGTTCGGGGTCGGTGTTCAGCGGGAACGTGAGCATCGTAAGCGGTCAACGAACCCGCCCGTTGCGGTGTTAGGTCAGATAGGTTAGCGATTAAACGGTCGGCTTACGAGCGGGCGTGCCAAGCTTCCACGGCAGCAATGCTTCGTAGTCGTCGGCGACTTTTGCGTACGGCAACGCCTTGAACAGATCGACCAGATACCGATATATATCAATGTCGTTGGCCTTGCAGGTTTCGATCAGCGAGTACAGGTTGAGACTTGCCTTGGCGCCCGCCACCGTGTCACTAAAGAGCCAATTTTTTCTTCCGACGACAAACGGTCTGATTGAATTTTCGCATGCGTTGTTACAAATCGGCCAAGCTTCATTTTCGACGTAACGCATCAACTTTGGCCACTGATTGCCAAGATAGCCCAGTGCCTGCCCAAGCTTTCCGCTGGGCAGCGTCGTCTCCAGGTGCTGATCCAGCAAGTCTTTGATCTGCCCGAGCACCACGCGGCTATAGCGCCGGCGTAGGCGTGCGCATCGGTGTGGCGCTTTACGTGCGCGGGCTTCTGCCGCATACAGCTTGCCGATCAGATGAAGAAACTGCGTGGACGGCTGGTGCATTGCGCGCGCCTCTTTCGGCAGCACCTCCTGGGCTTCCACGAAATAGCGTCGCGCATGACTCCAGCAGCCCAAGTGCACCAGAGCGTTCTTCTTCGCGATGAGATCGTACACAGGGCCGCCGTCGCTCATCAACGCCGCCCCCTCGCGCATTCCCACCCACAGCTTGTCGCCATGTTCGACATGATGTCCGGGCGCATAGCTAAACAGTCGCACCGGAGGTGGTCCGACACCGTTCATTTGCACCCAGACCGCGCTTTTGGACTGCGCCGCACGCCCGGACTCCTTAAGCACCTGGACGTTGGTCTCGTCGGCATGGCCCACGGCGCTCTCCAGCAGCACATCGCGCATCAGGTTGATCACCGGTTGAACTGCTTGACCAACACGGATCACGCACGCGGCCAGTGTGTTGCGCGAGATATCGCCGCCAAAGCGCCGCAGCAGCGCCGCGATCCGGTACAACGGCAAAGCGTCCATGAACTTCGACAGGATGATCCACGCCAGCGCCGCTTCCGTGAACAGTCCCTTCGCAATGATGCGCAGCGGCGCCGGGGCGACCTTCAGGCTGCGGTCGCAGACCTTGCACGCATACTTGACCCGTTCGTGACGGATCACGCGAATCTGCTGCGGCACGATGTCCAGCTGCTCGCTGACTTCGACGCCGATCTCGACCAGCTCCGAGCCGTCGTGCGGGCAAACCAGTTGGTCCGCAGGCAATTCGTATCGAACCACCTCGCGCGGCAGCGCCGCATCGAGCGGACGGCGACCGCCTTTCTTGCGTTTGTGCGCGGCTACCTCGATCTCCGGCCGGTCTTCCTGCGCGGGCTGCGTCGCCGGCGTCGGGGCAAGCTGCTCCGCTTCATTGAGGAACAGGTCCCCCTGGCGGGCGTCGCGCTTCTCACTACTCGCACCGAACAGCTTGCGCATCATGAGCTTCAGCTGTTCCTTCACGAGGTCGCGCTCAGCCTTTGTCACACGTAGCTCGCCGCGCAGTGCATCGCGTTCGGCAAATGCCGCATCACGCGCGGCGATGAGTGCATTCAATTCGTCAACAGTGATCGTGAGGTGTTCGCGGGTCATGCAACCACTCTAACGAATCACCGGCCGCAATGGGTTTACCTCAATTTGTAACAGTCACCGTCGCGTCTTCGCGACCATTCACGCCCTCGCATAGCGACGCTCGGGGTGCTTGCGCATCGCCGCAAGATCGATACCCTCGAGCAGCCATTGAAATTGCTCGACGCTCAGCTCGACCACCTCGCCGTTGCGGGGCCACGCAAAACGGTCAGCCTCAAGCCGTTTCATCATTAGCCAAAATCCATTGCGCTCATAAAGCAGCAGCTTTATACGGTCGGCACGCTTGTTGCGAAATCCGTACACCGCTCGGGCGAAGGGATCACGCTTCATCGACTGCTCAACGAGCACTGACAAGCCGTTGATGCTCTTGCGAAAATCAACCGCGTCGCGATGTAGATAAACTTTTAGACTTTGGTCGAAGTGGAACACGACGTCCTCCCCAACGAATCCATCATTGCCATCAGCAGATCGACATCGCCGCTCGTGCACAACAGCTCGACATTCACGCCATTGGGCAGATGTGCCCACAACCGTGCGCGCGGCGCCAATGGACTGGCAGGCGTTGCCGCCACCTTCACCTCAACGAACGCCAAGTCCACTCCCGGTGGTTCGCTCGACTTCTCCGCGGTGATCCGGGGCTTCCCAGAACCAGCCGAGCGTGCTCGCATGTCTCGCCTAACTTTGTACAAATGTTGCTTGCTCAGCCCATGCTCACGCGCATATGCCGAAAGCGTCTTACCCTCACGCTGCGCGGCTTCAATGTGCGCCATCGCATGCTCGCCAATCTTCTTTCCACCATCATTCATATAGCCACCCTCAGCCTGCTGAAAATGCTACATGCTCCTCTATTCAATGCCTGGCGCAAGGGGCGTGCTTGACCGATCGCTTACTGAGCATCAGCGTCGCGACGCCCTGCGTGGTGTTGCCCATCGTCACGTTGCGCAGGTTCTGCGAGATCAGCTGCGAGTTCGGCACGATCACGGTGGACCGGTCGCTCAGTTGGATTTCGGTCGCGCGCACGTTGATGCGCCGGATATCGCCTTCCACGCCGCTGATGCTGATCATGTCGCCGACCTTCACCGGCCGCTCAGTCAACAGGATCAGACCCGACACGAAGTTCTTGACGATCTCCTGCAACCCGAAGCCGATCCCCACCGACAGCGCACTGACGATCCACGCGAGGTTGTTCCATTTAACTCCGAGCAGCGACAACACGAGCAGCACCAGCAGCACGTAGCCCAGATTGCTGAACAGCGTGACCAACGACATCCGCATACCGGGGTCCATCCCGCTCTTCGGCAGCAGCTCGGCATCGAGCCAGCGGCGCACGGCCCGCAGCAGATAAGCGCCGACCACTAGCGCGATCGCGGCGTTCAGGATGTGCTCTGGCACGATGTTCAGACGATTCAGCCGCCCCGTGTCGAACGCGCCGAGCAGGCTCGTCAGCAGGTCGCCCGGCGTCGTGCCGAAGCCGCCTGTGAACAGCGCGAACACGGCGATCAGCATCAGCAGGCTCGTGCCGACGCCGGACAGGATCGTTGACACCTGGTCGAGATGCATGTCGGTCAGGCCGAACAGATGTTTGATCGCGCGGCCACTCGCTTGCTGGTTGGAAAAGAGGCTTTCGCAAGCGTCTTTGGTCAATTGCGTCAGCAGGTACCCGGTGCACAGCACGATGTCAAACCACACCAGCTCGTACGTGAGGAATCGCGCAATCGAGATGTAGCCGATCAGCAGCGCGCCCAGGGACACAACGATGATCAAAGTGACGCCCGCGTAAATCAGCCCGGCAAGCGTCGAGCGCGCCTCGGGCGCTTCGCCCGCGGCGGCGAGCGCCGAGCGGACGCGGTTCGAGCGCACCAGCGACAGGCCGATCGTCAGCACCACGACGAGCGACACGATACCGCGTCCGAACAGCGTGACCTGCAGGCTTGTATCGACAGTGCGATTCAGTTGCTCAAGCGTGCCGGACAACATCAGCAGCCCCGCAAGCCATGCGACGAACGGCCTCATCGCGCGCGCGACCGGATCGGCGATCGCGGGCAGGCGCCACGACGGATGCCGCGTGCATAATAGCGCGCGGCCGAGGCCGGCGATCAGCGCACAGGTCATCGCGAGTTTCGCGACCGCGTCGGCGAGCTCTTCGAGCGGTGGCGGCAGGTCCGCGTGGCGCGTCAGCGCGAAATATGCGAGCTGCACCGCGACAGCGGTCGTGGCCACAGTTGCGAGCGATGTCGACAGCGCGAGCGCACTGCGCCGCAGTCGCCCCTCCGGCAAGTGGTGCAGGCATACGTACGCCACCCCCCGCTCGACCTGCTGGCGCCCCGCCGCCCAGACCGCGAGCGCGATCAGCAGAGACAGCACGGTCACGAACTTCTGTCCCGGCTGCCAGACCGATTTCAGCACCGGTGCGACTTCGTCGCCGAACGCGCTCAGACTCTCCTGATCGTCCGGATTCGGCCGGAACAGCGGCGACCAGAACTGCGGGGCGAGGATACTGCCCGAGCGGAACGCGAGCTGGCTCTTCAACAGCCCATGCTCAAGTCGCGCAATCTGCGCGTTCAGGTTCGCGAGATTGGTCTTGCCGTCGGCGGCCTGCTTGATCTCTGCATTGAGTTGCGCCTTGCGCGTGTTGAGATCGGTTCGCTGCTGCGCGACCGACGCCGTTTCCGGCGTCGCGCCGGCGGCCGGCGGCGGACCGAGCACATCCAGTTGCGCCTGTAGTTGCGCGCGTTGCGGTAGCAGCGCGGCAATCAGTTTGTCGGTGTCGTCGGCGAGCTGCCTAGTGGCGTCGTCAAGGCCCGACAGCTGCTTAAAGCTCGTCGCGGTGGAGGCCTGCTGCTTGATACGGTCCTGTGCGCGTTGCAGCCGTTTCAGTTCGGCTTGCGCGTCGTCGTCCGACAGTATGACGGGAGTAGGTATCGCGACGGTCGAGGCGGCAGGTGTATCGTCGTCGACCGCCGTGCTCTTTGCAGGACTGGCGAATGCGACGTCTGCAACGTCAGGCAGTAGCGCCGGAGTCAGGATGAGCGCCGCGACGAGCGCGGCGCGAGATACGAACTTTAGCGACATATCCAGAATGGCTCACAGTGCATGGTGTAGGCCGGGTGACAGCGTTCGGCAACGTCATAGCTTGCCATACCCGCTCGCCGTGCTTCAGAGCCGGACCGTTCCGGGCAGCGTCGCGCCCCGTGTTTGCGAAAGTCGTAGGGGCAATAAAAATGGCCAGTGTCAAAAGTTTTGTCTGAATGTGGGTCGCATCAGAAGGCTATATAACGTCAATAAAAATTGACGTGAAGTCGTCTAGCACTGCTCGCTGTGCCTTATAAACTGATCGTTGGTCCGGACGACTTTGTGTCATTTGACACTGGTGGACTACTCGACGTCAAACTCTCGGCAAAGCAACCTGCGGCGCTTGGGCGAAGCGAGCGTGATGGATTTAGCCACCGACCTGCGCAGGCGACTTGGAGGGCAAGGTACGTAGTTGGCATTAAGCGAGCTGCCCGCGCCGGTATGATCGGCGGCAACTCAGCTCGCTGAGGCGTTAAGCGCGTACGTTACGACCTGAGGTGTACTGTCAACAGCGGACACTCTTTTCTTAAGCCGCCTGTTGTTGTTTGCTGAACGCTTCAGCAAACAACGCGGGCGGAACATAACCTAGGCGCGAGTGGCGCCGTTGGCGGTTATAAAAGCTTTCGATGTACTCCTGAATTACCGCCTTCGCATCGGCACGCGTGGCGTAGCGATGGTGATGTATCAGTTCGCTTTTTAGACTGCCCCAGAAGCTTTCCATCGGAGCGTTGTCAAAGCAATTCCCCTTACGCGACATTGAGGCCTGCATGCCGAATTGTTCAACCAGCTTCCGATAGTCATGAGCACAGTATTGACTTCCACGGTCCGAATGATGAATCAAGCCTTTCTCCGGGCGTTTGTTGCGCACAGCACGCCACAGGGCTTGCGCCCTGAGTCCTTGTGTCATGCGCTCACCCATGGCGTATCCAACCAACTCACAGGTGAAGACGTCCTTAATGCCGGCGACGTAGAGCCACCCCTCGTCGGTGGCACAATAGGTGATGTCTGTCACCCAGGCTTCGTTTGGCCGCGTTGGCGCAAACGTCTGGTTCAGCAGATTGTCGGCGACAGGCAAGTTGTGATTCGAATTCGTCGTGGCTTTGAATTTGCGCTTCTGCTTACAGCGCAGATTCAGCTCTCGGCGCAGGCGGGCGATGCGGTCGCGGCCGGCTATAAAGCCTTATGCCTCAAGCTCAGGCTGCACGCGTCGCGTGCCATAGGTCTCGCGGCTCTGCTTGTGCACAGCCTTGATGGCGACTTTCAGGCGTTCATCAACCTGCGCACGTGGAGACAGCTTACCTTTAGACCAGGCATAGAAGCCGCTGCGCGAAACCTCAAAGGCACGGCACAGGACAGCAATTGGATAATCGAGTCGCATCGTATTCATGACCGCGTATTTGGCAGCGACTCCTGCGCAAAATACGCTGCCGCTTTTTTTACGATATCTCGCTCCATCCTGGTCTCCGCCAGTTCCCTGCGTAGTCTGGCTACCTCGGCTTCTAATTCGGGAACCGTGCGACTGCCTGGCGCCGTCACGGCGCCATTGCCAAGCTTGGCTGCTTTGACCCAAGTGGCCAAAGTCCCCACCGGAATGGCAATTCGCTTCGCCGCTTCATCTAGCGTCAACCTCTGTGCAAGCACAAGCTTTACAGCTTCTTCACGAAGCTCTGGTGTGTATGTTCTTGGTTTCGTCATGTGTGCTCCCATTGATAAAGTTTATCAAAAAGGAGTGTCCGAAAAATTCAGGCTACCTCACCTGAGCCGTGGACGGCGCGGACCGCCACCACAGTTGAGCCTGCACAAGATCTTCAACTACATTCTGCAGGTGCTTTATATGGGATGCCAGTGGAAGACGCTGCCGATCGACAAGGATTGCGAGGGGCGTCCCGAAATCCATCACACCCGCGTCTACCGCGCGATGCGCCGCTGGCAGGCCGATGGTTGCATGGATGCCATCTTTGAGAGCTCGGTGAGCCGGCTTCATGATGATCAGCTGCTCGATCTGAGGGTCATTCACGGCGATGGCACGACAACGGCCGCGAAAAAAGGGGGCGACAATCTCGGCTACAGCGGTCACAAGCACCTGAAAAGCGACAAGGTCGTCGCCTTCTGTGATCGCAACTGCAACATCATCGCGCCATTCATATCCGCGCCTGGCAACCGCAACGAATCGCCCTTGCTGCGTGACGCGCTACCCCGACTCAGGCAGATCGCGCGTGCCATCGGGATGGATTTGCAAGGCACGACAGTCAGCCTGGATTGCGTCTACGACTGCCGGGCTAACCGCAAGGCGATCTTCAACCGGAACATAATTCCCAATATTCCCGAAAACCCGCGCGCTCGCAAGGCAACAAAACGCGGTCGCAAGCAGCGCTTTGATCCGGCTATCTTCGAGGAGCGCTTCAGGACCATTGAGCGCGTTTTCGCCTGGGAAGACAAGTTCCGCCAGCTTCTACTGTGCTTCGAACGTCTCAGTGCAGTCCACTACGCGTTCAAGACACTCGCCTATACGATGATCAACCTGCGGCATTACTGCTGAGTCTCATCGCGTACCCCGAGGTTTTCCGGCGCCGCAGCGCGTCGCGTACTGTCACATGATTTATATCTGCATTCCTGATTATAATTACATTCGTGATGGTTTCATTACCACTCTTTTTCACAACGATCCTTTTAGCTCCACGTGCCCGAGCACGCGGCTCAATGTCTACCGCTTGCTCAGTACTGAAACGCGCAACCAGTTGGCTGTGTAAAGCTTTGATGCCGTCTGGAGCCCGAAAGTTCACGCCCCGATCGCAATGCGCAATCCGGTGCGCCAAGCCGCCCGATTCTCAGGGCACGATGTGGTTTCACGCGGCCATCGGACTCGTCCCGGAATTCGAAGAAAAGACGATTGGTCTTAGCACACGCCTGTATAACCATCCACTGCTGCAACGAAATTCGGGCCGAACTGAATTACCTCCGACTGCCTGCCGGACTTGACATCTGCCTTATCACTTGTGATGAGTACGGCGATCGCCGAGTAGGCAAGCTCGGCCCGCGCATACCCGTTAATCCACCCGGCGCAGACATCGCAAAATCGATGCGGCGTACGGCGTGAAATCGTGTCGCAACATGGGCAGCGAAGCGCTCGCAGCCTCTCCGGGTTGCAGGGTAAGGCCAATCAGAGGTACGTGGTACACAAGCCGACCACCAGCAACACATTTTCCGACCGTTTATTGCCGTCTTCGGGTTAAGCCCACTTTCTTAAACAGAACTTAAGGTGGAAGTTAAATCGTCCCTGTCAACGAGCTTTCGAACTGGCTGGCAGCAACTGAATGCCTATCGCCGGGGTCACTATTGGTATTAAATACAAGATACGAAGTCCCAGCGCTATCGCATAGCCTTGCCGGATAGCAATGGTCGCGGCGATGCCAAGGCTCGTGTCAAGTAATGCTTTAAGCGGGGTTGTAATGCTTCGCGGGAGAGGCTTCAATGAGATTGATACATGGATTCGATTCGATTCAGAAGACTATCAAGAATGCTCTTCATGACGTCGCGGCCGAGATATCGGGCGAGTACAAAACCCTCGCGGGGGAGCCCCCCGTGCTGGAATGGGCACTTGTATATAGGACTGCAACGGGGTTCTGTTGTGTCTATCATGATCGATCCGTTGAGTTTAACGAGATGCTCGATGTGCAAATATGGGCTGAGGAAAACGACGTCCAAACTTACTATGTTGGACTGTGAGGGACGATGGAATTTCCACTTTCTGGAAGAGCCCGGCACAGACCGCCACCAGACGTAAAGCCATTCCCCCTCAGACACCAAACGCGACTTGTTGGGTTAAATCGCGATGAAAATTCGGTGAATTGCGGTGAGTTGAATGTCGCCAGAATCGGTCTTGCGAAGCGCTTTTAAGTGGGGCTTGGAGATATCTAAAGTCGCAAAAACTACAGCCGGAATCGAGCGGCTCGCTCGGCTAGTGTCGTTCGCCGGCTCTCAAATGAGGTCGTATTGTTCCCTTTCGATCCGTTGCTTTTATGCGTCATCAGAAAGTAAAGCAGCAAACGCGTTGTTCGCTAATTTTTCTCTCCCGCTGGGCGGTGAACGCGAACCGGCTGCGGGCACGCAGCATGGGGTACGGAGGAAAGTACCTTTTCAATGTGTGACGCCGCTTGACGAGACAGCCGGGTAGTATGCGGATGAGGTGTCTGTAATCGGGGCAGGCTGTGTGATCTTTGGCGCCCGCGTGCTCAACAGCGTTGGCTCACGTATCGAGTCGGCCGCAAGTCAATGCATTCTGCTGGCGTGTGACGCGACTATTTGAGTTCCTACCGAACCGTGCGCGTTGGATGCCAAGGAGGTGGGTGATGTCCGAGCATTCCGAGTTGGACGAAGAGTCCCCGGGCATCGACGACCGGCATGTTAAGGTCGCTGCGGTGCAGCCCAGCAACATGAATATCGACAATGAGGACTCGGTTAAACCGCTAGCAGTCCGGTGGTTATGCGTACTGGCGTTAGTCGTTGGGATTGTTACAGGACTTGGAGCGATCGTATTCCGCGCTTTGATTGGGCTGGTCCACAATGTTCTGTTTCTCGGCCAATTTTCCTTCACGTACGACACCGGCCATTTCACGCCGGCCGCTCCGTGGGGCGCGCTGGTGATTCTGGTTCCGGTGATCGGGGGAATTGGCGTCACCTTCATCGTGACGAAGTTCGCACCGGAGGCGAAGGGACATGGCGTTCCGGAAGTCATGGATGCCATTTACTACAAAAGCGGGGCGATTCGCCCTGTTGTGGCTTTGGCGAAATCGATCTCGTCCGCCCTTGCAATCGGTTCGGGCGCAGCGGTGGGGCGGGAGGGGCCCATTATCCAAATCGGTTCGGCGCTCGGATCGACGTTCGGTCAGTTCATCAAGATGACTGCGGGGCAGCGGATCACGCTGGTCGCTGCGGGAGCGGGGGCAGGTATTGCGGCGACTTTCAACACGCCGATCGGCGGAGTGTTGTTCGCCACCGAACTGATGATGCCCGAGATCAGCGTCAACACGTTTTTGCCGGTTGCGATCGCGACCGGCACGGCAACGTTCGTCGGTCGACTTTTTTTCGGTGCGGCACCGGCGTTCTTCGTGCCCGTCCACCTCGGGGCGATCCCGAACGAGCCGAGTAGCGCTTTCACCTTCATACTTTACGCGTTGCTTGGAGCCATTGCGGGCATCGCCGCCGCCCTCTTAATTCGCTCGCTTCATTGGGCAGAGGATGCCTTCGAACGCATCCCCAACCCTTATCTACGGCATGGCTTAGGTATGCTGATCGTAGGCAGCATGATGTACGCCCTGTGGCTTACCGCAAGCCATTACTATGTGGAAGGGGTCGGCTATGCAACGATTCAGGCGACGCTATACGGGCAACTCTCTGGTGGCGCATTTCTTCTTTTACTTGCACTGTGCAAAACAATCGCTACTTCCGTGAGCCTTGGTTCAGGTTCATCGGGTGGCGTCTTCTCACCTTCATTGTTCATAGGTGCAACTCTCGGCGCATCGTTTTCTGCGCTGATCACGGCAATTGTGCCAGGCGCGCCAGTAAGTGCGCCCGCGTTTGCAATGGTGGGGATGGGCGCGATGGTCGGCGGCGGCACGGGAGCGGCCATGACCGCCGTCGCGATGATCTTCGAGATGACTCGCGACTATGACATCGTTCTTCCCATGATCATTGCCGTCGCGTTCAGTCTCGGTGCAAGACGCATATTTTCGCGAGAGAGCATCTACACTCTGAAGCTTGTGAGACGCGGACATCCTATTCCCAACGCGTTGCACGCGAACATGTTCATGGTCCGCAGCGCATCCAGCGTGATGGAAACTGACGTACTCGTTCTCGACGAGACCACACTGTTTCACGACGGACTTACGAAGTCGGACCAGCCCGTTTTCCGGCACATCGTCGTGACCAGAGAGCGCGAAATCGTCGGCGTTTTGCGCATTAACACGGGTTTGCGCCGCGCGTTGAGTCAAAGCATCGCCAGGACTACGCTAGGTACTCTCGCACAAACCAATTTCATCGTCGTGGGAGAAAGCGACGTTGCGTTTGATGTAATTACGAGAATGTGGAAACAGCGGGCGGTCATGGCGGTCGTCGTCGGACACGGCAAGGGGCATGTGCTTCCTCGTGTGCTGGGCGTAATTGCCAAAGAGCATATCGCTGACTCGGTGGCGAGCAGCGTAAAAATTTTCCCTGGTTAGCGATTCCGCGAGATGGCGATGAATTTTATCTGCCTGCATCGAGCGGGCGCTTAGACAGGGACCGGCGTCGTTGAAATGAAATGCGCGGATGCTGTCGCGGTAGATGTCAATGAACGCAGGGCATCCATTTGTCGTGATACTTCGCTGCACAATCGTCCAGAAAATGAGCGCATTGCAACGCGCGAATACCAGCAACGGATAAACGGTTGTCGATAGGCGTGCCTGTCAAGCCTCTGCATGAGTCGCCATGTTTCAAACCGAAATGACATGCCAGCGCGCCGAGGGAGCCGCGAAGCTGCATGACGTACGGACGGAGGCAGACGAACATCAGTCGTCCAGGACTCAATGATTGATGGTCTCGAGCGACAGCCCCTTGGTCGAAGGTCCGAGCAGGATCATGCAGATCGCCACCAGCATCGACATTCCGACGAAGACAGCAACGCCTGGCACGCCATATCCGTGCAGCAGAATGCCGATCGCCAGCCCGGCAAAGGCCGCCGAAATCCGGCTCCAGGAATAAACGAAGCCAATCGCGCGGGCGCGCACGCGGGTCGGATATAGCTCAGCCTGATAGCCGTGGTAGGCATAGGACATGATGTTTGCGGCGAGCGTGAACAACACGCCGAGCCCGATCAGGATCCAGGGCGTGGACACCTGGGAGAATATCGCGATGACTATGGCCATGGTAAGGAGACCACCGCAGATCTGCGTCTTCCGTTCGAGTTTGTCGGCGAACAGCATGCCCAGCAGTGGACCAAAGGGGTTTGCAATCGCAATGATAAATGCATATCCCAGGCTTGCCGTGACATGAATGCCGCGATGAATCAGAAGTGTCGGCACCCAGGCGGCGAAGCCATAAAAGCCGATCACTTGCGCCATGTTGAAGATCGACAAAATGATCGTCCGGCGCCGATAACCCGGAGCGAAGATTTCCTTGAGCGAGCCACGCCCTTCCTTTTCGGGTGAGATGGCTTGCGGTGTCGGCAGGCTTATCCCTTTCTCTGCGATCACCCGGCGTTCGATGTCCGCGACTATCTTCTCAGCTTCGTCGATCCGGCCGTGACGCGCGAGCCAACGCGGGCTTTCCGGAATATGGCGACGCAAGATCCAGACAACCACGGCGCCCACAGACCCGATCAGGATGACCACTCGCCAGTAGTCAAGGCCGAGTGGCCGCGTCCCGTTCAATGCATACGCGAGAAACGCGACCACCGGCACCACGGCAAAGGTGATGAACTGGTTCATCGCGTATGCACGGCCACGCTCCTGGCTTGGGATCAGCTCGGAGATGTACGTGTCGATTGTGACGAGCTCGACGCCAATGCCAATGCCCGCGATGAAACGCCAGATATCGAGCGCGAATCCGGAGGTCTGGAACGCCATGATCACCGTGCAGACCATGTACCAGATCAGTGACCAGGTGAAGATCAGTCGTCGGCCAAACCGGTCCGCCACATAACCCAGCACGAGGGTACCGACCCACAGCCCCGCAAATGTGGCAAAGACAAATGTACCGAAACCCGCTACGGCAAGGGGCTGGAGGGCGGCAAAAAAGCCTAGCGACTCCGGTTTGAATAAGCCGGACTGGACCATGCCGGGTGCAACGTAGCCTGTGAAGAACAGGTCATAGAACTCGAACACACCGCCAAGCGAGATCAGGATCACCATGGTCCAGACCGTACGCGAGGGTGGCAACCGATCAAGCCGTGCCGCAATTTCAGCTGCTTTCTCGCTGGACATGTGCGCCTCTTATTTTTGAAAGAACTGTAAAGTCAATCGCCATGTCCGCAGCTTCTTGTAACGGAAATTCGATAAAAATCAGAAGGGCGCCCGGCCACTCCTTGTTCACATGGCGATCGGATATATTTGAAATCGCCTTAAACAATGAGAGGAAGCAAATACGCCGTCACCGCTCACTGACTGCCACGCGACCTTCTGCAATCTCGCACATCATTGCAATGTTCAACAATACGGGCGAACACCAACGCATCTTTTGGGCTTGACGTGAAATTCTCGGCAATGATCTCTTGGGCCGAATCGACCCAATGACAGGCGTGTGCCTATGCCGGACGCCGATTGATTCAATACGTTGACATGGTTGCACTGGAGCAAATCTTCCTGCGATGTTAACGTGTGTGTTCTCGCTCGCCACTACGATGCGTTCACGCCACGTCGAAGGCAAAGAGAACCGGCGTACGCTCGGTACCGACAAATTTTGGCAGCTCTAAACTAGGCTCACCAAGTCATCCAGTCTGGCCTCGAGGTCGCGTAGGTCGCGAGCCTGTGGAACACCTCATTGGCACCTTCCCAGATGAGCGCCGAGTGACGACCAGGCTACGTCTGCGGAATGAGCGGCCCATCAGCATCTATATGCTAAGCAAACAACACCCGTTGCACGCATCACGATTCGTAAAGTTTCTCTGCAGGAAATACCGCCGAGACCTCTTCTTTCTTAGGCGTTGGCGACGATGCCCTGCCTGCCGAACGCCCGCCTAACCGGTTTTTCGGCGCCAGCCCACGCTTCATTCGCTTCGACCACCTCGTCGATCCGAAACGTCGATACCGACGCCAGGAGCTTGTGCGCCTGTTCTTCGAGCGACTGCGCAGCCGCCGCAGCCTGTTCCACCAGCGCAGCGTTCTGCTGTGTTACCTCGTCCATTTGCGTCACGGCTATGTTGACCTGATCGATACCCGAGCTCTGCTCGGCGGCAGCCGTTGCAATTTCCTGCACGATGATAGCCAGTCGGCCGATCGCCTCCTGCGCCTGGTGCGTCGTCGCACCGGCTTTTTCGGCGAGACCGGAACCCTCACCGACCTTGCTCACCGAGCGCTGGATCAGCCCGCGAATCTCCTTCGCCGCACCAGCGCTGCGTTGCGCGAGCGATCGTACTTCGCTCGCCACCACTGCGAACCCGCGGCCCCGTTCTCCCGCGCGAGCCGCTTCGACTGCGGCGTTGAGCGCAAGGATATTCGTCTGGAACGCGATGCCTTCAATCACCGCGATGATCTCGACCATCTGCTTTGATTCCCCCGCCAGATCGCACATCGTTCTGACCATGTCCGTGACCGCGGCGCCGCTTGTGTTGACGACGTTGGCGGCCGTCTCCGCAAGTCCCCTTGCTTGCTGCGCATGGTTGGCAGTTTGCCGCACCATCGCTGTGATCTCTTCCATGCTCGCCGCAGTTTCTTCCAGTGATGCCGCTTGCTCCTCTGTACGCTGTGACAGATCAATGTTACCGGCCGCTATCTCTTTCGTGGCCGTAGCGACACTGTCGGCCGACGCCTTGATCTGGCTGACCGTATCCGTCAGTGCGAGTCGCATGCGTCCCATTGCGTGGATTAGGCTGGCTGGGTGAGCGGTGCGGGTTTCGATATAGATGGACAGATCCCCCGACGCAATCGCGTTCGCTACTTTGGCTGCATAGTGCGGATCGGCGCCAATGGTTCGTAGCAGGCTGCGGTTGGCCGTGCTTACAAGGACGAACAGGAGGAGGGCAGTAGCAAGGAACAGCCCTCCTGCCTGATAAAGGGAGCGCATGAAAGCCGCATCAATATCGTCCACGTAAGCGCCCGTTGACAAAATCCAGTCCCATGGCTGAAAGCGCAGCACATAACCGATTTTCGAGACCGCCTCGGTTTGCTTGACGTGTGGAAACAGATAGTCGACGAAGCCGCCATTTGGTGACTGCGCGGCTCGCACAAAGCTGACATAGTGGTGCTGGCCGTCGGCGTCCGAACTATCGGCCATGTTGCGGCCCACGAGTGCGGGCTTGATCGGATGCATGACCATCGTCGGTCTCGAATCGATCACCAGAATGTAGCCGTCCTCGCCATAGCGAATGCTTCTCAGCCGCTCGAGGGCCTGCTTTTGCGCTTCGGCCTCGGACAGCACACCCGTTTGCGCCAGCGACGCATATTCCTTGACGATGCTCATACCGACGTTTGCCACGTTAACAAGGTCGTTCTTGCGTTCTTCTATCCTTATCTGACGGCCCTGATACGCGCCGAAAACAGCGACAAGGAGTAGTGCTATCAAACTGATAACCAATGGCAGCCAAAGTTTTTGCATGAAGCTCAGTTTGTTCATCTCTTGACTCCTCACGTGTTTCGGCGTTCGACAAGCCAGCGTGGCTCCTTAGCTCCAAAAGCTCGCCTGCTCTCTGAATGAGATAACGGCAGGGGCGGTTGCCGCCTGATCCGGTTAAACCCTATGGCATGGTCGGGTTATGCTGGATCTTCGGATGAAACGTAAGAGAACTGCGCAGACTATCGCGGTTTATCCACAGAGATTGGGACATCGACTGTGAACTGATCGGGAGGTGACCATTGTTGTCATATGGTCAATTTTAAGAAGAAAGGGCTTTGAACTTGACCGGGATTGCCGAGGTCGACCGGTAGGAATTAGTAAATTAACCACGAATTGACCGTTGCTTCGAAAGACGAGTACTGCCGGCGATAGGCTGGGCGCAATAAAACCAAAGATTAGACGCGTAAGCCTTCGGCTCCGTGGGTTTTGCGTCAGTCGGGCGTCGTCGCGAGTTGATCAGCGCCCGGTCCTGGATGATGGGTCGCAACGCTGTTTCGGAGTTTCAGTCAGTGCAATCCACGCCGACGCTCACTTCGAACACATACGGAGGAAATTCATGGATAGCCACCTGTACAGATAACGCGCTGGTATCAATCAGTATACCTAACAGTTATGAAACCTTTATGAGCTCGGCCTGACGACGCCGATCCGATCGTCCAACTGGTCGTAGCACACCCAACGGTTCGCCAATGAAGACATACCGCGCCGAGCTCACTGTGGCGCGACCGTGCTGTACGTGATGACAATCCTCCAAGGCGAGTTGCCCAACGATTGATACCACTGACCCCAGAGTTCTATGACGCCTGACGACCCTTTACCTTCAATAAGCGGGGGACCGATCCGCTATCAACGATTTATTACAAATAGTTGTCGGAGCCCTTGGAAAATGGCTACGTCTGGCGCGGCTTAGGTAAAACGCACTCTAATTTAAATGTCAGAAAGATAACTGAAAGAATTCACGGCTCAACGCATCGTTTGCGGTGCCCGCGTTGGCCATCGTTTCACCAAGGCGCGCGAGAAACGGGATTGCCGGCTCTGTCAGCGCAGAGGGCCGTGTGCCTACATCGCCTCCGAAAGCAGCGAACTGCCGCGATAACTATTCACCGAAAAGGCAGACACGGAGGACAGTCATCGGTCGGTCCTAGCGTAAACCTTATTGACTAATACTGTGTGTGGAATATTGTATATCAGAACGACGCAAGCCCTTTGTTGCTGATGAAATGCTGGCGAAGTTTTGGCACTGAAGCTAGCAAATCGCTTATCGGATGATATTTGGATCGTTTGAACCCGCAGATGTGGCGCTGTGGCGCCCTCTAGTATCGAGCCGCGACTCGATCGACGGTCCACTGAAAAAACCCGCAGCGCTATGCGAGCGCTTCCCGATTTGGACCGAATCGTCGAAGGATTGAGGAAGCCCATTGTCACCTTCGACGCGAGCGGCACGATCTGCCGATTGCTTCGTAGTCTCAATGCCTTGGTCGTTGGAACAAATTGGGTGGAGCGATTGTAGCTAGCGAGCCGACCAAAAAATGCGCGCTATACGAGCGCTGATACATAACGGAGACAGACATGGCAAACGCAGACACGGCTCCCTCACCGGCCGTCCAACGGCCCAAACTGAGGCCGCACAACAATCGATGGGCGCAGTTGACGATCGGCATCGTATGCATGGGGCTCATTGCAAATCTGCAATATGCGTGGACCTTGTTCGTAGTGCCGATGGACACCGCTCATCACTGGGGTCTGCCTGCGATCCAGACCGCATTCGCAATCTTCATCTTGACGGAAACTTGGCTGGTGCCGCTGGAAGGCTGGCTCGTCGACAAGTTCGGACCGCGCCCTGTAGTCATTGGTGGCTCAATCTGCGCGGCGATCGGCTGGATCATCGATGCTAACGCCACGAGTCTCATTCATCTCTACATTGCGGCAGTCGTCACCGGCGTGGGCGCGGGTTGCGTGTACGGAACCTGTGTCGGCACGGCGCTCAAATGGTTCCCGGACAAGCGTGGCCTCGCCGCCGGCCTGACCGCGGCAGGCTTCGGTGCGGGCGCGGCGGTCACGGTAATTCCCATCTCGAATATGATTCGGACCTCGGGGTACGAGCACACGTTCATGTTCTTCGGTGTCTTCCAAGGGGTCTGCATTCTACTTTTTGGGCTATTGCTGGTTCGGCCCAGGCCGCCCGCACATGTGATTCCAGCGAAGCGCGCAGTTGCGACGAAGATCGATTACACGACGGGACAGATGGTGCGTTCGCCGCTTTTTTGGGTGATGTATTTGATGTTCGTGTTCGTGGCTGCAGGTGGCGTGATTGCGACGGCCCAACTCGGTCCGATCGCAAAGGCGTACGGCTTTGCCAAGATGCCAATCAACCTGCTCGGCGTGACTCTGCCGCTGCTGACGATGGCGCTCTCCATCGACAACCTCTGCAACGGCTTCACACGCCCACTATGCGGCTGGATTTCCGACAAGATCGGTCGCGAGAACACGATGTTTTTCATCTTCATTGGTGAAGGTGTGGCGATGCTAGGCCTGATGGAGTTCGGTCACAACCCATACCTTTTTATGTTCTTCGCGGCAATGACTTTCCTCTGTTGGGGTGAGATATTCTCCATATTTCCTGCGACCTGCGCCGATACCTTTGGCAGTAAATACGCGGCAGCCAACGCCGGGACGCTCTACACGGCGAAGGGAACGGCTTCGATACTGGTGCCGCTTGCCTCGGTGCTGTCAGCGGTCGGCTCATGGAACGCGGTGTTCATCACGGCGGCCGTGATGACGATCGCGGCTGGCTTGTGCGCGAAGTTCGTCCTTGCCCCGATGAGAAAGCGCTGGATCGAAAACACCATTGTCGAGATAGACGCATTCGGTGCAGCAAGGCAATCTTGACGACGAGGACGCTGCGATTTATGTGTTGTGCATCGTCGCAGCCCTCGGGTTTCACAAAGAGGTTGGCAACCGCGCGCGTTATCGGTTACGGATCAAACGCAACCTGCGGTTGGATGAATAACTAGATAACAGGTGCGCGCCAGATCCCGGATCCCAGTTATCGGGCAGATCGCTTGATGTGGTTTTGTTGCGGTAAGGAATGCAGGTAAACTCTTATCTGTATTTGAAGGACTGCTTATTTTGAGAAATCGCAGAATTGATCAGCGCTTGACGGATGGGTTCCAAGAGAGCATTTCATCTGGCCTTTGGCTATCATGTGGGTTTTGTCGCGTTAATGCGGGAGAGGTAGTATTCGAGTCTGACAAATATGCTTTGGCTGGCCGATGAAGAAGACCCAAACACCGCGAAAGACGCTTGCTGCGGGCATCGCCCGGGTGCTAAAGCGCCTTCACTATCCGCTCGATGTGATGTTGCTATGCGTGCGGTGGTACGTCGCCTACTCACTGAGTTTGCGTAATCTCAAAGAAATGATGGCCGAGCGCGGTATTGAGGTTGATCATTCCACGGTGCATCGGTGGGTGATCAAGTTGGTGCCGCTGTTGGAGAAGACGTTCCGTAAGCACAAGCAGCCGGTAGGCAAGAGCTGGCGGATGGACGAAACTTATATCAAAGTCAAAGGCCAGTGGAAGTACCTCTACCGGGCAGTGGACAAGGCGGGCCAAACCGTCGATTTCTTGTTCAGAGCCAAGCGCGACAAGGTGGCAGCGCGGCGCTTCTTTGAAAAGTCGATCGCTCAGAACGGTGTACCCGAGACGGTAACCATCGACAAAAGCGGCTCTAATCTGACTGCGCTGCACGCGGTCAACGCCGAGCGAGAGACGCCCATTACGATTCGTCAAGTCAAGTACCTGAAGAACGTGATCGAGCAGGACCATCGGGCCATCAAACGCATCACCCGAGCGATGCTGGGCTTCAAGGATTTCCACTGCGCGCGCGTCATTCTGAGCGGCATCGAAGTCATGCATATGATCAAGAAAGGGCAGATGAAGGGCTCGGGCGAAATTCCACTGTCTGCTGCCCAGCAGTTCTACTCGCTCGTTTCATAAATAATGCATATCATCTCGCGTTTGCTTAACCCTCTTGCCCTACTGCGACACAACCTCTGTTCACGCCCCCTCTGCATACAACCGAGTGGAAGGGTGAAGAGTTTCTCATCCTCGACGAATGGTGCGAGGGCTATTGCAAGGGCATCGACATCGACCGGGAAGCTTGGGAGCCGCTGATTGAACGGCACCCCAGTTGGTTCAATGTCATCCTTTTGTTCGGGACAGCCTCTGGATACGAAGATCTGGTGCAGCGAGATTACACGGTCGAGCAACGTCGATCGTTCGCAAACTTGCTCACGGCCTCCGCGCTCAATATCCATCAACACTGGTGCGAGGAGCGCCGAAAATCGATGGAACAAGGCGAGCGGCCAAACGTGATCTCGGTAGTTTCAAGGCCGACAGACAGGACACGCAAGCAGACCGAGCGCAGGGATCTGGACGCGCAAGACGAGAACGAGCGCGAAGACCTGTTCCTTGTCGATTCGCTCGGCCGTACGACGGAAGAAGCGTTTCACCCCCTTGCATTGTCCCCGCTGTCTACGACCGTAACCCGCGGCGGCACCTCTGTCGACGTGCACATCTACCGGTCCGATAATAATGGCCGCGACGGCTGGGTGCTGGAAATCGTCGACTCGTTCGGGTCGTCCACGGTTTGGGACGATTTGTTCCCGACCGATGGCGCTGCGCTGGCCGAAGCGTTCAATACAATCGATGCGCACGGCATTCAATCGGTAACCGGAGAAGTACCAGCGCACGTAACCAAGCACTGAGCGACCTGTGGGCCGGCCGCCAATTCGACTTCTATATCAGTACCTTAGATTGGGATGTGGCGGATTTTTCATGAATCCCGGTCATGCCTCTATGCGGGACGAGTCAGCGCGTAGGGTGCACTGAGCATCAACACGCGCCAACCGCAAGCGGTTCTCAGTTATGAGCATAGGTCTTGTTTAAGGTGATTTGCTTATTACGATACATCTGGCGAACCTTGTTCATAAAAAGCGCGTCAGGCGTCTTCTTGCACTCGGTTATGACTTCATCGACGGGGTGTGCGGTATCGAGGATTAACCTGTCTTTTTCGCTGACGCCCAGCTTGTCGACGCCGGCTACCCAATAGACAAGAGCTGGCCGATAGGCTTCATCCGTCATTACAAACTCGTTGCATTTCATTTTAGACGGAGAGACCTCTTTGGGTGTTTGCGCGACTGCGGTACTGGCCAAGACCATGCCGCAGAGGGCGAGGAGAACGGGAGTTAATTTCATCATGTAATCCTAATTTAAAAATTAGCTGACTCGCATAAGGACGCCAATCATCCGAGATAAGCCTTTGCGAAAGAAAAGATTTCACGTGCCCTATTCGAACGTGTATTGGGCATACCGTAGCAATTGTTAAGTGGGCGTCGACCTATTTAGATTAGCTCGGTATTCTTAAATCAGGCTTATGCGAGAGGCGCCAATGCCAAAATCATCAACTGCCGAGCAGGCTATGGTTTACACCAGCATCTCGACCTGCTGCAGATTAAGCGCACCTTAAGGCTGAGCGGCTAGAGTCGTGATAGCGGGTGTAGCGGATTAGCCCGCTGTGAGCTGTAGCGTGCCGCGGCTCTAAGGATCGTAGAAGTATTGAAAGGACTGAAATGGCTTTACATATCAGCGCAGATTTGCTGTTCGAGGATAGACTCTCGCATCGTGCCGGACGTCGGGCATTCGCGGCTCGACTGGACCGCTCTCTGAAGCAAAATAATATGTCCTCCGCGCAGGCAGCCAGGCAGATCGGCGTGACAACACAAGATATCTCTTACTGGCGTGCCGGCATCACCGCACCAGGGCGAATAGCATACCGACGACTTTCGCATTTGCTGAGCGTCGACGCATTCTGGCTGTGCCTGGGATTTGAGACCGAACGGTTTGCTAAGTAGCTTCTCTGGGCATCGCGACTTCTAAACCCGGTTACGCGCCGTTACTGAGCGCGCAGTTGCATTTTTGATCCGTTCGGCATTTCTAAACACCTACTCGATCGCCCAAAAAAAATGCCCATCGGGATCTTGAAACAAGAAGCTCAATTCTCCAGAAGGCGCTCGGATAAGTCGGGACGCCATTCCCAGATTCGTCGCAAGCCTGCTCACGTCGCTGCATTGGATGACTATTCTGTCGCTGACAATGTCGGTGGCTTCTGCCAGCGGGTGGGTTACAGACGCAACCGGGTGTCGATACGCGAGCAACTCAAGATGAGGTGACGCGTCCGATGCCGTTTGCAAAGAGACGACGTCGACTATCGGGTGATCGAGATCGTCTAATGATCCTTGCTGGCTTCCAGAATTGGTTTGATATGCGCTCACGATCAGGCCCAGCAAGGCCGTATAAAAATCGATGCTCGACGGCGCGCTGGTTACGGAGATCGCGGTATGGTCAATCCCGGCGCGGACTTCAGATCGACCGCCTTCGCCGGCAGACTGCAGCAATTCGAGCGGATGGCCATCCGGGTCGCGAAACTTGAAGGCTGTAACGCCACCGCTGCTATCGGGGAGGCGAACCGGTGCCGGCCCGGAATCCGGACCGCGCGAGATTGCCGTTGGACGCGCAGAAGCACTGTCTTCACGATAAAGCCGCTTGAACGCGGTATCGATGTTCGCGCAACGTAGGGCCAGATGTTGAAACGCAAGATCTACCGAGGTGCTCGGCGACGGATAGGGGCGCGCGTTCGGACCAGCCTCGACAAGTTCAAGCTCCTCGTTGCCGAGCCTTAAACGCTGTACCTTGACATTACATGCGCCCAACCCGAGTTCAGCCGCAAGCAAGCGTTCCATATAAAATGCCGGGCCGCTTAGTTGAAAGCCGAGGCGATCCCGGTAGAACAAAGTGCTACGTTCAAGGTCCACGACATTTCGGCTAATTCGTATGATCTGGGTGACGAGCGCAGATGTCATGGGCGCTGGGCTCCTCGCTGGTTAGTATAGATCGCAAACAACGAATGCGAAGCGCAGATAAACAAGCGGCTTCGATTACGTCCGCCAAACGTCAGATTGGACACGGCGTGGGGGACACGGATCTTGCCGATCAATTCGCCCGAGGGTGCAATGCAGTGCACGCCGTCCGCTGCACTCGACCACACGTTGCCGTCCTCATCGCACCGGATACCATCGGCAAAGCCAGGATCGATCTTATGAAAGATACGCGGCTCGCCAAGCGATGCGCCGTCGGCGCAGACCTCCAGCACGGCGATGTGTTGCGCCGGTGCTGGATCGAATTGCAGGCCACTTTCACAGACGTAGAGGCGCGTTTCGTCGGGTGCGAAACACAAGCCGTTGGGTCCCGTGAATCGCTCCGAAACGACGCTGAGTTCTCCCGTATCGGGTATCAGCCGATACACGCACGCTGGACACGCCGACACCTGCTTGCCGCCCTCGTAGTCCGTCTGGATGCCGTACGGCGGATCGGAAAACCAGATTGTCTCGTCGCTCTTGACGATCACATCGTTAGGCGAATTCAAGCGCTTTCCTTCGTAGCGATCCACCAGCACGACGACGCGTCCATCCAGTTCGGTACGGGTGATGCAACGGTTTTGATGAGAACATCCGATCAGCCGCCCTTGCAGATCGCGCGTATGTCCATTGGCGAATCCGGACGGTTGCCTGAACATGCTGATACCGCCGTCCGGTGTCCAGCGCATGATGCGATCGTTGGGTAAATCGCTGAACAAGAGACACTCCTGATCCGCGAACCAGACCGGTCCTTCCAGCCACCGAAAGCCTTCGCCAAGCAATTCGAGGGGCGCGTTAGGGAGAACCATCGGCTTGAAGCATGGGTCGATAATCTCCACATCCGGGCGCGTGGTCATGCGTCACCGGCTACTGGAAGTGTCCCGGCCGATGGACCGGATCGACGTGTAATTGAACGGTCATGAGGACCGCCGGCTGATCGCCGATCGTACCTGAGCGATGCCCCTTCCGTCCGTCGGCACTGGCGATGCTTCCCTGGTCCTCTCCCAACGAGAGATCGCCTGGACCCATTTCAACGCGCGTGCCGTCCATGGACTCGACCCACCATCGCCCGGACAAGGGAACGATCCACTGCGGCGCCGGATTTTCGTGCCATTCACCGACCCAGCCCACGGGCTGCACCGTAAAAACGACAGTCGCGTCCGAGCGCTCTTGTTTGTCGTTCCATTGCGGCGAAGCGTTGCCTACGCCCTTCAGGTCGAACTTGTCGAGCTCGGAGCGCGTTTGATGGCTCACGCCTGTGTCGTCCGTCCACAAGTGCCAGTAGCCGATTCTCGGGGACGGGTCTTTCGATTCGGAGGATGACATGAAGATTATCACGGAATAGAGGGGTCAGGGCTGTGCATTGCCCACAGAGGTGGATGACGACGGCATGGATGCAACGCCTGCATAGGGTGCTGAGGACAATGGATGATTCAACACCGACAATGCGCTCACCTGTGTGCCGCCGATCACGAGCAAGAGCAGCCCGCCGACCAGACCGAAGTTCTTCAGGAAATCCCAGAAGTGGCTTCGCCCTGCTCCGGGTTTGGACCAGAAGTGCGGGTACTTCCAGAACGGGTGATATAGGAGGGCGGTGACGGCGCAAAAGCCCGCGAGTACGAACGCCGCCAGCCGGTCATGCCATCCGATCACGATACAAACGGGCGTTACGAACTCCACGACGATGGCGATCACGATCAATACGGCGCCGCCGGGAAGGAAGGATGACGTAACCTGCTGCATCGCTTCCTTCCAGTGGACGATCTTGTCGAAAGCGCTGAACGGAAACATGATCACGAGACAGAACCGGGCGATCAGTGGAATGGCAATCAGATTGAGGACATTCACGTTCAATCCTTTTGGGAAAGCGTCATGCAGCCACCGGCGTCACGCCCAGGCGCTCGCCGATATGGTCAGCGACACGCAGCGCGTTGGCGACGATTGTCAAGGTCGGATTGACTGCGCCAATCGACGGAAAAAAGCTTGCGTCGGTGACATAAAGATTGTCGAGTTCGTGCGCCTTGCAATTCACGTCGAGCACCGATGTTGCAGGGTCGGTGCCGAAGCGCAACGTACCCGCCTGATGAGCAGTCCCGCCGATGGGGATATTCTTGCCCAAGTACAGCTTGCGTTCCATCATCGTTGCATGAGCGCCCGCATCGGCGAGGAGTCCTTCGAGCTTCTTCTTCAACCGGTGATGCGCTTCCATGTCGCCTTCTTCGATGTCGAGCACGATGCGCTCGCCGTCGTATCGGATGCGGTTCTCGGGACGGGGCAAATCTTCCGTCGACAACCAAAAGTCCATCGAATGACGCGCCATGGTTTCAAAGGGCATTTCCGGGAGCCATTCGAGCCAGCCCGGCAGGGCCTCTCCCCGGATCTGGTCGGCGTGGGAGGTCGCGCACATCTGGATCAAGCCGAGCGGGTACTCCCAATCGTCCGCGCCGAAATAGAAGTCGCTGATCGCTAGCGTCTTTTGAAAGACCGTGTTGTTCGGCTCGCGCATGAGCGCCATGAGTATCGACTGGTTATGACGCATGTAGTTGCGGCCCACCTGATCGGAGCCATTCGCCAGGCCGCGAGGATGTTTGTCATTGTCGGAGCGCAGCAACAAGAGCGCCGACGACAACGCCCCGCACGCGACCACGACGATGTCGCCCGTGTAGCGCTCTTCCATGCCCGCGCGCTGTACGCATACCCCCGTTACAGTCCGCCCGGTCGCGTCGGTTTCAAGCCGGCTCACGTAAGCCCCCGTCATCAGCGTAAGGTTCGGATACGCCGCGAGCGCCGGATCGACGCACATCACCTGCGCGTCCGCCTTACCGTTGAGCAAACACGGGAAGCCGTCGAATGCATCGCAGCGAATGCACGTGCTTGTCGGCTTGACCTTGCCGTCCTTTTCGTCGAGAAGGATGCCGAGCGGCAGATGAAATGGATGCAATCCCGCTTTCAGCAACGAGTCATTGAGGGCCTGAATGCGGGGCTCGTGGGACACAGCGGGATAGGGGAACGGGGTGCTCGAGCGAGGCTCGCAAGGGTCTTCGCCCCGTTGTCCGTGGACGTGGAACAAGCGCTCTGCTTGCGCGTAGTAAGGCTCGAAATCGGCGTATGTGAGCGGCCATGCAGGGGATATGCCGTCCTTATGCTGCACTACTTCGAAATCGCGTTCCCGCAGCCTGAATAGCGCCGCGCCATACACCTTCGAATTTCCCCCGACGTAGTAGTGCAACCCAGGCTGGAACTTGCTTCCATCGCCGCCATACCAAGTTTCGCGGGTTTGATACATGCCGTCGACAAAGACCGTTTTTGAGTCCCAGTTCGCGGGTTCGCGCTTCAGGTAGTCACCACGTTCGAGTAGGAGGATTCGCTTGCCCGTGGAGGCGAGCTTCTGCGCGAGCGACGCGCCTCCCGGACCGCTGCCAATCACGATGACGTCGTAGTGGCTCATGGATTCCTTGTCGATCATGAAGGTGAGCGTCTGTGATCGCCCGACGGAAAGCGTCCCGGCGCGACCACAGCTTTCTTTGCGCAAGAAGCAAACCTGTGGGCGTTTGGTAAGCCGGAGCCGTGTCAATTACCCGGTACGGCTCTTGCGCTCGTGATGGCTTGCGCCCTCGTCGCTAGACTCGTCAATCTGGTCCCGGGCATTCCCAGCGAAATCGTATGAACATTGGTCAATCGACATGACAAAAGTAGCGGTGGTGACGGGGGCGAGTGCGGGTGTCGGCCGAGCGACCGTCGAAGAGTTTGCCCGTCAAGGCTACGACATTGCGTTGCTGGCGCGTGAGCCCGATCGCCTGAAGCGTGTTGCCTCTGAGCTGGAGAGTCGTTACCACATTCGCGCGCTCGCTATTCCAACCGATGTTGCAGATGCTGATGCCATCGAAAAGGCCGCTACGCGCACCGAGGAAGAGCTCGGCCCGATCGAGGTATGGGTGAATGTCGCGATGGCGACCGTGTTTGCACCCGTCTCCAAGCTCACTGCACAGGAGTTCGAGCGTGGCACGCGAGTCACCTATCTTGGACAGGTGCACGGCACGATGGCCGCGCTCTCGCGCATGCGATTGCGTAATCGCGGCACTATCGTCAATGTCGGATCAGCGCTTGGATACCGGTCGGTGCCGTTGCAATCGATCTATTGCGGCGCGAAATTTGCGATTCGTGGCTTTACCGATGCACTGCGTTCGGAAATCATCCATGACAAGCTGAAAGTGCACCTGACGATGGTCGACCTGCCGGCGGTCAATACGCCGCAATTCGATTGGGCGATGAATAAAATGGGGGTAAAGGCGAAGCCCGTTGCGCCTATCTTTGAGCCGGAAGTGCCGGCCCGCGCGATCTTCTTCGCCGCCACGCACAAGCGGCGCGAAGTCTGGGTGGGCTTCCCAACGGTGAAGGCAATTCTCGCAAACCGCATCGCCCCGGGATTGATCGATAGATACCTC
Source organism: Burkholderia sp. PAMC 28687 (assembly GCF_001577465.1). Taxonomy (NCBI): domain Bacteria; kingdom Pseudomonadati; phylum Pseudomonadota; class Betaproteobacteria; order Burkholderiales; family Burkholderiaceae; genus Burkholderia; species Burkholderia sp. PAMC 28687. Next base: position 284,379 of record NZ_CP014508.1, read on the forward strand.
GCGTCGGCGGGTTATGCAGGTCAACTGACTGACGTACCGCTCGCGGCTGATGCGCCTGCCAATCTGTACGAACCAGTGCCCGGGAATTATGGCGCGCATGGGCGGTTTGATCAGGAGTCGAAGACGGGCAGCTGGGAAATGTTCACCGACCGCCACCGGTCGGCGTTCTGGGCGCTTGCTGCGTTGGGTCTTGTCGGTGGAGTTCATCTGCTCGCCAAGAAGTACAAGATCTAAATGAAATCGCTCAAGACAAAATCGCGATGAGCAACTCAATAGAAGACTATGCCCTGCTGGGCGATGGCGAGACCGCAGCCTTGGTCAGCCGCGATGGATCTATTGACTGGCTGTGCTGGCCACGCTTTGACGACGATGCCTGCTTCGCCGCGCTACTTGGCACAACAGAAAATGGTCACTGGTCGATGGCACCTGTTGCAGCGATGACCGGCCAAAGCCGCCGCTATCAACAAGACACCTTGATCATGGAGACCGACTTCGAGACCGACGGAGGCGCCGTGCGGGTTATCGATTTCATGCCGATGCGCACGACGTTTTCGTCTGTTGTACGTATCGTCGTTGGGCTGCGTGGAAGTGTCAAAATGCGCTCGACCTTGCGCCTGCGATTCGACTACGGCGCGTTGCCACCCTGGTCGACAACGGAAGGGAACAGCATGGTCGCGAAAGTCGGCCCTGATCTCGTGGTCCTGCGCGCGCCGATGCCACTTGAAGTCAAGTCGCATGTCACCGAAACCGAATTCGAAGTTCGGGAAGAAAGCAGGCTGGCGTTTGTGATGAGCTATGGGCCGTCCCATCAGCCTCCGCCTGCCGCTATCGATGCTGAAGCCGCGCTGGTGGCGACCCAGAAATTCTGGTGCAACTGGATCGATCGTTTCGATAATTCGAAGACCGACTGGCCTCAACAGGTGCGTCGCTCCCTGCTTACCCTCAAGGCGTTGATTCATCAACCGAGCGGCGGACTGATCGCGGCGCCCACGACCTCGTTGCCCGAAGCACCGGGCGGCAAGATGAACTGGGATTACCGATACTGCTGGCTGCGCGACGCAAGTTTCACCTTGGGAGCGCTCCTCAACGCCGGCTTTTTGGCTGAAGCGCAGGCTTGGCGAGACTGGCTTTTGCGTGCCATCGCCGGCTCGCCGGATCGCATGAGGATCATGTATCGCGTCGACGGCGCACGGCATCTCGCCGAGTGGACCGTCGATGCATTGCCGGGATATCGATATTCGCAGCCGGTGCGCGTGGGTAACGCTGCATCGACACAGCATCAGATCGATGTGTTCGGAGAGGTGCTCGATTGCCTGGATCTCGCTCGGCGGGGTGGCGTCCCCACCTCGACACAGGAAACGGCGGTCGCGCTGAAGATAGTCGAACACCTTGCGCAAATGTGGGACAGCGAAGGCTCTGGCGTCTGGGAGTCGCGCGCCGAGCCGCGGCAATACACTTACTCTAAGGTGATGGCGTGGGTCGCATTCGACCGTTTCATTCGCCACCATGAATCGTTTGGGACCATAGGAACGGTCGATCGTCAGGTGCTTGACCGCATCGTCGCCTTGCGCTCGACGGTTCACGAACAGGTTTGTCGTGAAGGCTGGAACGAAGGCTTGGGCAGCTTCACACAGCACTATGGCGGTCACGAACTCGACGCGAGTCTGTTGCTGCTTCCATTAGTCGGCTTTCTTCCGGCTGACGAGCCTCGCATGGCCGCGACGATTGCCACGATCCAGCGAGAGCTCTCGGAAGGCGGCCTGATCCGCCGAACGAAGGCACGACGAGACGGTCCGATCGAAGGTGCGTTTCTCGCGTGCTCATGCTGGATGGCTGATTGCCTCATCCTGCAAGGTCGGGTCGACGAGGCGCGGGTGCAATTCGAACGGGTGCTCGCTGTCGGCAACGAACTCGGCTTGTTGTCCGAGGAGTACAACGTGCCCGGTAAGCATCTCGCCGGCAATTTTCCGCAAGCGCTGACCCATCTGGCCATCGTCAATACGGCTCTTAATCTTTGCGGTCCGACGCTTAACCGCGGTGGCAGTTGAACCGCGCGATCCCCGCACCCAAGACGAATCAATCAACCCAATGGAATCTCGATGACCGACGCAGCCCCGAAAGATCCTTCGGCCCCGGCAGCTCCTGACGCTCGCCGTTTGCCGCATCCCGCCTCTTATCCAATGCTCGCGGGACAACCAGCGCTTGTTACAGGCGCAAATTCCGGCATCGGCAAGGCCGTGGCCCTCGGGCTTGCACGCGCGGGTGCGGATGTGATCATCAATTACGTCACCGATCCGCAGGCAGCAGAGGAGGTCGCTCACGAGATAGAACGCTTGGGGCGTCGTGCAATCGCATTGCAGGCCGATGTCAGCAAGGAAGACCAGGTTCAAGCCATGTTCGCCCGTGCCATTGAACATTTCGGCACGCTTCACATCGTGGTGAGCAATGCTGGATTGCAGCGTGACGCGCCGTTTGACAAGATGACACTGGATCAATGGAATACGGTGATCGGTGTCAACCTGACCGGCCAGTTCCTGTGCACGAGAGAGGCAGTCAG
>NZ_CP014509.1:0-62715 GCF_001577465.1 Burkholderia sp. PAMC 28687
CGACACCTTGCTCGACGCTTTAACCCGACTGGCACCTACCTGGCTGGTTCAACTACCAGCGTTAATGTTGTCCAAACCATCGGACGTCCTCAGTCATGTGATCGATGCGACACCCCACAGGATGGCGCGCGAACTCTGCGACGTTCTGGATTCACTCACGCGCAGCAGTGCCTGCTACTCTTTTTGGAGGATATCCACTGGTCCGACCGGGCTACGCTCGATTTGATTTTTGCGCTCGCCAATCGGAGAATGCGCGCGAAACTGATGATTGTGGCGACCCTGCGAACCTCAGTCTGCGACGAAGCTGGCTACGCTGCACGCATTCTGGCGCAGAAACTGTCTCTCTATCGGTTGGCTCGTGAAATCAAGCTGCAGCCACTAAGCTACAACGACGTCAAAGCCTTTCTTGGCCGCTTCGCCCAGGCTGACCCTCCAGCGATGCTAACGACGCACTTGCACGATCACAGCGAAGGCAATCCGCTATTCATGCGGGCGATCCTGGACCTTTTACTCCAGCGCGATCTTGTCTCGTGGGACCAGAGTGGATGGCGTCTTGATGCCGGATTTGAATCGTTGCGACACTGCGCTCCGCCCAATTTGCTGGAGATCATTGAGGCGGAAATCAGCGCTTTGCCGCTGCAGACGCAGTGTGTTTAGAAGCCGCAAGCGTTTCGCATGGACCGTTTTCGCCCGCAGTTCATCATGTTGCATCTCCGTTAGACGAACAGTCTTTTGAGGCAGTTTGCGAAACAATGTCGCGGCGCGGACAACTGATCCGCCGCGGTGAAACCATCGAGATGCCTGACGGCAGGTTGATTCAATCTTTTAGCTTCCGGCACGTGCTATTTCAAGAGGTTGCTTGTGACCGTCAAGGCGCCGCGCGTCGGACCAAGAGCCACGCGGCTGTCGCGGAGCGCCTCGGTAATATTTTTGCTGCGCACCTGGCCCTCGTCGCTTCGGCTCTTGCCTATCATTATGTTCACGCCGGGCTCTGGCCGCAAGCCATTCGGTTCCTGCGCATGACAGCTAGAACCGCGATGCAACGCTTCGCGCTTCGTGAGGCGTCAACGTTGCTGGAACAAGCAATACAGCTATGCCGTAATCTTCCTACAAACGAACGTGGCTTGACTGAACTCGAACTTTTGGAGGAACTGGCTCATATTTACCTAGGGAGATTCGATCTCCGCGCCGAAGCGGCATACCAGCGGCTTACCCGCCTTGCGCATGATGTGGGCCGCGTTGACGTGGAGGCTCGCGCAATGATCGGGCTGGGTTATTTCATTAGCTGGACTGACAGAGACCGATCCTTGGACGTCATGAGCTGTGCGCTCTCACGGAGCACGGCCGTCGTCGATCCGGTCCAGCGCGCCCGTATTCGATGCAGTGCCCACGGCTGGCGGAGTTGGGCTCAGGGCTGGAACGCAGGCGACGCAGACGGCTTTGAAGTTGCGATTGAAGAGCTTAGGAACTTAGGCGATCCTGTCGCCCTCGCTGCAAGCCAGGTGGAGCACAGTCTAATTCTCTTCCCCTCGGCGCGCTACATGGAGGCAACCGATTCCGTCGATATAGGATTTGCTACTCTGCTGGAACACGTACTTGATGCTTGGGTCGATCTAAGCCTTCCACTTTGGATGATACGACTTGGACCGCCATGGGCGCTCATGTCCGCCGGCCGGTTTGGCGATGCTCTCGAAAGATTTGCTTCTGGCTTCGCAGCATTTGAAAATAATGGCGACGTTCGTAGAGGTGCAACGCTGCGGCTGTACCATGCATTCGTATTTGAGCGGATGCATGATCATCAAGCAGCGCTAAATATACTTGACGACACGGTGGCACGAATCAAGGAAGGCAATATTTCATTCTCACCGAATGAAGTCACAATTGAACTCGTCATTAGAGGGTTAGCGCAGCTTGGACTTGGACAGGTTGAAATAGCACTTGAACATTTGAAGGCGGCAAGAGCCGAGATGGATGCTCGCGACACGCTGACCAGTTGGTATTGGCGGCTCGCCGGCGAGTGGGGCATGACCGATGCCCTCCTTTTGACTGGCGACCTTGTCGAGGCTGAAGCTTGCGCGCATAAATTTCAAGAACGAGCCTGCGCCATCGAGGAGCGCAGTTGGCGTGCGCTCGCCGCGGAAGCTTGTGCACGGGTGGCCCTTGCAGCCGAAAATCCCATGCGCGCCCGGACCTATCTGGCTCAAGCCTGGGGCGAGATAAAAGGCTACGACGCGGCGCTGGTCAGATGGCGTCTTTATTCGGTCGACGCGTCGATCTCCGATAAGTTTGCAGATACCCAGTCCGCCTCTCGACACCGCAAGTCACAGGCGGACGAATTAGAAGCGCTCGCGGCGAGCCTACCGACGAATCATGCTAGCCGTGACCTGCTACTAATGGCGCAGCCCATCTCTAGCTCGTCGGCCGCCTTGTGCCCTCAGACGTCAGTTGGCGAAGCGCTTCGCTCAATGACTGATGGGCTGCCGCCCCTGCTGGGTCAAAACGTCGATGCACGCCCGCTGGCATAGCTCAAGCACTCCTGTCGTCCCGGAGTTGCATGAGGTAGCCAGCGCCGGTTTGGCAACGCCTGCAATCGCGCCAAGACCTTGATCAATACGTCGATTCGCACAGAGCGCTTCGCATGGCGCATTGCCCAGTGAATACTCTAACCACCTGGTCTGTCCTCGTCCTGACGTTCCCTACCGAAAACGCAACCGCGCGGATGCGGGCATGGCGGGCGCTGAAAGCAAATGGCCGCTTGGACGCTGGCCGGGTCATCCGGATCGAACCTCGCCTCGATGACTTCCTCCTGTAGGGCTTTGAGGCCTTCGCCGGCTTCGGCAAGGGTCTGGAGGACATCGTCGGCTAGCGTACCCATAGTGCGTTCCTATATGTGATAAAGGACATTATCATATATAGAAACGGTCTTTTTTTGGATTTGCTATAGGTATGGGCATAAACGGTGCTCACGGCGGGCCATTTTTGAGTTCCCATGCCTTCTAGTCCCGAAATTTCGATACGACCCTTTCTTAAAAATTCGCTCTCGCGAGCTTGGACCGACCGGCGCATTGCAACCTATATCGAGCCCCTGCGTGTACTGGTGGTCGACGACAACATAAATGGTGCGGAAGCACTTGCAGCTTACCTTTCGCTCGACCCCATGGACTGTCGGATTGCGCTGAGCGGCGCTCAAGCCATCGAAATGGCAACCGCTTGGGTGCCTGATGTGATTGTGATGGACATTTCGATGCCCGAGCTCAATGGGCTCGAGGCAACCCATGCGCTCAGACGCGATTTGCGAACGGGCAACATCGTGATCATCGCTTTCACCGCGCTCGACGAGGCAGAGGTTCTCCGGCACCTATTGCACACGTCGTTTGATGGCTACTGTCAAAAAGGACAGTCGCCGCTGGTGCTGGTGGCATTAATCGATTCATTTGGACGCCAGCGCCGAAGTGGGTAATGTTCAGTGGCGGAAACCATTTCCACCGCCTCTCGGCAAAATTGGGGCATAGCCTAATGTCTTTTTTGGCTGGATCAGATTCTGGAGGAATAATGCAAACACTCGGACAAATAAGGCCTCAACTCCGACGTGAAGCAATTAGCCTGAATATTTCGGCGTCTTTTGTGCGAAGGATTGAACGGTCGGCCCTCCGTATTAACTGCGTTCCGCCGGTCTGTATAGCGGTGCGTTACGTTGACGGTCATCCTGTCACAGGGTTAGCCTCGGAAAACTTCAGCGTGGTCAATGCAGAAGATCCTTCCGATCTGACGCATTTGTTTTGCGTGACAGCATTCGCGTCTTTACCTGATGCCGCCGGCGTTTATGAAATTGCAATGGAAGGCGCATCATGGAACGCCAATAAGTCTGAGGGCCACTGTTGCCTGGTACAAGTGACGAGAGTTGTTGGATTGAGTCATGCAATCGAACTCGGCCGCGCTCAATGCTGCATGGTTTAGCACGCGCATGTTGGATCGAAAGGAGCACCGCGCCGGTAGCGGTAAATATCGTCTTCACTGTTTAGGATTTTATGATTGGTCCCTCGATTAATGCTGCCGACGTCGCTGTCCTCGTCACATGCTTGGTGAATCAGGCAATCAACTCCGTTCCAGGCGTCTCTCATTCCGCCCTACATGAGAAGGTTAGCGATTTGATCGAGCTAGCGGACCAATTAAAAGACACGAGCCTCTCCGATCAAAAGAAGTTGGCAATTGCTCATTCTTTGTTGGAACTGGAGAAACTGGAGCCTGCACTACAGGCTCTTCAAGGTATTTTCCGCAAACACGTTTTGTGGCCCCCGCACCGCCGTCATTCCCACAATTCCTTTTTCTCAACGTAGAAAGATTTTAGGCTTGGTGCCGTCAACCCGCCGTGTGTCCCTGGGACAAATGAATCGGCGTCGTATTTACATCGAAACCCCTTGCGAATTTCGGTCGTCGATGACAATCAAAAGCCGTCGAAGCATTGGCTAGCGCTATAGAACCGGTAGTGCATACCGGGGAAGGTCGATCGTGAAAACGCATCCAATGCCGGGTTTGTCCAGAACGGTCAGCGTGCCGCCATAAGATTCGACACTTCGCCTAGCGATCGATAAGCCCAGTCCCAACCCACTTTTGTCAGTGGAGTGCTGCTTGAACGGTTGAAACAACAAAGCCACGCTACCTGGGGGCAGACCGCCGCAACGGTCTTCTACGTCAATTAAAATATGATCTGCGACTGCATGGACCCGCAACATCACTTCGCTATGGTTATGCGTAAATTTGAACGCGTTTTGCAGCAGGTTGCCCAGCGCGGCGTATAGCAGATCCCGATCGCCCTTAACGGCAAGTTGAGGCTCGACGTGGAGCACCGAGAATTTGCATCCTCTCACGTGTGCTGCCAGTTCCGCTGCGTGCTGCACCTCGCCAATGAACTCAGCGATCGAAAACACATTCGAAGAAGCTGGTTTCGCCGTGTTTTCTCGAACCTCATTCAGAGAACGATCAATGAGGTCGCGTAACCCGGTCAAGCTCCGTTTTAAAAGCGTCCCCGTAGCGCCCGACAGCGTTAAGTTTCCGGCGTGAGCGGCATCGAAAGCGAGCGAGGCCGTGTTGAGATAATTTCGTAGCTCGTGGGCGAAGAAACCCGCCTGCTCATTGGCTGCGACTGTTTGTTTCTCAGCAGCAAGAGTGTCGCGTTGGTAACCAAACTCGGTGACCGCATCCGCGATCGCGTTGTCCAGGCACCGGTTGAGCGTCCTGAACTCGTCCACCTCAAAGGGGGCATCACGCTCGTAGGCAAGGTCGGTGATGGCTTGGCAAAGGTCGCCGTAGTCATGCACCACTTGGCTTACGTTAAAGCCGAGGTCGAGCAACGCGCGACCGTGTAATGCCGCAGATGTCCCTATTTCTGACACTGTGCCGCCACCTGCGGGACCTGAAATCGTGCGGCTGTCCAGCGGCTCAGCCGTCTGCTCCACGCGCAGCGTTCTAATAAGCTGGTCTAAAAACAGCGGCACGCCATTTTTAATTTGCTCGGCCGTTGCTTCCCGCGCCGGCCTCAACGACACCTTCGCTCGACACCGAGTAACGAGCTCAGCGCGGTTATTGAACAAAAAATCGTGCATCATCGGCAACACCCCACTTTTCTGCGGCTGTTCGGCCTAGGGCCGGTGTTCTGGCAAAAAAGATGCGCTGCGGACGCTGGGCGGCGCAGCCGTCGTGCGCGCTCCGCTATTAAAAAACGAACGGGAAATAAACGCGCATCTGTTCAGTATGGGGCTTTTGTCCAGCCATAAAAAGATTGCCAAGGTCATTACTCACGATCGGAAGAGAACAACCTGGCCAGCAAGCGCTTGGCGCGTTCTTGCTGTGACGAAAACAAAACCGTTTGATCGATCACCGTGTTTATCCTGCCGGTCCAATAATGGAGATCCATTCCTTGGATACGTTCGATGCGGCCGCCATAACGCCCTGTCTCGCGAACCATGGCTGATAAATGATCAAGAATCACATCAGCATTTCTGGCTGACATAATGCAAGCACGAGGTGCATTTAGTGCTGCTTTTGCTTTTTTACGCATGCGAGACACTTTTTCTAGGATGACCTGGTAAAAGCGCATCACGTGGGCCTAGGCACGCAGTGGGCGACTTTGCGAGCGCTAACTCAGCATTTGAGCACTAAAAGAGTCGAAAATCCGACAATTGTCTGGTGATTGGAGGGCTATTTGCTTTTCGACGTCGATGCGAGATGTATCGCCCACCGCCCGCTTATTTGAGCGAAACATAGCGGCCGAACCAAGCTTTACCGAGCGCGGCCGACTGCCTTTGCGTTCCAAAAGCCTAACATGCTCTTGAAGAAATAATTGCCGTATCGTACAATCATAGAAATTATTGCGTAATTATTACGTACACTTCTATGTTCTACTCTCCGCTGCCCGTTTGGTCAAAACACGTGCGACAGCTAAATGGGTTGTGGATTTGGCACATCATCGCCGACCAAGGTGGAACGTTCGACGTCGTGAAATCATCGGACAGCGCGTTCCTTTTTGAAATCGAAGCCCACGAAGATAGCGAAAAAGTGCTCCGTGTTTTATCGATCCAACAAGAGTCACATTGGGACAAGCCGCTCCTTCGGAATAAATTGCCGTCAGCGTTTCCCCCAGACAAACCGGCAAGGTTTTGACGATAGTATGAAGATCTCTCAAGCTCGGCACTCTCGGATGCCGAGCTTTTAGCCGACGCACATGTCGGCTTTTTTATTGCTAGTGCAACCACAATCGGGGTCCGGGCTAGTACTCTTTTTTCCCAACCTTGATTCTCTCTGTTGTTACCGACTCAGACCAGGACCTCCGCGTTCCTGAGGTTTTTGATCCTCCTGTTCAAGCTCAAGCTTTTCACGCGACAAATCGCGGCGCAACCGCTCAACATTCTGCGATCCCCTCTCTCGCCCTTCAAGCTTTTCCCACTGCGCCTGGTATTGGCCTAGCTGGTCAAATCGACGGGTGCCGGCAGGACTGAACGCATACTGTGCCGTACGCTCCGCATAGTGATTCCAATTCCGTCCGTCGCCCACGGACCGTCCGTGAGCGCCTGGCGAACACTGCCGCAATGCTTCCTGAACGGCCGCCTGGTCGTGTCCCGTTACCCTCATGCGCACGGCGATCATCGCATCGACCCGCGACGGATCGACATGCCCGTTGCCAGCGTGTTGCCGCCTCTCCTGACGCCCCACAACGTCCTCGTAGTGCCGTCGATAGACATCGGCCAAGCTGCCGGGCAATGACGCGCCCAAGGTGGTTTCTAACCCTGGCGCGTCTCGCTCCATTTCACGGCTGGCCGCGCTTCTAGCCTGCATCCCTTGTTCAATGCGCTCCTGCAGCTCCGGATTGACGATGCGAAATCCATGTTCGACCGCCAGCGCCGCACACCGCGCCTTGTAATCGTCGCTTCCGCTCACGCTCAGCTCGCCCCATTTCTGCGCCGCCAGTTCCAATGCCGCGAGCAAACTGTCGTCGCTGTGCGAGTCATGCACTTCGATTTCACGCCCCTTGTCGACGAATGCCACCACTGCCGCGCCGCTACCTTTAGACGCCGATTCAACCGCGTCTCGACGGCTGTAATGCACTTCGCGCCCATGAATATGCGCCACGTAATTCCGGATACCGCGCGGCACGGCGACCACCGACATGCTGTTTTGACCACGATCAACATCCGCAGCCCTGATCCGCGCAACCTCGTGCCCTTGATCTGCCAGTATTTGGTTAACGCCTCGGTCAACGCCTTGATGAAGACTTTTTCCTGTCTCCCTATCTCGATCGCGATACCGCCATTGCTCTGCAAGCTCAGGCTGTCCACGTTCACGCAACCACACTTCGACGTCCGGATACGGCGCAAACCGCTCCCGTAAAAGCTCCCGCTCGCCTTGATGCCGGTCTTTCAGACTTGCCCGCTCTCCCGCCTGCTCTGCAGCCAGAATGCTTTGCATAGCCTGGCGCAATTCGCCCTTTCCTTTCCACACACCCTGACGTGACCGCTTTCCGGCATCGCTCCCATTCACAAGAATGTCCCGTCGCACCGATTTTTGCGCGTCAGACAAACGCTGGCGCTCAAGCAAATGCCGGCGCGCTTGTTCCTCGACTGCAACCGTCTTCGCCGCGTAATGAGCACGCCGACCGTCGATATAGTCGGACCACCCGGCAACCGCTTCTGCCCCTTCCGTTATCGGTTTTGGTGATCGCAATCCGATCTCGCGGTTGTCCACCGTCCGCTGCGCTGCCTGGTCCGCTGAAGGCGCAAACAAACCAAGCCGCTTTTCCATTTTGGACAGACTCGCTGCGCGATCGGTTCGGCTCGCCTTCACCCCGACATCCCCTACGAATACAACCGCACCACTACCGACTTTCTCGTACCGCATTCCCTTCTCAGCAAGCTCGCGATGCACCTGTGCCCAGCTTGTCGCTTCCTTTAAAACAGGGGCAGCCTCTTCAATCGCGATCCGCTCAGCCGATTTCTCACCTGTGCGCTCCTCCATGTCACGCTTCGCTTGCTCGGGCTGCCGTGGTCGATCGACACCCAGGCGCACCGATTCTCGTCCACGCTCCACCTCACCCGTGTCCAGTACCTGATACCGTCCGTGGCGTTCGCGCTCCCACCCCTGAACATGTTCGATTCGCGCAATCGCGCGGTGCGCCGCCTCAATATCGAAACCACGATTCGGCTTAACAACCTTCAAACTATCCGGATGGACCCGGTTCACCATTACGTGCAAGTGAAGATTGGCGGTATCGGCATGAAGTCCATAAATGGCTTGATGATCCTCTAGCCCCATTTCTTTTAAAAAAACCCCAATCGCTTCTTCAACCTGGGCCGGGCTGGGCTGTTCATTCTCTTTCCAGCTCATCACATAATGGTTGATCGGATCGCGACTGCGCACGGCCTCCTGGGCAAGCGCCAGCATCTCCGCTTTCTGCGCCTCTAGCCCATCGGTGAGAAACCCTCGACTTCCTTGGTACACGCACTTTTCGTCTGCGTTCGATTTTTCAGGCGACGCAATGTAATCAGCAAGCCCGTTAACCCCATTGCGTTATACACATCTCTGATCGGTGGTCGCTGAGCGCAGAGAAACATGTTTACTTTCAATGACATGGAGTGGGGGCTTGTAAACTTTCGGCAAATCGCGTTTACTTTCGCTTTTTGAGTGAACGTATTGGTCACCGAAACGACGCCCTGGACCCAGACGGAATTCGAGCAACTCGAGCTCGGCGATGCGCGCCTGAACAAGCGAGCGAGGCTTTTGATGCAACGATTGGCGGCCGACCCGATGGCCAGTGTCCCCAAGGCATGCCAGGGTTGGGGCGAGACGATGGCGGCGTACCGCTTCTTCGACAACGAGAACGTCGACTGGCACGCGATTCTCGAGCCCCATTGGCAGCACACGCAAAAGCGGATGGAAGCGCATCGTGTGGTGCTGTGCCTGCAAGACACCACGGAGCTGGACTTTAACGGTCAAGGCACGTTCGGACTCGGACCACTGAGCTATGAGGCCCAGCGCGGCATGTATCTGCATCCGACCTACGCGGTCACGCCGCAGCGCGAGCCCTTGGGTATTTTGGACGCGTGGATGTGGGCGCGCGAGAAGAAGGACGAATCGGGCAAGCGCGGCGGGCTGAAGGAAAGTCTGCGTTGGATCGAGGGGTATGAACGCATTGCCGAGATGGCACCGAGCCTGCCATCCACGCGCCTGGTGTACGTGGCGGACCGCGAAGCGGACCTGATGGCGCTCATGGAGCGCGCCCAAGCACTGGGTACGCCGGCCGACTGGCTGGTACGTGCCACGCATAACCGCTGCTTGCCGGAGGGAGACAAGCTGTGGGACCGCGCGACCCGTGGCGAATCCATCGGGCAGATCAGCTTCACAATGGCCTCGCGTCATGGTGTCAAGGCACGCACGGTGCGCCAGCACCTGTGGATGCAGCGCGTAGAGTTGCCCACAGGCCGAGGCAAGTGCGTGGCGGCCACCTGTCTGGTCGCGCGCGAGTTTGATGCGCCCGCGGGAGTCAAGCCGATCGAATGGCGCTTGCTGACCAACCGCGTGGCGACGACCTCGGAAGAGGCGATCGAATTGATCGACTGGTATCGAGCGCGCTGGGAAATTGAGATGTTGTTCAACATCTTGAAGAATGCTTGCCGCGTCGAGGCGCTTCAGCTCGGCTCGATCGAACAGCTCGAGCGCGCATTGGCGCTGTTCCTGGTAGTGGCTTGGCGCGTGGCCTATCTGATGCGGCTGGGACGCACTTGCCCCGATCTGGACGCGCATCTTTTCTTTGATCCAGACGAAATTCGCAGTGCCTACCTGTTCACGAAAGTACCCCGTCCGACCCAGCCCAAGCTCAATGAAGTATTGCGCCTGATCGCACGCCTGGGGGGATTCCTCGGACGCAAAAGCGACGGCGAACCCGGCGCGAAAACGATCTGGCTCGGACTCAGGGAAGTTCATATTGCCGCAAAAACACTGCGCCTATTACGCGAAGCCGACGGCGACGACACTTGTGTATAACGCGATGCGTTAACCCGCATCGCTTTGGATGCTGATTTCGACGGATTCTTGATCTTTTTAACGATCACGGTTCGGCTTCTTGTTCGGTTTATCAGTCACTTTCTCGCTCATTTTCTCAATGTAGATCTTGACCGCCAGTAGCGCTTCCGCCGTCTCCCGCCTATAGGCGCCTTCGCTCTTCACATGAACGTGTTTGAGCAACCCACCAAGGCGCCGCAATTCCTTGATCATGATCGCATCCGCATTGGCCACAATGGGCCGGCCAAAGTACCGACGCCGTACCAGCTCCGATACGCTCAAACCCGCGAGATCGGCATCCTCTTTGAGCCTCACCTTCTCGCTCGCGGTGAGCCGTAAGCTGATCAAACAATCCAGTGCTTCCAGGCCGTTCTGTACAAAGGGCATCGCGCCTCACAACATTAAATGCGCCAGTGGCGCGTGTCTGACAGGTGAGAGGACGCCACACAGTGGCGCGCCGAACTTGTCGGGGTCAAGGGGGCGACCCCTTGCAGATGAGCGGGGGTGCGAGAAGCGAAGCGCCAAGCACCGCAGCGTCCTTTGGAAACACGTGCGCAGCATGTGTATTACAAAGGCCATCCTGTATAGCTGCAAATACCACTAGATCGTAGCGCTCAACCTCCTTTGCAAGCGCTCCAATGCTTGATAAGCTAGCACCTAGTATTCATCCTATGATAACGGTGCACCTCGGAGAAGCAGGCGTGAAACTCACTACCGAAAAGATTGAAGCAATCGCAACCAAGCTTCGCGAACTCCCGGCGATCGAAAAGAAGAAACCCGAATTCTCCAAACAGGAAGCCGTGAAGCTGCTGTCCAAAGAGATCGTCGCCATGCAAAAACGTGGCTACACGCTCCTCCAAATTTCCGAGGCGCTGCGCGGTGAAGGTTTGAACATTGCCACCCCTACCCTAAAAACCTATTTGCAGAAGGCGCGGCCTGCTCGCAAGGCATCCGTGGCCAAACCCAATTCGCCGGCTGCAAGTCCGAAATTGAGCGAAGCGGGAGCGCACTCGTTTACGCCCAAAGCCGATAGCGAAGAGATTTAGTGAGGAATTGAAATGGCAAAAAATATTTATCTGATTGGCGGCAGTAAGGGCGGCGTCGGTAAATCCATCGTCACGATGGCGACCGTCGATTATTTGCAGTCGCTGGGCGAGACTGTCCTGCTCATCGAGTCGGACACCAGCAACCCGGATGTTTATAAGGCGTATCAGCAAAGCACCCGTGCTGAATTGCTTAACCTCGACGAGGCTGACGGCTGGATTCAATTAGTGAATCTCTGTGATGCGGAGCCAGATAGCATGATTGTCGTGAATACCGCTGCACGTAATAACAAGGGGGTTAGCGCTTACGGCGAAACCTTGAACAGCACGCTCGCCGAACTGAAACGCAAACTGGTGACCTTGTGGGTGATTAATCCTCAGCGTGATAGCCTCGAACTGCTCAAGCAGTACCGCGACGCATTTCCACCCTCGGCAAACACGGCCGTTCACGTTGTGCGAAACGGTTACTTTGGCGACGAAGGAAAATTCGAGCTGTACAACGGATCGAAGGTGCGCGAAACCATTGAAGAACAAGGTGGCCGCTCGGTGACTTTTCCCGACCTCGCAGATCGCGTAAGCAATGACCTGTATAGCAAGCGCATGAGTATTGCCGTGGCGGCAAAGGAGCTGCCAATTGGCAACCGGGCAGAATTGAATCGTTGGCGTTCAGAAGTTAAAAAAAGCTTGCAAGGGATCGTGAATGAGTGACGCCCAAACAGGTAGACCCGCGAGCCAGTCACGCAATCTTTTCAACGATCTCGATGAGAGTTTTGCAAAGCTTCTGGGTCGTCAGCCCAGCGATTCGGAGCGTCAGAAATTGTATGTCGTGCGTGATGCGCTGGGCCTTGGAAACAACGATGCCCTCTGGTTAGTTCTCATGGCGCTGCAGCACTACCAGACGCAATATGAAGCGTTTCCCGCTGCGATCTCGCAGGCTGCAAAAGAGACGCTCTTTGCGTTAAAAGAAACCGCCGATGCGACCATGCGTATGTCAGCCAATGACGCCAAGGCAGATTTGGCGGCAGCTGTCGCGAGCTCGGCCCAGACGGTGGCAGCGAATGTCTCTCAAAAGCAAATGTGGAAATGGGCCGCTGGCTGTATCGCGGTTACTTTTTTTTGCTTCGGATCGTTCGGCGCGTTTGTGTACGAGAAAACCTACACGGCCGGCGAGAACAGCGGATACGGATTAGGCTATAACACAGCGAAGGACGAAAAAGCAGCAGCGGCATGGGCCAACACTCCGCAGGGAAAATTGGCCTATCGGTTTGCTCAAACGGGAAGCCTCGACAGCCTGATCAAATGTGATCGGCCTGGCTGGACTAGGAAAAAAGATATGTGCTAAGTGTTCAGGCGAAACGGATTTCAAATTCTGAGCCGTAGGCGGCGAGCAGTTTGCCGATCTCAGCATCGATGGTTTCCTTGGTCCAGGTAACGAAACGTCGCCAGTGATACTTTGCATGCTTCCAAACGATTTCGATCAGGTTCAGCTCGGGACTGTAGGGCGGCAGATGGAAGAGCACCATGCGATGCTCGAGAAACCACCGGTCGATCGTTTCCTGCTCGATGTTGTGATGAATCGAGGCGTTGTCGAGGACGACCACCGTCATCAGACCGGGCGAGCCGTCCTTCGCGATCTGGTCAAGAAACTCAACGACGGCGGGGCGTTTGATGGTCGCCTTGCTGACTTCATGCTTCAGAAGGTTGGCGCCGAAATCAAATGCGCCGAGGACCGAGCGTCTGCAATGCGGCCGAGGAACAACACGGTGTGGCTCGCCGATGGGCGACCAGCCGCGTTGCACCGGCGGTGAAGCGCAGAACCCTGATTGGTCAAAGTAGACCAGGCGGCACGCCCCATCACGAGCGGCCTGCTGCAACTTTGAGAGCGTGCCTGCTTTCACGGCGAACTCCAGTTCGTCGCGCTTTTTTTGAGCGAGTAGCGGCCACGTTTGTAGGAAAACCCCGCGCGCTTGAGCGCCACCGACAGCGTTTCCAGGCGGCATGGCAAAGGCTGGCCATGCACCTCCTCAATGCGCAGCGCGATCTGCTTGAGCGTCATCGATTCGGTGCGGGCCGCTTCGATGGCAGTGGCGATCAAGGCATCAGACAACGCGCGAGGCCGCCCGCCTTTATGCCCGGTCAGCAAACCACACAGGCCCCTGTCGTTCCAGGAATGCACCCAGTTGTACACCGACTTGTCGCTCACATCGAGCTCGACGGCGATCTCATGAACCCGTCGGCCGCTGCCAAGCTCCAGCAGACCCAGCCCTCGGGTTCGAAAGTCTTGATGAGGATGCTTGCGCGAGAGTTGTTGCAAGGTCTTCGTCTCCGCTTCGGTCAGTTCAACAGCACATTTCATCGGCAGGCAGGTAATCAGGATGGGATTGCCTGTCAGACTCGCCATTCTGAAATTCGTTTACTCCGCACACTTATCCGTTTCAGGCATCGGATGGAAACATTTATGGATGGGCAATACCATGACCTTGTATCGACGCCGTCAGCTTGGCAATTGCCGCGCCATAGCGCTCTTCCTTAGCGTCGTTCATCCAAATAACCGCGTTATTCGCCCTACCCTGCCAACCGCAAACATTTGACCCGCGGCAAAGACGAGAGCGAGTGAACCGCGTATGAGGCCGGAATCAAATTACCGGAAACTGATGTCGTCGTGTTTTGGCCCGAATAAATGCGGCTCACGCGTGCGCGCTTAGCCAGTCTCGCAGCGCGTCGGTCATTCGCGTTTGCCAACCATCGCCGCCTGACCTGAAACGCTCGATAATCTCGGCGTCATACCGGATTGTCCCC
Source organism: Burkholderia sp. PAMC 28687 (assembly GCF_001577465.1). Taxonomy (NCBI): domain Bacteria; kingdom Pseudomonadati; phylum Pseudomonadota; class Betaproteobacteria; order Burkholderiales; family Burkholderiaceae; genus Burkholderia; species Burkholderia sp. PAMC 28687. The sequence goes on from NZ_CP014509.1 coordinate 14,394, forward strand.
GCGACATTCGGGTGTTCCAGCTTTGGTCGTCCACCACGCGATTTCATTTTTGCGAATTCTTCGTCGGTCGGAACATAGTGTTCCGGGTCCGTGTCGATACCGCGTTGAATAGCTGCATCCTCTTCCGGCGTTTGCATACCGCCCCGGCGTAACGCCGCTTCGCCAACGTCGCCAATCCCTATGCAAACCCAAAAATTGCCGCGCCACGCCGACGGCGAGCATCCGGATGACCTTAGGGAGGGACAAAGCCGAGTCAAGCCCACTGCGAGGCTGTGATCGAACTAACGGGTTTCAGAAACTGCTAGTTGAGCACCAGGTCAAGAAACTGCCGAGCAAAACAGCCGGTGACGCGCAATGACGTCACCGGCTGTCACTCGGCGCAACGTCTTACCGTAGCCCCGCACGCAGCCGATAACGACGCCTATGAGCGTGCGTACGGCTCGCCGCGTACCCCCGTCGACCGGCCATCATAGTTGTCGCGCAACCGGACATCGTAGTTGACGATATCCAGCGGTTGTTCGTTTCATGGTTTGCCACAACAAAACAGGTATTAACGTGGTGTCGCGGATCGTGGCAAGTCATTTCGCGAGTCGTACGGTTTGGCTTGCGCGGTTCAAACTTTTAAATTTTGAAAGCATCATCGTTGATGTTGATCTTTAATAAGCATCAAACCTTTAAAACCTTTAGGGCTGCGAGAAGCCCGCTGGATAAGGCTTTCCGGGAGGAAAGGTCAGGGTTTCCGGGGCGAAAGGTCAGGGTTTCCGGGGTGGAAAGGTCAGGGTTTCCGGGGAAAGGTCAGCACTTCCGGGGCGAAAGGTCAGCACTTCCGGGGAAGCCATGCCCAGAGCGATGGGGCAATCGCTAAGCGGTTGATTGGTATCACGTTCTTTGCGTCCGCCTACTGCCAGCTGAGCGCTTACCAATCAACGATGGAGCGCGAAAGGTCAGGGTTTCCGGGGAGCACCATGTGGAAATTTGTGAAACGTCAGAAAAACTGGTGTAATCCTGACATTTACTGCATACAATGCCTCGGAGATACGGAGAAACCAATGCCAAATGTCGTACCGGCTGATATGCCGAAAGAGGTGAAGAAGCATATCGCGGCCGTCCATATTCGCGCGGACCTGAGCGCCGTAGAACGCAAGCTGATCAACGTCCTACTGCTCAACGCGATCGACCAACTGAAGAATCGGGATATCGAAAGCCACACCATTCCGGTACCGGTCCTCTGCGCCATGATCGGATGGGAGGATAGCAAGAACGTCCAGTACCTGAAGGTGGCGCTCAAGAAACTCGCGGCGACCCTGATCGAGTTCGATCTCTTGTACGACCAGCACAAGGGGAGCGACAAGAAGCGAAGCCAATGGGGAATCGCCACCCTTCTCTCTGGCGCTAACATCACGGATGGAATTTGCAGCTATCGCTACGACATTGACCTTCGACAGCAACTCGCCGACCCTGAGATTTACGCGATTATCGATATAGGCTCTCAGGCCAAATTTAGCAGTTCGTACGCCCTCGCCCTCTACGAGAATTGTGTGCGCTTCAAAGGAACAGGATCGACCGGCGCGATATCGCTATACCTGTGGCGATGCCTGCTCGGACTGGATCGCAAGGACGAGGCGACCAATATTCGGATTCCGAGTGCGTATGACGAGTTCAAGCATTTCAACAACCAGATCATCAAGCCAGCTATCCGCGAGATTAACAGCGTATCGAACATTCACATCGAGCCAGAGTACGTGAAGGACAGCCGCAAGGTTGTGGCAATCCGGTTCTCCGTCGCTCCCAATCCGCAACTGCACCTGACTGACGGGCAGCGCGACGACGACGCACTCAGAGAAACGACCGCGTACAAGCTCCTACGAACGGCCGGAGTCGGCGACAAAGCCGCAGTGAACTGGATCGCGTCCGAGCCAGAGCGCGCGCTCGAGGTGGCGCAGATAACGACCGCGAGGATGGCTCGCGGCCTCATCAAGCAGCCCGCGGCTTACGCTTCGCGCCTCTTCACGAACGGGTCCGAGTTAACCGTGGTGACGATCGATGACGCCATAACGGAACAGGCACGAGAGCCAGCGGAATCCAAGGAAGAGGAGGCGAAGCAGGCGTCGCAGCGCGCCCGTGACAATGCCACGCGCGAGGCAGTCCGCACTCTCACGCTCGAGCAGCGGCGCGAGCTGGCGAACGGATACATCGCAACCGGCGCAAAGGTCACGACGTATCGAGCCGACACCGTAGACTTCTCAGACGCCGCCGAGAAAATGGCGTTCATGACCTGGATGCGCGCAGCAGTGAAGGCGCGCATGGCAGCGTAACGAACCGTGAACGGTCCCGTCGACCGAACACTGACCTCCTCTCTCGGCGTGGCCCTGTATCCAGCGGAGCCGCGATCACGCAGACGGCTACCTGTTGGGTACCAATGGGTAACCAACGAAAAACCAAGTAGATAGCCTATTTGGTGTCCAGTTCGCGGCGTAACGCCACGAGGGAGCGAGCAAGTACTTCGCCGAATGGCTCCTGCAGTTCGTCGGCCAGCGCCTCGAGCATCGCCCGCGTCTCGGACGTTCCTTTGATCGGAATTTGAACATTGCGCCCGGTCGTATAGCGTCGTTGTTTGCGTACCGGCTCTGCGGCCTTCGCGCGCGCTGGCTGACGGCTCGGGAAGCCGGTCTCAACGGCCAACTTTTCGATTGCCTCGGGTGTTGGCTTGGGCTTTTTAGCGGGCGTCTTAGTCGAAAAGTCGTCCAGATTCGATAGCGGGTTCACGCGCTCGGTCATGCTGCCGCCCCCTTCTGGTGGTTCGCCCGCAACATTTCGATGACTTCCGCGCCGAACGCCTCGGCGTTTGTCACGGCCTTATCGAGGTTCGAAACGTCCTTCGGATCCAGGTGCGAGAGCGGCTGGTTAAACGCGAATAGCGCCTTGAACGCCTCGCGCTCGTGCAGCTCAGTGTCAAACATCGCAATACCAGCTTCCCGGAACGTGTTCATCAGGTGTGTGGATGTGCGCGTGCGAATGGTCGCGTTCGTCCGTGTGATGAGGACGCCATAGGGTACCGCGCGGCGCGACATCTTCTCCTGCTGCTGGACGACGCGGAGTGCCCTGGAGGCCTGCGCTGCGTCGAGCTGGGACCCCTGCGTCGGCACGATCACAAGGTCAGCCTGACTTACCGCGAGAAGGACGATCTTTGCGGCCGTGCCCTCCAGGTCAACGATGACGAACGGCGTGCGCGCAGCGGCCTCCTCGATCACGTCGATCATGTTCTCCTCGTCGGCGTCCGATATTACGACCAGATTTGCCGGAGTGTTTGGACCAGCCGCCCACGTCTGGATCGGATGATTCGGGTCAGCGTCGATGACCGTGACGGGCGCCGAACGCGCGATTTGCTCGGCCAGCACGAGCGCCGAAGTGGTCTTGCCGGCGCCCCCTTTGGGGCTTACAAACACGATGGTAGGCATTGATCGTCCTTTTTTCTATGAGGTAGCTCTCTGCTATCCAACAGATACCAATAAGATACCGGATAGCTATCGGATTTCCATCGGATACCGGATGCCTATCCGGTATCCATCAGGACAAGTGCTATGCTGCACTGGAATCCGCTCGCCCGCACGCGAAAAGGGCAGAAAACCCCAAAAATAGTTGAGGGGAGGGTGCATCACCGGGTGAATGCGCGAAGGTCGAAGCCAACCCCGGCCTACTTGTGACCCGGGGAAAAGAAATTTATCCGTGGAAAAGCATATTTAATAACTTCCCATAACGGGATATAATTAGCTGATGCACGTAATTTCGATGAAACCACTTAGAGACTTTTGGGCGAACCACCAGGAGGCGCAGACGGTCCTGACCGACTGGTTCAGGTTGATCGAGTCGCAAGAGTTCGCGAATTTCACTGCAGTGAAGCGCACTTTTAACACCGTCGACTATGTGGCGCCTTTTACGGTGTTCGATGTGGGTGGAAACAAATATCGGGTGATCACCGACATCCACTACAACCGGAAAAAGGTTTACATCCGATACGTGCTAACCCATGCGGAGTACGACCGCAACAAATGGAAGGTGAAATGATGACCGCTGTGATGGAATTTGTAGCAGCGCCGAAGGACATTCTTGGAGCGTGGTCACAACTGGTGAGCATGGTTCCCCTGGGCATGATCAAGAGCGAGCGCGATTACAAGCGTGCGATTGCCTCAGTAGATGCACTGTTGGACACGATGGGCGACGACGAGAATCATCCGCTCGCGGATCTGCTGGATATCCTTTCCGACAGGGTTGAGGCGTACGAGAAAAAGCACTATCCGATCGAGGCATCACCGCCCCATAGAATGCTCGCGTTCCTTATGGACCAGCACGGTCTTAAGCAGGTGGACTTGACTGACTGTGCGCCGCAAAACCGGATTTCGGAGTTTCTGAACGGGAAGCGGGCGATCACGAAAGAAGCAGCAAAGGCATTCGCCAAGCGATTCAACGTGACAGCCGACCTTTTTCTGTAGGCCCAGGTGCTTAGCCACGGCTAGCCCGTGCATTACGTGGAGCCTGTAATTACATGGGGATCCGTTCAACTTCATTGACGTTGACGTTGACGCCGAGCGGCGCCGGTCGTAAAGCTGGGTCGTACTGGTCGCACGGTAGATGATTTGAAGGCGAAGTGACGCGCATTGCACCATCCCTGCAATGATTAGGACGTCTCGCGCTGTCGACGTCAAAGCCAACAGCACGGCCTGTCGAGCACTTTGAGCCGCTGTTTTGTGTCATCTTCCAACACCAGTCAAACCTGATGTGAACGGCGGTCGAAATCCGCCATTAAACGGCGGCGTGAGTTTTCCGGGAACGGTTCTTGAGCAACTCCCGAGCAAAATGTCTCGTAGCGGGGTCAAGGGCAAGCGCAGCTTGGCGAAGCGAATCCTTGACGCCGCGAAGGGACAAAAAACTGGTGCTGGGTGCGACCTCGGTCGCGCCCATCAAAGCGCATTCTCGCCGCCGTTTAATGGCGGTTTTGCACCGCCGCTAACACCTGATAACTCGTATTGTCCTTGCCGTGCCATCACTCTTAGTGCGAACGGTTGATAGCGCACATAGCTGCGTACTCTGCGTATTGCCTTTGTCATAAAGGCGGACTATCCTAAATACTGTATATATATACAGTTTTCGGAGGTCCACATGGAACAGTATGTCCGGGTGCAAAACGAGCGCGACCGCAGGGCCTTGGCCTGGTTGCGTCAACGGGTAGGGGAGGCAGCGATCGTGGCGGCGGCGCAAGCGTGTACCCATGGCGATTCGAAACCGTATTTATCCGTAATTTGCCGACGACTTGGCCTGTCTGTTCCCAAACTGACCAATCATGACGTGAGTGTGGAAGCAGTAGGGGAGCGACACTTGGCTGCCATGTACGAAATTTTGCGCTCGCGTTCATCTCGCACACACGCTGGCAGATGAAGTGAATACGCGCTAGCAGCGCTTTTGACGCGTTCAGAGCGTTTTTCGAAAGACCGCCCTTATCTGAACTTGTAAAAGCAGAGCAGCCCAGCGGGACCCTGACAAGCTTGCCATAGTCCCAATTTGGGACTAAACTGCCCGTATGAGAATTGTCGCGAAGAAAAATCTCCTTGCTTTCTGTACGACCCATGCGGCGGCACGCCAATCTCTGCTGGCCTGGCATGAGGAAGCTGTGAAGGCTATATGGGCGACTCCTCAGGACATCAAAGACCGGTATGCATCCGCTAGTTTTGTGGGTCACAACCGCGTTGTGTTCAATATTAAAGGGAACGCCTATCGGTTGATCGTGGCGGTCGCCTATAGGATTGGCGTTGTCTACATCAAATTTATCGGCACCCACGCTGAGTACGATGCGATTGATGCGGCAACCATCGAACTGGAGTGGTGATTATGGATATTCGACCGTTGCACAACGAGCAGGACTACCACGACGCCTTGACAGTGATTTCGGCGCTGGTTGACGCTGATCCGGAAATCGGGACACGGGAGGGCGATCGGCTAGATGTTCTGTCCGTCCTTGTTGAACGCTACGAAGCCCAGCATTTTCCGTTAGACCTACCTGATCCGATTGAAGCGATCCGTTTCCGTATGGAGCAGGCGGGACTCACTGCCAGTGACATGAAGCCGTACCTTGGCAACCTGAACCGGGTGTACGAGGTGCTTAATCGCAAGCGGGGGTTAAGTCTCGCCATGATCCGGCGGCTCAATCAGGGACTGCAGATCCCGGCCGAAGTGTTGATCGCACAAGCCTGAACGAAGTTTTGCGCTGATTCGGTGAATTGGCGCCAGGACTATTGTCGTGTCTCGAACAACGGCTCACTATGGCAGTCCACGGCGCGTTCGCGCGGCGCAATCGCCGATCTTTCGGCACAACTCAGTACAGGCAAATCAATGGCAACCGGCACTGTAAAGTGGTTTAACGATGCGAAGGGTTTTGGTTTTATCTCGCCCGACGACGGCGGTGAAGATCTGTTCGCGCACTTCTCTGAAATCCGCTCAGAGGGCTTCAAAAGCCTCGCGGAAGGGCAGAAGGTGAGCTTCGAGGTGAAGATGGGACAAAAGGGCAAGCAGGCATCGAACATTCAACCGTCATAAGGCAGCACGCACGGGGGGGCCGCAAGGATCGCAGTGTTAAAGCGAGGGATCGCGCCCCAGCCAAAGTGCGGTTCCATCTCACTTGAGTCACAAAATTGGGTATCTCCGCGATAGGGTCCTTATCTGATAATTGTTATTATCAGATAAGGTTTTAATACGTAAATTCAACGGTATCGGACTTTACCTCTCACTTTGACCTAATGATCTGCTTAAAGCTCGTGGTTTCACGTGCGCAACGCGGCTTCGCGCCGCAGGGGAGGGGGCTTGGCTAACCAGACCCAGCAGTTGGCCTTACCGGCCCCGCGGACTTACACGCGCACCGACTTCACAGCGCTGCGTGCGTTCGTGCAGCACATCGCGCCCGCGGTCATCGCGCGCCGCTATTACGATCCCGATGACCGCGCGGTCTCGCCGCAGGCGGCGACGCCCGATGCGATGGAGCGGTTCCTGCGCACGATGCTCGATGACCTGGTGCAGCTCGCATTGCGCCACGGCTCAGCGGTGCTCGCCACCCACCTGAAAGCGTCCATCAAGCAGCACGGCAGCGCAAAGCTCACCGCCGTCACGCTGCGCATGGTCGAGCAGGCGTCGACCTTGGCGGCAGCCGTGCCCGCGCCCGATCATGGGCTCGGTCTGTGGTTCCGCCCTCTGGTGACTAAAAGACTTGTGGGGGAGGGGATCAACACGCTGGGTCAGCTGATCGCCTACTGCAATTCGCACGGCGGAAGCTGGTGGCGATCGGTACCGCGCATCGGACCGCACCGGGCCCGGGTGGTAGTCGCCTGGCTGCGCCGGCACGAGCGCACGCTCGGCGCGAAAATCGACGCCGATGTCGACATCCGTCCGCTCGTCCCACCCTCCGATTTACACAACGTCGTCGTAATCGGCGGGACGGTCGAGGCACCGCTACTGGCGCCGTTCGAGCGGCTGGCGATTCCGACTGCGCTCTCGGGTGAATACGGCAGCAACCGGGCGCGCGAGTTCGCGTTTATCCGCGCGCAGCACGACCTGGCCGCGGTCCACGCGTATCTGAATCGCTATCGCGATCGACCACCGACCCCTGCGCGTGTACACCAAAGAGATCGAACGGCTGGTGTTGTGGCTGGTGGTCGTGCGAGGCGTCGCGCTTTCGTCGATGACGGTGGAAGACTGCGAGGCGTACAAGGATTTTTTGAAGGGACCGGTGGCGAGTTTTGTGGGACCCAAACACTCACGGACGAGCGGCCGGTGGCGACCCTTTACGCCGGATGGCTTGTCGGCCGACAGTCAGGCGTATGCGGTGCGCGCAATTCGCGCCGCTTTCGCCTGGTTAACGACGGTTCGCTATCTGGCGGGCAATCCGTGGAGCGCGGTGACGGATCCCGCGACGGTAACGAAGGAAGTTTCCGTGCAGGTCGACCGTGCGTTGTCGGCCGATCTTTGGGCGCTTGTGCGCCGGGCACTCGATCAGCGCTGCGGGGATCAGCTGCTCAACGAAACGCCGGAACAAGTGCGACAGTGGCGAACCGCGCGCGCGGCGATTTTGCTGATGGGCGATTCGGGTTTGCGTCGCGAAGAAGCGGCGAACGCGCGGCGCCAGGATCTGCGCACAATCCGTCACGTGACGTCGGCGGGCGCCGCGAAAAAAGTGGGGGAGGGCGGGGCAGCGCAAGTTGAGATCTGGGCACTGAGCGTGGTCGGCAAGCGGCGCCGGCAGCGGACGGTGCCGGTGAGTGCGGCGACGCTTCGCGCGCTGCGCGCGCACTGGATTGATCGCGGTGAAAACTTCGATGCCGCTTGCGACGATGCGCCGCTGATCGCACCGTTGGTGATCCCCGCGACCCTGACCGCCCGCGCCAAGCACGGCAATGAAGACGGCGACCGGGGAGAAGACCCGACCGAAGTGCAATCTGCTGGCGATGATCGTGCGCAAGCGAAGAAGGCGTATGCGCCGGATGCGCTCGCGCGGCTGGTGCGGCAAGCCATTAAGCAGCTCGCCGGTGAGTTGTTACGGGAGGGTGCCTTATCGCACGATGCCCATGCGCAATTGTTGGGAACCTCCGCGCATGCGTTTCGCCACACCTTCGGTACAAGGGCCGTTGCTCGGGACATGCCGATCGACGTCGTTCAGCGCGTTCTCGGTCACGCCTCGTTGCAGACAACGTCCATTTATGTGCGCGCCGAACGCCAGCGCATGCTCGATGCTGCGGCACAATACTATTCAGACGACGGTGGCTAGACGCCGCCGGTTAATTCAAACCCGGGAGCAAGGCGCAACGGCCGTGTACCCGTGCTGCCATCAATGGCGCCTGTCGGGTACGGTATTCTCCAGGCTGACATGCATACTGGCTGTCAGTTCGCTTAAATGGAGAGCAAAAAAATGAACAAGCAAGAACTCATTGACGCAGTGGCAAATCAAGCAGGCATTGCGAAATCCGCCGCAGCTGAAACGATCGACGCATTTCTTGATGCCGTGACGAAAGCGGTGGTCAAGGGAGATCCAGTTCAACTGATCGGGTTCGGGTCTTTCAGCACTGGCGCGCGTGCCGCTCGAACGGGTCGCAACCCGAAAACCGGCGAGGCCCTTCAAATTGCAGCGTCGACGACCGTGAAGTTCACCGCCGGCAAAGCGTTCAAGGACGCGGTGAACAAGTAGGGCAGTGAATGTGTTTCCGCCTGCGTGGGTCGTACGTGGTTGCACTGAGCTTGGCTTGACACCTGCCGGCTAACGCTAGAACAATTGATCGTCGAGCAATTTCAGGGTTCCACTTCACCGCGCGGCGTCGCTTGACGCCATCTACGTGCAGCGAACGGATCATGACGCGCTCGCCTCGTGCCCCACCCAGCACCTCCGCAATTCGGTTGCCTTACCGCACTAGCGCGCCTCGCTTGGGACGCACCTGTAGCAGGTGGCGGGCGCAGGAGGCTACACCTTTGGCGCGCGGCATGGCTGAAAGCTAAACGCGTTCATTGGAAGGGATACCGGCCGTTAATCCGGTTTCGGGCGAACTAGTGGCGACGCACCCGTGCCAGCCAGGAATTGGCGTAGCTGTTTTTCGGCTTATATCGCTGGGTGGATTGGTGCCGCACTCAGTTGCTGGTTGTACAGTAAGCGGTCAACGAACCCGCCCGTTGCGGTGTTAGGTCAGATAGGTTAGCGATTAAACGGTCGGCTTACGAGCGGGCGTGCCAAGCTTCCACGGCAGCAATGCTTCGTAGTCGTCGGCGACTTTTGCGTACGGCAACGCCTTGAACAGATCGACCAGATACCGATATATATCAATGTCGTTGGCCTTGCAGGTTTCGATCAGCGAGTACAGGTTGAGACTTGCCTTGGCGCCCGCCACCGTGTCACTAAAGAGCCAATTTTTTCTTCCGACGACAAACGGTCTGATTGAATTTTCGCATGCGTTGTTACAAATCGGCCAAGCTTCATTTTCGACGTAACGCATCAACTTTGGCCACTGATTGCCAAGATAGCCCAGTGCCTGCCCAAGCTTTCCGCTGGGCAGCGTCGTCTCCAGGTGCTGATCCAGCAAGTCTTTGATCTGCCCGAGCACCACGCGGCTATAGCGCCGGCGTAGGCGTGCGCATCGGTGTGGCGCTTTACGTGCGCGGGCTTCTGCCGCATACAGCTTGCCGATCAGATGAAGAAACTGCGTGGACGGCTGGTGCATTGCGCGCGCCTCTTTCGGCAGCACCTCCTGGGCTTCCACGAAATAGCGTCGCGCATGACTCCAGCAGCCCAAGTGCACCAGAGCGTTCTTCTTCGCGATGAGATCGTACACAGGGCCGCCGTCGCTCATCAACGCCGCCCCCTCGCGCATTCCCACCCACAGCTTGTCGCCATGTTCGACATGATGTCCGGGCGCATAGCTAAACAGTCGCACCGGAGGTGGTCCGACACCGTTCATTTGCACCCAGACCGCGCTTTTGGACTGCGCCGCACGCCCGGACTCCTTAAGCACCTGGACGTTGGTCTCGTCGGCATGGCCCACGGCGCTCTCCAGCAGCACATCGCGCATCAGGTTGATCACCGGTTGAACTGCTTGACCAACACGGATCACGCACGCGGCCAGTGTGTTGCGCGAGATATCGCCGCCAAAGCGCCGCAGCAGCGCCGCGATCCGGTACAACGGCAAAGCGTCCATGAACTTCGACAGGATGATCCACGCCAGCGCCGCTTCCGTGAACAGTCCCTTCGCAATGATGCGCAGCGGCGCCGGGGCGACCTTCAGGCTGCGGTCGCAGACCTTGCACGCATACTTGACCCGTTCGTGACGGATCACGCGAATCTGCTGCGGCACGATGTCCAGCTGCTCGCTGACTTCGACGCCGATCTCGACCAGCTCCGAGCCGTCGTGCGGGCAAACCAGTTGGTCCGCAGGCAATTCGTATCGAACCACCTCGCGCGGCAGCGCCGCATCGAGCGGACGGCGACCGCCTTTCTTGCGTTTGTGCGCGGCTACCTCGATCTCCGGCCGGTCTTCCTGCGCGGGCTGCGTCGCCGGCGTCGGGGCAAGCTGCTCCGCTTCATTGAGGAACAGGTCCCCCTGGCGGGCGTCGCGCTTCTCACTACTCGCACCGAACAGCTTGCGCATCATGAGCTTCAGCTGTTCCTTCACGAGGTCGCGCTCAGCCTTTGTCACACGTAGCTCGCCGCGCAGTGCATCGCGTTCGGCAAATGCCGCATCACGCGCGGCGATGAGTGCATTCAATTCGTCAACAGTGATCGTGAGGTGTTCGCGGGTCATGCAACCACTCTAACGAATCACCGGCCGCAATGGGTTTACCTCAATTTGTAACAGTCACCGTCGCGTCTTCGCGACCATTCACGCCCTCGCATAGCGACGCTCGGGGTGCTTGCGCATCGCCGCAAGATCGATACCCTCGAGCAGCCATTGAAATTGCTCGACGCTCAGCTCGACCACCTCGCCGTTGCGGGGCCACGCAAAACGGTCAGCCTCAAGCCGTTTCATCATTAGCCAAAATCCATTGCGCTCATAAAGCAGCAGCTTTATACGGTCGGCACGCTTGTTGCGAAATCCGTACACCGCTCGGGCGAAGGGATCACGCTTCATCGACTGCTCAACGAGCACTGACAAGCCGTTGATGCTCTTGCGAAAATCAACCGCGTCGCGATGTAGATAAACTTTTAGACTTTGGTCGAAGTGGAACACGACGTCCTCCCCAACGAATCCATCATTGCCATCAGCAGATCGACATCGCCGCTCGTGCACAACAGCTCGACATTCACGCCATTGGGCAGATGTGCCCACAACCGTGCGCGCGGCGCCAATGGACTGGCAGGCGTTGCCGCCACCTTCACCTCAACGAACGCCAAGTCCACTCCCGGTGGTTCGCTCGACTTCTCCGCGGTGATCCGGGGCTTCCCAGAACCAGCCGAGCGTGCTCGCATGTCTCGCCTAACTTTGTACAAATGTTGCTTGCTCAGCCCATGCTCACGCGCATATGCCGAAAGCGTCTTACCCTCACGCTGCGCGGCTTCAATGTGCGCCATCGCATGCTCGCCAATCTTCTTTCCACCATCATTCATATAGCCACCCTCAGCCTGCTGAAAATGCTACATGCTCCTCTATTCAATGCCTGGCGCAAGGGGCGTGCTTGACCGATCGCTTACGTTGTACAGCGCAAGCCAGCGTTCGATCACAAGTGGTCTCGAATAGACAAAGATCGCGCGAGTGTAGGTGGATTGCAGGTATTTGATACCATCCAAGTAGAAGCTGGAACTTTGGCCGGCACAGATTCGGTAGCTCAGCAAAAATGGAATTGGAACCATGACAGTTCAACAGCGCAACAATGTGCACGCGAGCGGCGATGGGTCTCCAACCATCATTTTTGCGCACGGGTTCGGGTGCGACCAGACGATGTGGCGGTATCTGCACCCAGATTTCGCCAGCCGATACAAAACGGTGTTGTTCGACCTGGTTGGAAGCGGTCAGTCGGATCTCTCCGCCTACGACTACGGTAAATATGGATCGCTGCGCGGTTACACTGCAGACTTGCTCGAAGTAATCGAAGAGTATTCGAGCGGCCCCGTGATCTATATCGGACATTCGGTCAGTGCAATGATCGGAATGCTTGCGGCGATCGAGGCTCCCGAGCGGTTCGTCGCGAACGTGATGGTGGGACCTTCTCCATCGTTCATCAATGATGGGGAGTATGTCGGTGGTTTCTCTCGCAGCGACATAGACGGCTTGCTCGAAACTCTGGAAAGCAATTATCTCGGCTGGTCGAGCACGATGGCGCCTGTCATTATGGGTTCGCCGGATCAGCCAGAGCTTGGCGTGGAACTGACCAACAGCTTCTGCCGTACGGACCCCGAAATCGCCAAGCATTTCGCACGGGTGACGTTCCTCGCCGATCATCGCGCAGACCTGTCACGCGTGACCACGCCCACGCTGATCCTGCAATCGAGCGATGACTTGCTGGCGCCGCTTGCCGTCGGCGACTTCATGAAGAGACACATCCCGGGCAGTACGCTTAGCATCGTGGATAACGTCGGACACTGTCCGCATCTCAGCGCGCCATGCGCAAGTATCGACGCGACCAAGGCGTTTCTTAATGCGCTGGGTCTTTCCGATCATGGATAGCGAGCAGAGACCGCTCTCTTCGATTCAGGATGCGTTTGAAACGGCACCGTGTGGCCTGCTGACGGCAACCGTTGACGGTACGATCGTGCGTGTCAACGCCACGTTCTGCGCCTGGGTGGGCTACACGGCCGCGGAACTTCTGGAAATACGGCGGTTCCAGGACTTATTGACGATCGGTGGAAAGGTATTTCACCAAACGAACTGGGCGCCCTTGCTCCAGATGCAGCGGTCGGTTGCGGAAGTCAAAGTCGACATGGTTCACCGCGACGGACACGCAGTACCGATGTTGATCAATGCCGCCCGTCGTCGCCATGGCGAGGTCGACTACAACGAATTTGCGGTCGTGGTGGTCGTCGACCGGCATCAGTATGAGCGTGAATTGCTTCGTGCGCGTGAACGAGCGGAGATCGCGCTGAAGGAAAAGCACGTTGCCGAAGAGGCGCTTCGGGAAGCCAATCGCCGCAAGGATGCGTTCATGGCAACGCTTGCCCACGAACTCAGAAACCCGCTGGCGCCCATGCGAAGCGTGGTCGATCTATTACGGCTCGAACCCGGGGCAGACGCCCGGATGAAGTGGGCGCGCGACGTACTCGACCGTCAAATGATTCAGATGACGCATCTCGTTGATGGTCTTCTGGAAGTGTCCCGGATTTCAGAAGGGAAAATTACGCTGCATCGCGAGAACGTCGATCTCGCGACGGCATTGAACTTTGCGGCAGAGTCCTGCCAGCCCATCATTTCTGCCGCTTCCCATACTTTAACGATTGAACTGCCCGACGAGCCCATTGCTATCGACGCAGACCCGACACGCTTGTCGCAGATCGTGCAAAACTTGCTGAATAACGCCGCGAAATACACTCCGAATGGCGGCTCGATCTGGCTCACTGCCAGACGCGACGGCGAGCAGGCCATGATTTCGGTTCGCGATAACGGCATTGGCATTGCCGTAGAACACATGCCCTCACTCTTCGAGATCTTTTCCCAGTTGGGGCCGGGTCTCGAGCGCTCTCAAGGTGGATTGGGAATTGGTCTCTCGCTTGTTCGCACACTGACAGAGTTGAACGGCGGGGCGGTGTCGGTGCACAGCGCCGGAGCCGGATTAGGCAGCGAATTCATTCTGCGATTTCCGCTTTCGATTAAGTCCGGCGTACAAGCGGCTTTTCACAATCCCGATCAAGCCGCCCGGGAATTGACGCGACATCGGATATTGATCATCGATGACAATGCCGATGCAGCCGAGAGCCTCGCGGTCCTGCTGCAGACAGAAGGGTATGACGTCCGTACCGCATCCGATGGAATGACTGGAATATGGTTAGCAAACAAGTTTTCCCCGGAAGCGATCATCCTGGATATTGGGCTCCCTGACATGACGGGATACGAAGTAGCCGAAACGATTCGGCGTAGTCAGAAGCTGGGAAGATCGACCTTGTTGATCGCATTGACGGGCTGGGGGCAGCAGCAGGACAAGAACGACGCCGCGCAAGCCGGCTTCGATTTTCATTTTACGAAACCCGTCGACTTGAAGCGGCTTTTGATCGTCCTTACCGACGGCAAGGTACTTGGTTAGTACGGGGTTCTCGAGCCCTTGAAGAATTCTTTCGATGGGCGTGGCGTTTGGTATTGCCGACGCTAAATTGAACCGCGTGCCGACGTTTCCGTGAACCGGTCGTCGAACGCGTGGTTGCCATCTGTCTCTGGACGATCTTGCCGACGAGCCGGCTCACAAGGATTCGGAATCTGGCTCAATTTTGCTTCGGCGGCAACAGTCCAAAGACTTCATCCGCCCTACGATTTGCTTCCGTTAAGCAGGCGGTGAATCATTTGGTCGATCAGGTTCAGTTTCAAGTTCACCGATATCTGGAACATCTGAGGTGGCGTTCCGCGGGGGCGCATCCGAAAGCGTGACAGGCGGTTCGGGGATAGTCGGATCGGCCGTAGCTTTTCGTATTTTTGCGATTGTTGTTCGTAAGTAACCTAGCTTCCAGCGCGGCGCTGCGGCTAGATCAAGCCCTCTGCGGCTCCGGGCTTCGTAGCAGACAGACCCGCTGCTGTTTGCCATTCTCCCAGTACCCGCTCCAGCAAATCAAAGGTAATTGGTTTGTGAAGATACCCGTCGAAAGCGGCAAAATCGTCGTTCCCCAAATCAGCCCGGCCAGTCATGGCAATCATATATGCGTCTTGAGACGCTCCCTCGCTACGCAGACTTTCACACGCGACTCTGCCGTCCCCATCGGGCAACTCGACATCAGCCAATATGAAGTCGAATGGACTCGAGTAAGCGAGCGCTCGCGCTGTTTCACAATCGTGCGCGAGGGTAACAGCATGCCCAAGCTTTTCAACGAGCGCTTCAAGACTTGCGGCGAGATCGTGGTCATCATCCAATATAAGAATTTGCATGCGGTGTCCTTTGGGCGTTTGTATAGGCATCACATTTGCACGCAAAAAGGATGCCCATCTCACCTCACATTACCGCTTGCTCCTTTGCAGAATCAATGCTCTATAGTTCAACACGACCGCGGTAACTTTTCATACCGTAGGCTTTTTTCGCCTAGTTTGAGCAGAATCCGCGCCGATGGGCGTCTCGGCCCGGCCATGATCCGCCGTTGCGCGCCCAGCCCGGCGGGACATCACACTAGCTGTTGTCTGTCAGACAACGGAAATAAGCGACCCGACGAGCGACTGACAGTTCTGTAAAAAGAGATTGGTAGCCGTTGAAAAATTGATTGCGACCTGTCACGCGACCGAGCGGCCAGTCCGGCCAAACTCGACCGGAATCTTCACGTAGCTGAGATCGACGTTTTCTTCCGCGAGCGCGTTCATCAAGCTCTGGCATGCCTGCTCATCGACGTAAACGGTGATGGCAAGCTGCTGATCGGCGAGTTCGAAAAAGCCGGCCGAATGGAACTTGTCCGCGTGATCGAATCCCTCCGCCCCTGTCATCAACGTTCCGCCCGATGCGCCGTGCTTTTCGGCGAATTTCAGCAGCCAGTCGCAGATTGACTGATGTCCATGCTTACGGTTCTGTTCAGTGAAAAACGTCAATTGATACCCTTACATTGCGGACTCCTTTTCAAGTGTGACGGGTTAGGGAAAACGTGGCCATGCCCAGCGCGGTCGTGACTAACGAATCACCGACGTGCAGCGCAAGCATGCCGACCGACCACCCGAGTCGGCCATCCCGAAGCAGGGTCAGCAGCTCGGCAGAAAAAGTCGAGAATGTCGAGAGCCCGCCAGCCAGACCGGTGACGAGGAAAAGGCGCCACGCAACAGACAGACCTCCCGTCGAACCGAAGAACGCGATCGCAAACCCGACGATATATGCGGCAATCAGATTGCACGCGAGTGTTTCCCATCGGAATGTTTGGCACGAGCGCATTCATCGTGAAGCTTAAGCCATATCGAGCGAGTGCGCCTAGCATCGCGCCGATGCTGATGGCGATAAGCGAGTACGCCCCGGTCATAGCTTAAGTTCCGCTTGAAGTTGGATGAGCATGGGCAGTGAGTTGATGCGCGGCGGGGAGTTCGCAGAGGAACATCACTGCGTGGACCTTGCGCAGCTCGTCGGCGTGTTCGCTCACGAAGTCACGCAAGCTCTTCGGTGTCGACCAGTTCGAGGCACTGTGGATGCCGCATTCCGCTAATTTCTGGATGCTGGTGAGAAAGCTGCTCTCCGGGCAGATACCCTGAACTGATTTGATGCAGCATCGCTTGCATGATATTGGATTTCTTCGCGACGGCTATCAGGTGATGAGCAAGTGCAGGTGCGCTGAGGCGATGCCAGAACCGCGTTGCTCGCGCACGGGTCTCAAGCGGGAAGTAAAGTCGCAGCGCTGCAATGCGCCGGTTGTTGCTTTGCTGAATCATTGGCCGCTTTCCTCTGTCGTCACTGCCGGATCGATAGACCCACGTGGCTGCTTGTCATTCGCGATCGGTGTCACCGCTGTTGCGTTATGCGGTCGTGAGTCGCCGCGTTCGGCACTATGTATTCCGTCTCGCACCGGCGGCCGGTGCTTGCGATGTTTGCCATGCCCGACGCGCTGCGCGTGATAGATGCCCGCATGGCCGGAAAACAGATAAGCGGTCACGCAACCGATTGCGGCAAGTGGGCCAATGCCCGTGCCGAACAACTCCATAGCCATGATCGTGGTGGTGATCGGGGTGTTCGCAGCACCAGAGAACACCGCAACGAAGCCGATGGCAGCCATCAGTGCGAACGGCATATGCAGCAGCGGCGCCAGTGCATTACCGAGGGTCGCGCCGATGTAGAACAGTGGCGTGACCTCGCCGCCCTTAAAGCCTGTACCAAGCGACGCAACGGTAAATCCGAACTTGGCGAGAAAGTCCCACGGCTGCATCGGCTGCTGAAACGAGCGAACGATGTCGGGAATGCCAAGGCCAATGTAGTGATAGGCATCGAGCGCCCACACGGCAGTCGCTATGACGATCCCGCCCACGAACGGGCGCAACGGCGCATATGTGATGTGGCGCTTCACCAGCGCGCCGAGCTTGTGCGCGCTGGTTGCGAATGCCATGCCGACCAGACCGAACGCAATGCCGGCGATAACGACGGCAACGACGCTCCATGCGGTGATCGGCGCGATCGCACCGACCGCATAGTGGACGTGATGGACGCCCCATGCCAGACAGACCTGATCGGCGACGATGCCCGCTACGATGCAAGGAAAGAGTGCGTCATAACGCATACGCCCGATTGCAAGCACTTCGAGGCCGAACACTGCGCCGGCTAGCGGTGTGCCGAAAACCGAGGCGAATCCCGCGCTCATGCCGATCATCAGCAGGATTCGACGGTCCTCGCGTTCGAGACGAAACGCGTGGGTCAGTTGGTCCGCGAGTGCTGCGCCCATCTGCACCGCTGTACCCTCTCGGCCGACCGACGCACCGAATAGATGCGAGACGATCGTGCCGCCAAGCACGAGCGGCACCATGCGCAGTGGCACGACCTTCTTCGGATCGTGGATTTCGTCGATGATCAGGTTGTTGCCCGCAACGACCGGCTTACCCAGCAGGTGGTACAGCCAGCCCACGGCAAAGCCCGCCATAGGCAGCAGCCAGATCGCCCAGCGGTGCGCTTCCCGCCACGCGGTTGCACGATCAAGAGAGATAAGAAAGAAGGCCGAGGCGGTGCCCGCGAGAGCCGCCGCGACGCAGGCGATCAGGAACCATTTGCCGAGATAAGGTAGCAGTTCGATTTGTTCAAAACGAAGGAGTTTGTGCATTGGTCATGTGCGCGATGTTGCTTGGCCTGACCAACGAAAAGGCTGTGGGCGAGAGCGCCTACAGCCCCGACGATAGTCAGGTAACTGTAGGCGTCATTAACTGCGCTGAGCGCAGTGGTTAAAGGAGGAACGCCATCTCCAAAAGCAACTTGGACTATGTAGCATCCGATGGCAGCGAACAACCACGTACATCCTTCTAATCAGGCCTAGAGGATGTTGGATTACGCTGCGTTTTCGCGGTACGGTCTTTTCTGAAAGGCAGCTGAAATCCGTTAGCGGCCATTGCATTTGGTGGCCGGCGAAGGACTGCTTGGAGTCGACTAGCCGCCAAGGGTGCTACGCTCCGCAACCGTTTTGGGAGTCGTAGGGCTGTGTCTGGCCAGGAGCATTCGGCTATTGGACGGAGTAGACTTGCCAACTTCCATTCTCCGCTCGAGACATTCGCTATGTTCATGAAAGCCCTGCGTGTCGGTCTCGGCCAGCTAATCGTGCTCGGCGACGCCGTCAGTCGCCCGCGGCCGCAGCGCCGTTCGGTGCAGGGTCAGGCCGCGGTGGCAAAAAGAAGCGGCGCATCTGTCGCTGTATCAGTTCCATGCGTGCCCTTTCTGCGTCAAGACGCGACGTGCCCTATATCGTCTGAATGTGCCGATGACGCTGCACGACGCGAAAAACGATTCCATGCAACGGGAGCGTCTGCTGGCCGGCGGCGGCAAGGTCAAGGTGCCCTGCCTGCATATTCAGGAAGAAGACCAGTCGCGCTGGTTGTACGACTCCAACGCAATCATCGCCTACCTGGAGCAACGCTTCTCCGGGATCGTTTGATGTGGGGCGTGGAGGGTACGTAATCCGAGTCTTATTCCCAGGACAACCATCCACGCGACAACCAGTTGATCCCCGGAAATATGGAGAGAAAAGTCATTCACCAATCATTCGCGACGGACCTAAATGATGCAAGCCCGGTATTTTCAACTAGTCGATCAGCTTGCCGATTTTGGTGAGGACCTGTGCCGTTCGCGCATCGCTCCCGACACCTGGCACGACTATTTTCAATCGGGCTTCGACCAGTCTCACGTGACGGATTTGATACGAATTCTGGACGACGATACGCTGCACGACTCGGAATTTACTGGCACTGCGATGGCACCGATCCATGCGTGGCGCATTCTCGCCGAGCTGAAAGCTGTTGATGCGATTCCAACCTTGATCTCCCTGATACATCGGATAGATGACAATGATTGGATTGGTGAAGAATTCCCAGATGTTTTCAGCAAGATCGGCCCATCGTCGATCGAAGCAGTCGAGTTGTATGCGCGGGATTCCCGAAACGGGGAGTTCGCCAGAATCTGTACGTTTCGCCTGATTGCCAAGATGGGATGTGACCACCCAGAACAAAGGACTCGATGCGTCGAGATCCTGACCGATTTGCTACGCGCCCACGGGACGAACGATCTTGATATCAATGGTTTCCTCGTTTCGGCATTATCCGATCTGGGGGCACTCGAATCATTTGAGGTGGTCCGCGAAGCCTACGAACAGAATCATGTGGCATTGAATATCTTGGGGGACCTACGTGATGCCGAATACTATTTCAGGATCGGCGCCAAAGACTACGAAGGCATAGATACCCTCAGAGAGGCAAGACTCAATCGCCTCCACATGTTGTCAAAATCTCACCCATTCGAGCCGACCCAGATCATTGAGAAATCCCGTCCCATCGTCGCAGCTCCCAAAGTCGGAAGAAACGATCTCTGCCCATGTGGAAGCGACAAAAAGTACAAGAAGTGTCACGGGTCTGCTGGGACGTTGCACTAAGGACACTCAACATGACCCTACTGAAAAGAAGCCTGGCAGCAACAGACTTAAAGCTCAAAGAACTCAAGGACGCCAAATGGGCATCAGATAAAGCGCGTCGTCAGCAGTACAGGCAGACGAAGGCTGATCAGGAAGGGAAAGTGATGCTGGTAGGTGAATGCGTCATGCGCCGTCTTGATCGTGGCGAATGGGACGAAGCTGGTTTCCGGCAGATGAAGGATGAGCTTTCATCCCGGCCGGTTGATCGTGCTCTTTTCGATCTCGACTGAGCGCGCCATGCTCTATCTGCACTGTACGAAGAAGCTTCTTGACCGGCTGAAACCCGAAGTGATGGCGGGTGGCACCAGCACCACGGGGCTCGGGAACTGGTATGCCACGGCTTTGCTCTGGAAGCCGCAGATTGCGCTGTTCGTCAATGAGCGAACGTTGTTACCTGTCCTGATCCCCTTGGCTCCAGCGGCTGGCATGGCAACCAGATTCCCTCGCTTCCTGGCTCACGTACTCGCGGCCCACGGCATCCAGCCGTCGTTCATCGAGCAGGAGCTATTGCACATGCAGGACGTGAGATATACCAAAACGACAAACCGTAGCGTCGTCGGCATCATGACGCAGTTTTGCCAATTTGCGGAAGGCTATCGCGGCAGCGATGAAATGAACGATCTTGTCGCGTTGTCAATCAGGTTGGCACGTATCCCTTGCGGCCCGCTGTATAGGGGGCCAGTGTTTCCGGACAAGGCACTGCGCGAATTGATCGGCAGCGGTTCATTGCAATAGCCGCCCCGGCGAACTCAGCGCTTCGAATGTCTCTGCGCGGCCAGTTTGAGACATTCGCCAGCTCTTGTAGAACGGTCGACAATCGAGCGCAGCAAGCTGCTTAAAACTTTAGATGTTGAGGTGCAAGCCGCAAAAAACAATCTATGGCTGTGGGTTGGGGGTGCGACTCAACGGAGCGAGATCGGAACAAAGCTCATCCGGCTTCCTTCATACGATGTCCGCTTCGTTAGGTAAGCATGTTGGCACCGCCATATTGCGAACGCGTGAACACAGTCTACGGAAGCAGATCGCGCACGATGACCCGCTGTCCATCAGCAGGGGGCGAAAGGGCTATCAGCGTCCTGGCGATTCTTGGTCGTCCAAGATTGAACGCAATTTTCAATGCTCTTGGCGAAGAGTCTGCCGCACCCAGTACCTCCCGGATGGTCCCAGCCCCAATGGCAAATGCGCAGTATCCCCAACCGAGGCCGTATGCCGCAGCTGAAACAAGATCGTCTTCAATTTGAGCGTCGGTAATGGCGAGCTGCTGCGATGTCATGTTCATCCTTCTTCAGAAGGTTTCAGGAGCGTTCGAGAAAACGCTAGAAACGAGCGTTACGCCAGTTTAGCTCAGGGTACAAGGCTGATGTCGATGAGACATGTGTGTGGAATCCTTCCGCCGCGCGGAGGCAATTCCTACGATATAAGCACTGGCTTTTTCTTCGGCTGAATCGCCGGTACAGCGCGTTTTTCGCACGCAGCTAGTTTTCGGTACGCAGCTGGAAGCGCGCCGATTTTTGGGGAATGAAACTTGCCGGACAAGGGGACTGATTGTCTGGGGGATAGAACGTGAAGAAGACTTCCGAAAAGGCCATAGGAGAGACCGCGGAGAGCAGCTTTAATCGCTTCGCGGAGCCGCTGATCCATGTGGCGCTGACTCAAGCAAGTTCGCTAGAAGCGGAACCCGATGCAGAAAAGCTACATAAATTGAGAGTGTCGCTTCGGCAGCTTCGCACACTGCTCTGGGCGTACCGGCCGCTACTTAATAGCACGTTCGACAGCCAACAGCGCGCCATATATAAGTTTCTCGCGAACGCGGCCGGAAGTACGCGCGATTGGGACATCTTGATCGGCCTCGTAGAAGAGCATGTCAACGAGGAGATGCTAAGTATCCTTTTACAAAGGCGTGCGGAAGCAGCCAAACAGAGCAGCGAGACGCTGTCTCACGCAAACATTAAGAACGTGCTGCGCGATGCCCTAAGCGAATCAAACCGAGAGCTCAACACAGCTGCGCAGCGAACAGTGCTCAAAAAGTTTGCGCGAAAGCGGCTGTCTTCGGCGCGACTCGCGCTGCGAAAGCGCATAAAAAAGGCGTCGCGAGCGCGGCACTCGGATTATTCACCCTTCCACGAAGTTCGGAAGGCGGGCAAGAAAGTGCGTTATCTGGTCGAATTCTTTGACCCGTTGCTTGCCGAGAAGCAACGCGGCGAACTCAAAGGTCTAAAGCGTCTGCAGAAGCGCTTCGGTGCGTTGAACGATGTAGTCGCGAGCCGGGATCTGTTAAATAACCATCTAGCGTCCTTAACTCATGAAGTGCATGCGAAGCCGGCGATGCGTGCTTTAAGAAGAGAACAAAAGAAGCGATTGAAGGCTGCAGCAAAGCTTCTGTAGACGCTCCTGTGATCGGGCGAAGGCCTACTTCATAGGCGTCTACGCCCTCGGCGGCCGCATTCAGGGTGCGCGAAGTTTGGCGCCGAATCGTCGTACGCCTGCTTCGGCGCGGCCCATCGTCTTGAATAGACCCTTGAACGACCGCTTCAAAGCAGCGGGTCTGTCCTTTGTCGGTCGAGTGCCGAAGTTCGCGTCGCAGTCGCCTCGGTGCACGGCGCTCGAACCATGAAGTTCGGCAACCGGCCAATTTGAGACGTTCAACAACTCGGGTTAGAACGTTGACAATTGATCGATGATGGCCGCAAGGTGCATCTTTGCAGCGGGCAGCTTTCAAAGTGTCTACGGAACGGAGCCGTTCTGGTTCGAAGACGTAGATTTTAAGTTGGCGGGCTTTGTTGGTGGCCTTGCTAGTAGCGAGGCCACCAACAAACTTCACAGCGATTCGCCGTAGCCTCCTCCCCCGGGTGTCTGGATGACAAAGACATCGTCGAGGTTCATCTGTACCTGATGCCGTGCGCCGAAGTTCTCGCGCTTTTTACCGTCCGCGCGTTCCACCCAATTTACGCCGAGCGCGCCCGGCTCCCCGCCTGCGAGTCCGAACGGCGCGACACATCTCCGATTGGAAAGAATTACCGCGATCATGGGCGCCAGGAAACGTACGCGCCGTTCGGTGCCGTCGCCACCGGCATGTAGTCCCGCTCCGCCGCTGCCACGGCGGATGCGGAAGTCGTCCAGACGCACGGGGAAGCGCCACTCGAGCACCTCCGGGTCGGTTAGCCGCGAGTTCGTCATATGCGTCTGAACCGCGCTGCAACCATCGAAAGCGCGACCGGCTCCTGCACCGCCACAAATAGTTTCGTAATACTGGAACTGCTCGTTGCCGAAGGTGAAGTTGTTCATTGTGCCTTGCGCCCCCGCCATGATGCCGAGTGCGCCATATAAGGCGTCGGTAACTACCTGCGACGTCTCGACATTGCCGGCGACAACCGCTGCCGGATAGTGCGGATTAAGCATCGACCCCGCTGGAATGCGGATCTCCAGCGGCTTCAGGCAGCCGGCATTAAGCGGGATATCGTCGTCTACCAGCGTGCGGAACACGTACAGTACCGCAGCCTTGCAGATCGCCGATGGCGCGTTGTAGTTGTTCGGTTGCTGCGCGCTCGTGCCTTCGAAGTCGATGACGGCCGACCGCGTGTCGTGGTTGATCGACACCGACACCACTATCTTCGCGCCGTCATCGAGCGCGTATTCGAAGCGGCCGTCCTTTAGCACTGAAAGCGTCCGCCGCACGACTTCTTCGGCGTTGTCCTGTACGTGCTGCGTATAGGCGCGCACGACATCCAGACCGAACTGCTCACACATGCGCACCAGTTCCTGCGATCCCTTCGTGCAAGCAGCGACTTGCGCGCGGAGATCGGCTAAGTTTTGCTCGACGTTACGAACCGGATATGCGCCGGACGTAAGCAGGTCACGCATTTCGTGATCGAGAAAACGTCCTTGCGCTACCAGTTGGATATTGTCAAGTAACACGCCTTCCTGATCCACATGTGTGGAGTTCGGCGGCATGGAACCGGGCGTGATGCCGCCGATATCCGCATGATGTCCGCGCGCCGCGACATAGAAGGTCGGCGTGGGGCTGGCATCGATGAACACGGGCATGATGACGGTCACGTCCGGCAAGTGCGTGCCGCCCGCGTACGGCGCGTTGAGGACATAGACATCACCGGCTTGCATTGCGCCCGCGCGCCGGTCGATGATCGTCTGCACGCTTTCGCCCATCGATCCGAGGTGTACCGGCATATGCGGTGCATTGGCGATCAGGTTGCCGCCGGTGTCGAAGAGCGCGCACGAGAAGTCAAGACGTTCCTTGATGTTTACCGAGTACGATGTGTTTGCAAGCGTCACCCCCATCTGTTCCGCAATCGACATGAACAGGTTGTTGAACACTTCCAGCAGCACCGGGTCCACTTGCGTACCGGCAGCATGACGATTTACGAGCGCGGTCGTCCGTTCGACGACGAGATGGTTGTGCTTGCTTACTACCACTTGCCAGCCGGGCTCGATAACAGTCGTGCCAGTGCGCTCGTTGACGATCGCAGGGCCGTCGATACGAGCGCCGGGGGCTAGTGCATCGCGGTCGAAGACGGGGGTATTGCGCCATTCGCCGCCCGAGAAAATGCGCGTGGTCGCAAGCGCTTCCGGATTCGCCGATGCCTGTTCGGCCAGCGGCCAATCTTCATCTTGGGCCTCTTGCGTGCGGCCGATCGCTTCAACCGCGACGGCCTCGATGACCAACACCTTGTTCGGCATGAGGAAGCCATAACGTGCGCGATACAAACGCTCGAACGTTCCTACGATATTCGCCGGTTCCATCGAAAAGTCGATTTCTAGCGCAGTATCCGTCCCGTCGTATTTGATATGCAGTGTGCGCCGCAACGTGATGTTACTAAGTTGAACTCGTTGCTCGGCGACTTCGTTTCGCGCTGCCGTTTCCAATGGTTCAAACGTGCGATCGCAAGCGGCGAGCTCTTCTTGAGAGAGCGGCATCTCGAGCGCTTGCTGCCGCAATGCGCGGACATCGGCGAGACCCATGCCGTAGGCTGACAGCACGCCAGCCAGCGGATGGATGAACACACGCGTCATGCCAAGCGCGTCGGCGACTAGGCAGGCGTGCTGACCGCCAGCGCCGCCAAAACACGCGAGTGTATAGTGCGTCACGTCGTAGCCGCGTTGCACGGAGATCTGCTTGATCGCGTTGGCCATGTTTTCCACTGCGATCTTCAGAAATCCTTCTGCGATTTCCTCAGGCGTTCGGGCAACGCCGGTAGCGTCATTTACTGCTGCCGCCACCTCGGCGAACTTGTTTTGCACTACGTCGGCGTCGAGCGGTAGATTGCCTTCCAGGCCGAAGACGTGCGGGAACCAGCGCGCGCTGATCTTGCCGGTCATCACGTTGCAGTCTGTCACCGTCAAAGGGCCACCGCGCCGGTACGAAGCTGGTCCGGGATTAGCGCCCGCGCTTTGCGGCCCGACACGAAAACGTGCGCCGTCGAAGCTGCAGATCGAGCCGCCACCTGCTGCAACCGTGTGGATTTTCATCATCGGTGCACGAATGCGAACACCGGCCACCTCCGTAGCGAATTCGCGCTCATACTCGCCGGCGTAGTGCGTGACGTCAGTCGACGTTCCGCCCATGTCGAAGCCGATGATCCTGTCGAAGCCTGCAAGTTTCGACACTTGCGCGGCCCCTACGATGCCGCCAGCCGGTCCCGACAGGATCGCGTCCTTGCCCTGGAAACGGTGCGCGTCGGTGAGGCCTCCGTTGCTTTGCATGAACTGCAGCGGCACTGCGCCCAGATCGGCTTCAACCTGTCCGACATAGCGGCGTAAAATGGGCGAAAGGTAAGCATCCACAACGGTAGTGTCGCCTCGCGATACCAGTTTCATCAGCGGGCTGACTTCGTGACTGACGGAGATTTGCGTGAACCCGATTGACTCAGCGAGGTTCTTGAGTTTCTTTTCGTGCGCAGTATAGCGGTAGCCGTGCATAAGTACGATTGCGCAAGAGCGGATGCCGTTATCGAAAGCGCCCTGTAGCGCTTGTCGAGCCTGCTCGACGTCAAGCTCATGCACGACTTCACCGCGCGCGCCGATCCGTTCGTCGATCTCGACAACCTGCTCGTACAGCAGCGTAGGAAGTTCGATCTGCTGCACGAACAGCTTCGGTCTGCTTTGGTAGGCGATGCGCAGGGCGTCAGAGAAACCTTTCGTAATTGCGAGCACGGCTGGGGCCCCCTTGCGTTCGAGCAGCGCGTTCGTCGCAACGGTGGTGCCCATTCGCACACTATGGATCAGCTCGGCCGGCACGGGTCCATGGCTTGCAATTCCCAGCAACTCGCGAATGCCATGCACGGCGGAATCACGGTACCGCTCGGGATTCTCCGATAACACTTTGTGCGTGACAATGCGGCCGTCGGGGCGACGCGCGACGATGTCGGTGAAGGTGCCGCCGCGGTCGACCCAGAATTGCCAGCGCCGGTCGTGGGAGGTGTTGGTTTGTGACATGAGAAGGGTCCCGTTTTTAGGAGGATTGCTGGTTAGCTTAGGAACGTCTTGAATTAAGATGCTTTGCAGTCGGGGTCGGGGGGGTAGGGTGAGAAGCTGGGATCAATGTTGGATCGCGCCTTTCGATATCCTCGCGGGTTTTATTTCAGCTATCTTTAGTGCGTTAAATGAGAGTTTTTACTGGTTCGTTTTTTCGTCGCTTTGGACAAAGACGTGACGTGCCGCGACGCATAATGGTGAAGAGTGATACAAAATAACGACCACGTAACGCACGAAGACCTTCAAAGCAACATCCCAGCTTGGACTAACGCTACTCACTCCAGAAATTGGCAACCCCGCATAGCGCCGACCGCTAACGCTAGAACCTGGCAATCTGGTCATAACCCGAAACACCAACCCCGCGCCCGTCCACCCGCGCGAGCGGACACCTCTATGCAGTAAGGCTCGCCCCGCGCGTCTCCGGCAAAGTCAGCGCAGCCAAAATCACCACGCCATACGCCGCTGCCGCGAACGTCCCAATGGCGATACCCAGCGACATCTTCTGCGCAACAAATCCAATCAAAAATGGAAAGGTTGCCCCGACCGCTCGTCCGAAGTTGTAGCAGAAGCCCTGACCGGAACCACGAATACGCGTGGGGAATAACTCGGTCATGAACGCGCCCATCCCGGCAAATATCCCTGATGCAAAAAAGCCGAGCGGAAAGCCGAGAATCAAGAGCAGCGTGTTGCTCATCGGCACGCGGGTATAGATAAGCGCGATGGCCATGGAAGCCAGCGCAAACACGATGAAGTTAAGCCGTCTACCAAAGCGATCGCTGAGAAATGCTCCGCACAGATAGCCCGCATACGACCCGGCAATCACGACTGCAAGATAACCTCCCGTGCCGACGACGCTCAGATGCTGCTCGGTTTTCAAGTAAGTCGGCAGCCACGTGGTGATAGCGTAGTAACCGCCTTGCGTGCCTGTCGCAAGAATGGCCGCGCGCAGCGTGGTCAGCCACATATCGGGCCCAAATATCTCAAGAAATGAACTGCGTTGATCGGTTTCCAATTCACGTTGTTTCTGCTGCTTATGGACTTCGGGCTCATCAACAAGACGGCGGATCATGATCACGAACGGTGCGGGCAAAATCCCGAGTGCAAACAAAGCGCGCCACGCGATGTCACCGGGCAGGAACGAAAACACCAGCGTATAAAGACCGGCGGCAACGCCCCAGCCGATCGCCCAGCCTGCCTGCACCATGCCCACGGCTTTGCCCCGATCACGCGGCCGGATAACCTCGCCGATCAAGACAGCGCCGGCCGTCCACTCGCCACCGAAACCGAATCCCATTAAGCCGCGTGCAACCAGCAACTGTTCATAGTTCTGTGCAAATGCGCAAACGAGCGTAAAGAATGCAAACCAGAGGATCGTGATCTGCAGCGTCTTCACTCGGCCAATGCGATCCGACAGAACGCCCGCAACCCAGCCGCCCAACGCTGAAGTCAGCAACGTTACCGTGCCGATCAATCCCGCTTCGCCCTTGCTCAACCCCCAGGTTGCGATTAGTGTGGGAATTACGAAGCTCAGGAACTGGGTATCCATGGCATCGAGTCCATAACCTATCTTGCAGCTCCAAAACGCGCGCTTCTCGCTTGGGGTCGTGTGTTTGTACCAGCCGAACATGCCGCTGCTGGCGGGTTTGTCGGTCAGCGGTTCAACTGGCGCGCTCGCTTCGCGTGCTTCGGTATTCATGGCGGTCTCCAAGTTTCGTAAGCGTGCGCTCACAGCACGGCGAGCGATGAGTTAGGGATATCGGTCATGAGCATGTGACCCGGACGATGTGCAATGGCAAACGGCAAGCGCGCACTTTCAATGGCAGTTTGCGGTGTAACGCCGCACGCCCAGAACACCGGTATTTCGTCTTGGTGAATGGAAACCGGATGACCGAAGTCGGGCTGCATCAGGTCTTCAATACCGAGCACCGCGGGGCTGCCAAGATGCACCGGGGCACCATGCACCGAAGGGAACCGGCTTGTGATCTGAATGGCCCGCACCGCATGCGCACCACTCATGGGGCGCATGGAGACGACCAGCTTGCCGCCGAACGGCCCAGCTGCCTGATTCAAAATGTTCGTCCGGTACATCGGCACGTTGACTCCTTCATCGACGTGCCGCAATGGAATGCGTTCGTGCGCCAGCATCTGCTCGAACGAAAACGAGCAGCCGATGGCGAACACCACAAGATCATCGCGCCAGAGTTCGACAATATCGCCGGGCTGTTCGCACAGCACGCCTTCGCGATACACGTTATAGCCGGGAACGTCCGTGCGGATATCAAGGTCGCGCCCTAACGCCGGGACGTTCCACTGACCGGGTTCACCAACACCTAACAGCGGACACGCTCTGGGGTTGCGGACGCAAAAGCGCAGGAAATCTTCCGCATAAACGCTTGGGATGATGGCGAGATTGGCTTGAGCGAATTCGCCACAATGACCTGCCGTTGGACCGGTAAAACGCTTGCTGCGAACTTGCTGGCGGAAAAGATGGGGCATGGGTCAGATCCCTCACGGATGCGTGAAATAGCGAAGAAACAAGTGATTGGATGCAGGTTAGGGTCGAAAAAAAAGCGACGCCAGCGAGTTATTCCGCTCGCATGCGTTAAGGTTTTCTTAACGGTTTCGTGCGGGTTTTCACGTAGCGAAGCGGGCATGCGTAATCCGCCAAATAAGCGCGGAACTAGGCTGCATGCCTTTGCAGGTGTCGTTTCAATTCGCAGCCGCTAACTTGCAGAAGCGCACCGACTGCCTGGAAACGCGGTGCGGAAAACATTGATTACCTGAGCGCATCTTTTTTGGCGGAGTTAATAATTCCTCCGGGCTGCCGTTAAGCGAAAGAGCGGGCTCGTTTTCCTGCGCCTCTCCTTCTCCTGATAAGCAGTCCCTTTCAACTGGAAAACAAAAATGAACCGTCTGTCCTTGCGCCAGAAGTTATGGATGCCGCTGATCCTGTCGTGGTTCGGCCTTCTGACGCTGACTGTCTGGCACGCTTACCAGACACGCGACCTGCAGTTGTCGGAGCGTCATCGGGATCTCGGCGATATTGTTTCGATGTCGTATTCAATCGCCGCAGGTCTCGACAAGCAGGCGCAGAGCGGCAAGATGTCCGTGGACGCCGCGAAACAGGAAGCCATCGCGCGGATCGGCGACATGCGGTATGACGGCGGCGGTTACGTGACTATTGTCGGGGCGAATTCCGTCATGATCATGCATCCCATGAGCCCAAAGCTGAACGGCAAGGACATGTCGGACTGGAAGGACGCGAAGGGCAATCCGCTCTACACGGCCATTGCCGCGGCGGGTAGTTCCGCGGAAGGCGGCGGGTTCCTCGAATACTGGTGGCCGAAGCCGGGCGAGACCGAACCGAGTTCGAAGCTCGGTTATACGAAACGTTATAAACCGTGGGACTGGGACCTGATCGCTGGCACGTACCAGGACGATATCCAGGCCGCGTTCTATAGAACACTCTTGCATTCGTTCTTTATGCTGTTCGCACTCGGCGCGGCCATTTCGCTGTTTGCATCGATGGCGATCAAGAGCGTGAGCCGTTCACTGGGCGGTGAACCCGCTTCCGCTGCGCAGCTTGCGCGGCAGATTGCGTCGGGCGACCTGACGGGGCGTATCGACGTGACGGCTGGTGATACGCAGAGCGTGATTTCAGCCATTGCCCATACGCGCGACAGCTTGGCAGGCACGGTTTCGCGCGTGAAAGATGCCGCCGATGCCATCAAGCTTGCCGCAGCGGAAATTGCCAGCGGCAACGCGGACCTGTCGAGCCGAACGGAGCAGCAAGCAGCAGCGCTTCAAGAGACCGCGGCGGCCATGGACGAGATCACATCTACGGTCCGTGCGAACGCCGATAACGCATTGCAAGCAAGTCAGGTGGCGGCAAGCGCGTCGGCGCAGGCGTTGCGAGGCGGCAGCGTGGTCGATGACGTGGTCGAGAACGTGCGCGCGATTGCAACCAGTTCGAAGCAGGTCGCCGAGATCACGGCGGTGATCGACGGCATTGCATTTCAGACGAATATCCTCGCGCTAAATGCGGCGGTTGAAGCGGCCCGTGCTGGCGAAAATGGCCGTGGCTTCGCGGTGGTGGCCGGCGAAGTGCGCAACCTCGCGCAACGCAGTGCGGCTGCGGCAAAAGAGATCCGCGTGCTGGTTGATACGTCGCTCTCGCAGATCGAAAGCGGTGCCGGACTCGCTGAAAACGCGGGCAAGGCCATGGCCGATATCGTCACGGCGGTCAAACGCGTAACATCGATCGTGGAAGACATTGCGACTGCGTCGAATCAGCAGAGTGTGGGGATAGAAGAGGTCAACCGGGCAATCGCGCAGATGGACGGCACGACGCAACAGAACGCGGCGCTGGTCGAGCAGGCTGCAGCCGCAGCGAGTTCGATGAACGACCAGGCGCTTCGCCTGGCTGACGCCATGCAGTCGTTCCGGCTGACGCCCGCATGAATACACGGTTCCTCGAGACCTTCGTGACGCTGGCTGAAGTGGAGAGCTTTCGGGCGACGGCGCGCGTCCTGCACGCCACGCCCGCGACCATCTCGCTACGCATCAAGTCGCTTGAGGACGAGTTGAAGACTGAGCTGGTCGACCGTACGACAACGACGTTTCGTTTGACGGCGGCGGGGCAGAGCTTGCTCGGGCTCGCAAAGAACGTGGTCGATGCCGCACGTGCATTGCGCGAGGCGGCGGGTCAGGAGGCGGTGGTCGGCGGCAAGCTTCGGTTGGGAGTGATCGAGACGGTGGTGCATAGCTGGCTGTCGCACTACATCACGTATCTCAATGCAAACTATCCGAAGCTCGATGTCGATCTCACTGTTGACTCGAGTTCCGTATTGCAGCGCCGCTTGCTAAGCGGCGAGCTTGATCTCGTCATACGGGTGGAAGGGATTGACAGCACTAAGATTGCATCGAGTGCGATCGCCAGTTATCCGGTGCGCTGGATCGCGAGACGCGGGCTGTTGTCGAGACGCGCAGCGGGGCTTGCGTTACGTGTCTTGCAACGACCGATAGTGACATTCGGCCGTGGAACGGCGCCGCAAGTAGCGCTGGAAAGCATCGTGCATGCGCTTGCCCGGCAAGAGAACATGCGACCCGAGCAAACGCGTATTACGTGTTCACCGTCGGTAGCTGCGATTGTGCAATTGGTGCGCGATGGGTATGGCGTTGCCGGTATTCCCGGTCTTTTTGTCGCGAAGGAACTGCAAAGCGGCGAGTTCGTTGAACTGCCGCTCAAGCCGGTCCCACCGCCGATCATTGTCTCGCTGTGCAAGCCGGTCGATGCCAACCTGATGGTCAATGCAGCAGCTAACGCAGCGCACGTTGCGTGTTCCGCCTACTCGAAATCGATCAAAAAAGACTTTTTGGAGGGGCTTTAATTCTTTCAAAGCTGCGACGGCGCTTCGCGTCGCAACACATACGTTGGCTTGCTCTTGTGTAGTGTCTAGTTCGATGAACGCGAATGGTGTGCAGGGATATACGCGTAGACGCTACCTTAGAAGGACCGAAGGACCCGCCTGTCCCGCGTATTGTGCGCGAAGATTTAGTCGGAAACGCCGAACGATTTAAAGTTGCCCTACCGTCGAGCATCGCTCGGGAGGTGACGCAGTGTGAGTGGGCCGGCGAGGCTGGGACGTCCGCTTTAGAGAGCGTTGATCGTCCTTTGTGGGTCGATCACGGTCAATCGATTATTTGTTGCGATGTTTGCGCGAAGTCGATCCGAGAATATTTAGGATTACGTATTGATAATTATGTCAAATAATTTTAGAAACTCACAGTTATTACTCGACTGTGCCACTGATCGCGTCCTCAACTGTTGTCAGTAGTCCGCGTCTGACAAGCCGAGCGAGTCTGACATTTTGCTCTACCCTTGATACAGCGATGTTGGGCGAAACCACCTCCTCCAAAAAACCGTAATGCTATGCGACAGACCTCAAGCCATCCTGGTGCTCTCGCCCGCGCAACCGGGAGTGGGCGATGCGAGCGCAGCGTTGCGTCGACAGACTCCCGGGATAGATTTGGACAGGAAACTGGCGAAGGTTTGCTTCACGCTGTATGGTGAGCATCGCGGCAGATATTCTGTCCGCGTATCGTCCAAGCTTTCGCCTTCCAGCTCAACGGAATAATGAGTTAGGTGTGCCTGATCACCGCTTCCGTGCGTCCTATTTTTGGGTTAATTTTGCGCGGAGCCTAGTACCAAAAACCAAGGATGGATTCATGAGCGATTTCGCTGTCGCGTTGATTGTGCTTGTGTGTGTATTCGGAAGCGCGCTGTTTGGCTTGTATCTGCGTCCCATGCTGCCGCACCATCACCTTGATGATGATTCAATCGGCGTCGTGAAACTGGCGATCGGCCTGATTGCGACAATGGCAGCGTTGGTGCTTGGCCTGCTGACCTCGTCAGCGAAAAGCTCATTCGACACAGTGAACAGCTCACTCGTGCACAATGCCGCCGGCGTTGTTCGCCTCGATCGCATGCTAGCCCAGTATGGACCTGAAGCGCAGGAGGTTCGTGGCCTGCTTAAGCAGCGCTACGGCACGTGGATCGAGGCACTTGATTCCCGTGACCCTGTGCAGGTGGCATCACTTGGCAGCGTTCAGGCGTTAAGGGAAGTGGAAGGCCTTGAGCACAAACTGAAAGAACTTACGCCGAGTAACGCGGAGCAGCGTCAAATACAGGCTAATGCAATCCAGATTGCTGATGACGTGCTGGCTGCACGCGGCCTGGCGCTGCTGGAAGCGGCCAGTTCGCTCCCCACGCCGTTGTTAGTAGCGCTGGTGCTGTGGTTATCCATTATTTTCGGCGCGTTTGGTGTGCTCACCCCTATCAACGGCACAGTCGTTGCGGCCTTATTTTTAGGCGCGTTATCCACTTCGGTGGCAATTTTTCTAATACTGGAAATGACCACGCCGCTTGTCGGCACATTTACAGTGTCATTTACCCCTCTGCGCGCCGCGCTGGCCATACTCGCTCAGTAGCTTCGTAGAACGGCTCGTCTACTTTTGAAGCTAAACCGAAATGTTGGACTGACGTTAGACAGACTTAGCGGAAACGGTTTCAAACAGCTGCGCAGCGCGTCGCGTTGTGCGATCTGCCCGCCCGTTCCAAACGCAAACGTCATAGCCGCGGCGTCATTACGACGGGCGTTCCGGACCGGTATCCGCCCCCAAGCGCCTTCACCAGTGCAATCTCACCACTCAGCTTCCGCCCCTCTATGTCGAGCAGCGCAACCCGCTCGGCAATCACCGGCTGGCGCGCATCCATCGCTGCAATCCGGCTCGTCAGCCCGCGCTGATAGTGCGCCTCGGCGCTATCCTGCGCAAAGGCAACACTTTGCAACTTCTTCGCCTGCAGGAGCGACTCGGCATCGAGGTCCTGCAGGCGGCTGCCGGTCAACGCCACATCGCGTACGGCATTGAGCACGGCCTGATTGTATTGTTCGATGAGTGTGTTACTCGCCGTACGAACCCCATTGAGGTTCGTGTTCAGACGTCCGCCATCGAAAATCGGCAGATACACACCCGGCAGCAGATTGATCTGCTGGCTCGCATGCGTGAACAGGTCCGCCAGATGCAGCGCGTTGAGACCAAAAAAAGCCTTGATATCGAAGCTCGGATAAAACGCCGCCTTTGCAGCGTCGATCCGGTCGAAAGACGCCTCGACATACCAGCGCATCGCTTGCAGGTCCGGGCGTCGCGCCAGCAACTCATAGGACAGCGTAGACGGCAAACTTTCCTGCGATTGCGGGAGCGCCATCGGTTCGATCGCCGGCAAGTCGTCCGGTCCTGCTCCGATCAATGCTCGCAACGATTCACGAAACTGCTTGATGCGTCCCCGCGTTGCGACGATCTGCTGTTGCACAGCGAGTAGCCGGGCGCGCTCTTCTTCAGTTTGCGTTTGCGCCTCGAGCCCGCGGGCCATACGCGCCTCATGGGTCTCGACGGAGAACCCTGCCGCCTCTTGCGATTGTTCCTGCAGAGCAATCAATTGGTAAGCGGTCTGAATACCGTAGTACAACTGCGCAACGTCAGTCGAAATTTCGAGCTCCACCGCCGACTCCTCGGCAAGGCGCGCGTTGTTCACACCGAGCGACGCCGCCACCTCGGCGCGTTGCTTTCCCCAGAGGTCGACGTCGAGACTGGCGCCGAGTCCAACAATCCCCTCGGTGTACCACGGACCCGTTAAACCAAGCTGCGGTTCGTTCTCCGCGAATGGTCCGAGAAAACCATGGGCGGAGACATGCTCTTGATCGACCGCGCCGAGCGCCACCACTTGCAGATTCGATCCCGCCTTGACAAGCTCGACATCCGATTTGGCCTGTGTGACACGCGTGCGGGCAATGATCATAGTCGGCGAGTTTTTCAAAGCACGCGCGATCAGTACATCGAGCTGCGCGTCGCCATAAAGGCTCCACCAGCGCGCCGCTGGCCAGCCGTCGCGGGCAAGGTGGATATCGTCAGCGAGGCGAATCTGCTCCGTTTGGATTTCTGCAGTGGGCGTTCCATTGTGATGGATTAGCGCGCAGCCGGCCATGCCGGACAACAGCAACGCACCGAGCCACATACGGCTGCCGAACCAGCAGAAGGGCAAAGGTTCTCGCTTAATCATTCTCGTGCAACTCGCGTAAAACCAGGAGAGCGGAATTTGAGACTTGCCAGTCTGGCAGCCCCGACAACTGACGAATGAGGTTGCGCGCGCAACCCGCAAGTTGCATGCGGTACGAGTCATCGTCCGCAGCGCCGCGAGCGATGTCGATGCTGCGCATACCATGCTGTTCCAGCGTGCGCAATGAGAGCCTTTGAGGAGTCTGCGCGAGTGGCGGGTTAGCACTCAGGTCGTCCGCATACAGGGCAAGCTGTTTAGCAGCTTGCTCTTGAATGGCGCACGCTGCATCACGAGCTTCGCCGCGCGGTGCCGCAGGGGCGCTCAGCGCATTGTGAAGCGCATTGCCTGCCAGCATGATTTCACGCCCCTGAGCGAGAACCGTTTGCCCGTGCAGTGTCAATTGCGCATGCTCGCCCTCCTGCCAGTTCGGCTCCAGCGCAACCCGCGCCAGCACAGCCTCACAGTCGGCAAGCGCTGTCCACGTCTGCAATTGTTGCTGGGCGTAAGGCACCTCCGCTGGTAGTCCAGCATCGGAACGATCCGCACGCACCATCGCACTTACCGAGCGCAGCATGGCAGCCAACTTTTGTCGCAGTGCGTCGCTCTCGCCTTCACGCCAGAACGACATCTGGATCAGCGTCGACACCCCCACGCCCAACACAATCCCGATCATGCGATCGCGAATATCGGTAAGATTGGTCGTCGGTCCGAACTGCTCAAGCAGCGCCAGTGAGAAAGTGAACATGATCTGCACGCCGGCGTAACTGATGCGCTCCGATCCCGCCGATATCCACGAGCCCAGAGCGATGACCGGCAACGATATCAACAGCAAGCCAATGATGCTGTCGAGATGAGGAAGCACGAACACAACCATGAATAGCGCCAGCGCGCTGCCGACGAACGCGCCGCTAATCCGCAATACGGCCCGTTGTGCTGACGCACCCAAGCTCGGCAGCGCGATGATCAGACAGGTTAGCATGATCGTATGGATGCCTTGCCAGTCCGTGGCATTGTAAAAGACATAGCACACCAGTACGGCCAGTAGCGTCTTCAGGGAAAAGCGCGCATACGCAGGATTGGTGAAGGCGTCGGGGACCACCATGGGTTCTTTCGCTGACGGACGCTCAACTGAAGACGCGCGCGCCGCAAGGTTATCGAATGCGTCCAGCGCACGTTGCATCTCTGCTGCGACGCCAAAGCTACTCAAACCATCAAAGGACTCGGGCGTCGCTTGATGTGTTGCGCGATACGCTCGACCGGCGCCGATTGCCTCGTCTAGCGCACGACAACTATCGCTCAGCTCATGCAGAGCCCCGCGCGTTGCGACGGATATGTCGGACGGTCCTGTCGGAAGTTCGTGAGTTGCCCTGTAAAGGCGCGACACGGTGGCAATGCAGGCCAGTTGATACGCTCCCTCCTCCCGGTAATGAGCGTCGCGCATCGCAGCGAATTTGAGCAGTTTTTGCAGCGCCAGCGCCCCTTGCTGGACCGCTACCGGCGTGATCGGTTCGAGCGACGGTCCCGAACCAATCAGATAATCCAGATGCGCGACGACCGCCATTAATTGCCTATGCATTTCCGCCTTCAATTGCAACTGAGGCTCGGCCGGCAAAAACAATGTGTTGACCACCAGCGTGAGCACGATGGAATAGTTCACTGCCACCCACACCCAGAGTACGCCGCGGATCAGAAGTTCGGCGTCGTCGGTCACGTCGACAAAGCTTTGAACATAAATAATGACAATGGCCACAACGAAAAATACTATGCCGGCCTTCAGGATACGCATCAGATAAACGCTGCCGAAGAACAGCAAACTCGCGACGACGATGCGCAACATCGGATAGTCGAACGTGAATTGCAATAGCAGGATGGAGCAGCCAATTGCCAACGTCGAGCCGACGATAAATAACGTCCCCACAAGCCGCGTGACGACAACGTTTGATTGCGTGACGTAAAACACGACAATCAGTGAGAGCGCCAGCAAGGGGACTTGAAGCGTCATCGACGTGACGATGACAATGGCGCTTGCAAGCACGCAGCGCAGCATCACATTGGCGCGACCTGGATAGGACGCGAGCTGGCCACGCAAAAAGCGCTGGGCATCATCGAGGGTCGCCGGCAGATAGTCGGCCGCGCTCATACCGGCACCTCAGCGCGCTTGTGCATCGTCGCTCCGCGTTGATGTCGCCGTTGGTTCCAGCACCGCGACGGCCGAGGTCCCGAGGCGGAACAGATCCGGATCGGGGTTGTCGACGAGAATCTTGACCGGAAAGCGTTGCGACACATGCACCCAGTTGATGGTGCGCTGAATATGCGGCAGCCCGCCGGGCAACGCCAAGCCCCCTTCGTCGGGCGACACACCGTAGCTAATCGAATCGATCGTGCCGTGAAAGCGCCGGCCAGTGTCACTCATCAGATAGACCGTGGCAGGCGTGCCGACGCGAATATGGCTCAGTTCGGTCTCGCGGAAATTCGCCACTACGTACCAGTGCCGGGTATCGATCAGCGTGAAAACCGGCTTGAGTGCGGATGCGAACTGGCCAGTAGATGTTTTCAGGGACACCACGCGGCCGTCGAATGGCGCCCGCACTGTCGCGTATTCGAGATTCAGCTGTGCCAGTGCTATCTCGGCCTGTAAGACTACCCGCTGGGCGATCAGCGCGTCCACGCCACTCACAGCCGCCGCCGCCTGTCGGGCCTGCAGTTGCGCCGCGCTCAACCGGGCCTGCGTGGCTTGTCGTGCGGTGCGAGCCTGGTCCACGTCTTCAGCCGATACATAGCCCTTCGACAACAGCGGCTCTGTGCGGCGCAGCGTGTCGCTCGCCTGGGCCGCCGCCGCCCGCGCGCCTGCAACCGCGGCGCGTACCGACTCAGCGTTGTACTGCTGAGCGTTGACGGTGCGCTGGGTCAGCGCGATCTGCTTGTCGAGTGCCTCAAGCGAAGCCTCGCTGCGCGTGAACGCGTCCTGGTACGAACGCTGATCGATCTGGAACAGCAGATCGCCTTGCTTCACCGCCTGGTTGTCCCGCACCGCGAGATTGACGATGCGTCCGCTCACCTCCGGCACCACGTCGATTGTGTCGGCATAGGCATAGGCATCGTCGGTGCGCGGCGAGCTGTCGAGCAGCCGGATCACAAACACCAGCATAACGACGGCTAAGAGTACCAGCACAATGGCGGGCCAGGGCCTGCGCCGCTTTTCAATCAAGCTTGTCGACATCGCGTCGTTCCCGGTCAATGTTGAAAGAAGATCAACCAGACAATCAGTGAAACCAACGTGACCAGCGCCGGATAGACGAGCGCCTGTGGCCACAACCAGCGAGCACGGTCGCCTCGCAGCGCAAGAACGTGAAAGGCAATTGTGAGCAGGACGCCGGCCGCAATGCAGAACATCCAGTCAGGGAAGTAAGCACCAAGCACGTTGATCGACGGCGACCGGGTACAACCCGTAAGCCACGTGCTCGCAAGGACCATTGTGCTGAACGGTCTCACTTGTGCGTGCCTCTTGACGAGCGACGGGCGTTCGCAATCCCTCGATGGTGGCCATCGCTGCACGGGCTCAACGCTTTGCGCGTTGGGCGCGCCAATCGGCTGGACCCGCTCAGAGAACAAAGGAATACAGGACGCCATCTAATCCTTCGATTGTTGAGACGGAAGTCCAATCGAGCCGGCAGAAGAAGCAGTCGATCAATAGTCCGTCTAATTTAAAGATTTTCAACGCGCGAAGTCGCGCGAGGTAAGGCGCGAATAATGCGCGCTTATTGACCTTAGCCACTCTAGGTAGAAGCCCGAAGGCGTCAGCCGTATCTTTACCTCCGTCGACCGCGACCGTCGAAGAACTACCGATGTAACAGACCCGCCCGTTGAGCAGCCGCCTGAATACCGTAAACAGCGGAAGCCGTTACCACGCCTGTCATCAACACGCCTAGCAAACCTAGTAATACCGCGATGATCCGGCCAAGCGTGGTGGTCGGAATCACGTTGCCGTAACCGATAGTAAGTGCCGTGACCGCACAAAAGTATAAAGTCTCACCAAGCGATGATTGTGTTCGCGTGCTTGCATTAACTGCGCCCCCAACGTAATACATCGCCGCGGACAAAACGAGGAAATGATCAGCAGAATTGCCAGAATGCCTCTCAGGAGCCATAGGATCCTGGCAGTCTCGGCAATTGCATGGCGCGGCTGAATTTGGGTGCGGACACCGTTTTTGGGCGTATCGTTCATGTCATGAACCTCGTCGTCTCTTAAGCCACTTTATTTAGAAGCACCGCCCTTCTATCACCGATGCGTCCACACCGGGGCGCGCCGTCCAGAGCGTCTCTTGCTAGAGTCCGTTCTTGACGCCTTGTTTCGAACGATCCACCGCAAGCCAAGAAGCTTTAGAAGTCAGGCGAGATGCGTAGGCTAGCTTCTCCCGCGCTAGACGATCCGGATGTCGCTTGGTTGCGCGCACTTGGCTTCAAAGCATCTGTTGCGAAACGAATGGAGCGAGGAAAAATATCTTCAGCCGCGTTCCAAAGCTCACATCGGGCTCAGACTTATAAATGACCTCGTTGCCATTCTCCATCGCCGTCCACTCCAATGACTTTCCGTCGCTTGCGAGGCTGAGATGATAAGTCCCACTGCTTTTGATTCCATTGAATAGGGACATGACTTGCAGAGCAAGCTGTTTGGAATGTACAAACATGCCCATTTCTGTATTTTCCCGAGACGATCGGAAATCCATATTCATGGACCCCACGAAAGTCGTATCGCTGTCTATAACAACAATTTTTGCGTGTGATCGGCCGATAGAGTCCCGTCCGATCACTGCTCCAACATCCTTGTTTTCGTGCAGCCCCTCCGAGCTCACTTCGTAGATATCGATCCCCATTTTAAGCATGCGAACACGGAACGTGGCATAAGCAGCGCTAGCTAAGGGCTCATCATTCGCCCCCACCGCGTTGGTGATCAGCGTAACTTTCACTCCGCGATCGCGAACCTTTTGTAGCACAGCCATTCCTGCGTCACTTGGGACGAAATACGGCGAAACCAGCAGGATATCCGTGTTTGCCTCGGAAATGGCCCTCAGAACTCGTGACGTAACAGTGGATGTGTCGTCCCCCTTCTCGGCCCGCCCTGAAACCTTTTCAGGCGTATCGGCAAAAGTCTCGATATCACCGGAAAACATGTTCAGCCGAAGCTCGCCCGCCTCCTGACTGAAAGGAAGAAATCCTAGCTGGTCCTGCACAGCTGAGGGAACGCTTGAGAAAGCGCCCTCGCCAGCGGTCTCGCTTTCGAATGCCGCTTGCCGGGTGGCCAGGTCACTGGGTGAGCTGTCGAGGCTAGCCAAGGAATACACCCTCGGGCTGTTCCAATAGCTATCGAAAATTGACTCGAGCCTCGGCACTGCGTCTCCTGCGAGCAGCAAATCAAAGTCGATGAAATTTCCAACATGACTCTGAAAAAAGTACTCATCAGCCATATTTCTTCCGCCTGCAACCGCAAACGCCCCATCGGCGATAAAGAGCTTGTTGTGCATTCGGTGGTTGAGTCGAGAGAAGTCGTTGAGCGACAGGGTCCATTTCATCAGCTCGGACGTCCTTCCGGCAGGAAATGGATTAAACAGCCTGACTTCAATGTTAGGAGTAGCTGCTAAATTCAGAAGAATCTGTTCACTGGTATCGGTGTAAAGGTCGTCCACAAGTAAGCGCACTCGAACCCCGCGCAGCGCCGCGTCCCTGACCGCTCTCAGCAGAGTCTTCCCGGTGTAGTCGTTCTGAAGCAAATAGTATTGAAGGTCCATGGTGTGAGTCGCTCGCTTCGCAAGCGCCAACCGGGTATCCATGGAAATGCGACTGAAAGGCAGGGGCCTGAAGCTCGAACCCGGACCTGCGGGCGTGCTAGTTCTGGCAAGCTGCACTAGCGGATCTGCGTCATTTGCGGGCAACGCGAAGGTCTCCGCTTTCGCCGACGGCGGCAGTGACGCGCAGCCTTCGATTTGAAGCAACGCAAGAATGTAGAGAACGGCTAACGCCAAGCTTCGGGCTGATCGACCGCGCGTTTTTGCACGGACCTGCGTGTGCAACGAACTCCGATCCATATAGCTCGTGCTTGTCCATCGAAGCAAGGATGACCGCACAAGCCGAACCACCTTGTTTAATAGGCGTAGGTGGGATCCCTCGCAAGCACGAAACTTTTCACAGCGGATATTCAACATGATTCGGGCCTTCACGGGTAATCTATCGAAACCATCAGCATGGCTAAGCGTTCGTCATGCGCAGGCTCAGTCGTTACAGGCGGGGCGGATGGTTGAATTCCCTGAGTCTACGCAGTCGGGGAGTTATCTCGGCCCTGATGTATTCGAGCGACAAACGCGGAGCGGGAAATGGCTCACGCTCCCGACGGGGAGTTCGGTGGTGACGCCCGGGCGTCCAGGTAGGCGATGCCGGTAAGGGGTCCGTGCCCCGAGAAAACGATTTTGCCGGCACTTGGACGATCTAGGTCCAACATATGCACGAATCCACCCAAGTCGCTGACGAAGGCACGCTTGTTGCGGCGATCGATCGCCAAGCCAATACCTTCGTGCAGACCAGTCAGGATAATCTCCCGGATCATGGACTGACCCGGCCGGACGACGGCCCGATTAAGTGTGTTTCCAGCCGGTGGAGCGCCGCGGTCGGTCCAGTAAAGATAGCCGCTCTCTTCAACCCATTCGAGGTCAATCGGCTCGGGCAGCCCGTTGAAGAGCACTTCGATGTCTGGGCGGTTCGCCGGATCCATGCCGGGCCGCAGATCCAGAGCGGCGCGGAGTATGCGCCCCTCGTCGCCCTTAGGCTTGCCCTTTTGCGTCCAGTAGATGAAGCCGCCCGCGGGGTCGATGGCCACCCCGACGCAATGGCGGCGACGGTCGTGGCGCTCTTCGTCCGTGGCGCCCGTTTGTACGAGCACAGTCGGCTCGGATCCGTCGGTCCGGGCGCGCATGACACGCATACCTTCCCGATCGCACCAGTAGATGAAGCCATTTTCCACATCACAACGCATCTGCTTCGGAGTGAAGGTTCCGCCCTGCGGCACGATGGTGGTGTGATCTCCACCGTCGAGGTTGACCCGCTCTATGGAACCGTCGTTGACCAGAAAGTCTTCACCGTCATGGCTGGTCCCCATGTAGGTCCAGAAAATATGATCATGGAGGGGATCGATCGCGATGCCATCAGGTGCGACACCGAGGTCCGCCACCAGAGTTTGAATATTGCCGCCGTCCACGGCCACTGACAAGAGGCGGGACGGACTACCGATGTTAAGCAGAAGAAGTCGGTCTAAGCTTGAACTCATGGTTCTTGTCTCCAGAATGGGGGGATCAGGATTCAGAGCCACCGCGGCTGGGCGGCGCCGCGAGGCTCCAGCACGAAGCGGTATCGTCCAGGCGTCTCGGACATGGTTACCTGCTCGGTCACGCCGGTGTAAAGACCCAGCGGGGTGACGGCGCTGAACTGCTCCGGCGGCACATACATGTGCTCAACACTGGAGCCGGCCATCTCTGTGGCGTAAGCCTTATCGAAAATTCCCATCGACATCAACCAGAGCGTCACTCTCGACAGCGACACCACGACTTTGTAGCTACCTCCCTCGACCGCTCGCCGCTTCAACGCCTGCAGGACCCCTACGGTCGCGAGCCAGCCCGCGACATAGTCATTGACCACCTTGATGGAAGGGGGTACAGGTTTGTCGTCGGTGCCTTCCAGGCAGAACAATCCCATGGTCACGCCCGTGGACACGTCGAAGCCCACACGATCCGACCAGGGACCATGCGCGTTGGCATAAACTACCTGCGTATGGATCAGGCCGGGAAACGATTTGCAAAGCACCTCGGCGGTGAGGTCGTGGCGCTCGAGATAGCCTGCGCGCCGGTTGGAATAGAAAATGTCGGCGCCGTCCATCAGCGTCATAAACTTGGCGCGCGCCTCGGCGTTCTTGATGCGCAAGGTCGTTGATCGCGTGCCGACATGCGACGTATAGAGAAAGACATTGTGCTCCCAGTCTTCTGGGGCCCAGACGTTCAATACGTCGGCGCCATGCAGCGCCAAAGCCCGCCCAATGGACGCTCCGGCAATCACGTGCGCCAGCCCCAACGCCCGGATTCCCGATAAAGGATCGCGGGCATCGGAGGTGAAGGGTTTGGGATCGCTTTCGGAGACCTTCTCTACCGAAATCAGCGGCATATCTCGCAGGCCCCTTCGAAACACGTCCATTTCCAGGATTTGCCTGAGTGGACGTGCGAGAGGCATCACCACGCCCGCCTCGACGGCGGCCTGCTCCAGCGCTTCGCCGTCCCATTGCTTGACAGCTCGAGCGACCAGATCAGGCGTGCTCGGCACATTGAGGAGCATGGCCGTCTTCAAGTGAATCTGTGGGTATGGATTAGTTGGCAGTACCCATTTCCCGTCCCTGGTTTCGTACATGGTCGCGAAATACGGGTTGTCCGGGTCGGAATACATTCCGCCGTCGTAACCGTTCACCGTCTCCCACTGCCGGTCGACGAATGGACTGAATCGGCGCAGCGCCTTGCGTACGTCGACGCCAATGTCTTGGGAGCGCCCGGTCCGGATGCGCCAGATCGAGGCAATTTGCACCGCCTTTGCAGCCAGGGCAACCGCCGCCATGGATCCGAAGCGAACCGTGCTAGGGACAATGGGATCCCTGCCATAGAATGAGAGGCGACCGCCGCTCTCCGACGAGGCAGCGCCTACACTATCAAGCACAGCCTCGGTCTCCGCGGCGAGGTCGAAATCGCTGCTCGTGGCGCGATTTGCCAGGTTGTACTCTAGTTGCCGGGCGAACGTCTCACCGGGTTTGACGGGCATAGTGGCCACCTAAAAATTTAAAAATAGAATGCCACTCGGTGAAGTTCGAAGGAGGGCCGCGTCGCCGCCCCAGCATTGTCGCTAGCGCCGCATCGTTACGATCGCGGCGGTCCTCGAATAGGCGGATACCTGGCTTATGCTCTGTCCGGGACTTGATCCAGTCCATTGATGACAGCGACCTCCCTGTCGTCACGCACCTCGGACAAGGCATAGAAGGATGATGCTCCGTAGGAGGCGCCGAGTTGCTTGACCAGAAGCGTCTTCGTGGCATCGTCCAGGCTCGCCTTTCCCAGATGCTTCCATGCCAACTCCATTGGCGGCCCGAGGTGTTCCAGGAAGTGGGCAAAGCCGCCAGGGCCGCCGCCGAGGTGGAAAGACAGGAAGGGACCCGATGTTGCCCAGCGGATTCCGAGCGAACTCGTGACCACGTCGTCGAGCTGCTGCAGACTGACCACGCCTTCGGCAACGAGAAAGACAGCCTCCTGGAAAATCGCTGCCTGGAGGCGGTTGGCAACGAAGCCCGGGACTTCCT
This sequence comes from Burkholderia sp. PAMC 28687, assembly GCF_001577465.1. NCBI lineage: Bacteria > Pseudomonadati > Pseudomonadota > Betaproteobacteria > Burkholderiales > Burkholderiaceae > Burkholderia > Burkholderia sp. PAMC 28687. The sequence goes on from NZ_CP014509.1 coordinate 59,145, forward strand.
TCCTGATTTCTAAGGCGACCTTGCCGACTCCTCTGTAGAAGTCGAGCGCCCGTGCCGTGATCGCTGGATCGGTCGTCGGTGTCGGAACGACCTCAACGAGCGGCATGAGGTGCGGCGGGTTAAAGGGGTGCCCGATGACCAGCCGCGACCGGTCGACCATCTGAGCGTCCTGAACTGAGGCAGGAATGGTCGAGCTCGACGAGAAGAGAAGCGCTTCCCTTGGGGCCGCCGTCTCGATGGTCTTCCAAAGCGCCTGTTTGAACTCGACCTTCTCCGGTCCGCACTCCTGGACGACGTCAGCTAACGCCACCGCCCGAGCATTGTTCCTTTCAAAGGACAGGTTCCCCTCGACGTCCGGCTCGCTGTAGCCGAGCGTTTTAAGCGCCGGCAGAGCGGCAGCGATCAGGGCGCGCACTTTCACGGCGATCTCGGGATCGGGATCGCTGACGATCACCTTGAGGCCGTTGACAAGGAAGAGCGCGGCCCATGAAGCGCCGATCACACCGCCCCCGATAATGACGGCAGTCTTGCCTGCGTAAGCGCGATTTGAGCTAAGAGTTGGCACGGCGGGTCTCCAAAAACATAAGGGAACGGCGTTTAAGTTTGAGGGCGGCTCACAATGCAAGCAGTCCAGGTGACGTGAGCCCACGGGCGCATCCCCTATCGACGACGCGTTCGCAGGACCCGCGGGTGCCAACAACTCTCTCCAAAGGTACGGCGGACGGAAGAATGAAGGGCTTGCGACGGGGCACGTTGCAAGCCCTCCTGAAGTATCCAGGTCAAGCGACGTTGGCCTTTTAGGTTGGCGACGACTAAGATCGAATCCACAAAAGAAGGAAAGTTGATGCGCGACCTGATTTGACTGTTGTGCAGTTGTAGTCGTAAGACGACTTTCTGGACGCGTATTCAGTTCCTCCTGTACTTATCTGGAGATTAACGGGCCCCGCTTTGCCGCAAGTGAGCGGAAAGTTTTTTTTCGGTGAAGTTTTGGTTTTTTTCAAGAAAGATCACGACTCCACGCAGGCCCCTGCATGCGCGATTCGGTGATTTAGTCCGCTAAGGAAACATCGACTCGTTCCTGCAGCGAGTCATCTTCCATGAATGTCAGCTATTCGTCAGCTACGCCGAAAAGGTTCGCGCGCTGATGTTGCACAACGCCAAGGAAAGCCTGATAGCGATCGAAAATGGGCCGTTGTCGATAGATGTTAGCGGCGGTGCAAAACCGCCAGTAAACGGCGGCGAGAATGCGCGTTTATGGGCGCGACCAAGGTCGCACCCAGCACCAGTTTTTCGTCCCTTCGCGGCGTCAAGGATTCGCTTCGCCAAGCTACGCTTGCCCTTGACCCCGCTACGAGACATTTTGCTCGAGCATTGCTCAAAAATCGTTCCCGGAAAACACCCGCCGCCGTTTAGTGTCGGATTTCGACCGCCGTTCACAATAGAGGTAGGTGGTACCGAAGCCAGCTTCTGCGATAATTATGCTATCTGCGCCATGACCCCTCGTACTCGGGATGATGAATTGAGCCTGCGGTTACCTGCTGAGGCAGCGGTATCGGACATGGTGTTCTTGCATTCACCATCTGCTTGGCGGATGGGGCGTTCGGGAAGATCGAGGCGACGCGGGTTCGACGCTTGAGCTCGCGATTGATCCGTTCGAGGCCATTGGTGGTGCGCAGGCGGATCCGATGGGCATGCGGTAGCTCGAAGATGGCAAACCCTTCAGGCAGATTGTCTTCGGCCCAGGTAGCGAGCGCAGGCGCTTCGACGGCCCAGAGCTCGACAGCCTGCTTCAGCAGACGTCGGGCTTCGGCGCGATCCGGGGCATTGAAGATGGTCTGGATACGGAGCGCCACGGGCTTGCGCTGATCGAGACGAGCAACGTAAGCATGCGCATTCTGCTGCAGATGGAACTGGCAGCGTTGCCAGGGCACGCTTGGCAGCGTCGCGCGACGCGCAGCCTTAAGACCGGCATGATCGTCGGAGACGATGAGCTTGATGCCCTTGAGGCCGCGGCGAACCAGGCTGTCGAGGAAGGCTCGCCAGTGAACTTCAGCTTCGGACAGGGCAACCGACACGCCCAGGACCCGACGATGACCGCCTGCCGTGATGCCGACGGCGACGAGCACGGCGCAATCGACGAAGTGACCCGCTTCACGAATACGCTCATAGCGGGCATCGAGAAAGACGTAAGGCGTTTCATCAAGGGGGCGCTCACGCCAGATCGCAAGACCCGCGTCGAGCTGTTCGGCAGCCCGACTGACCTGAGTCGAGGAGATCGACACCTCCGGCCCCAGCAGCTTGACCAGGACGTCAGTGATCTTGCGGGTGGAGACGCCCTGGACGTACATTTCGGCCAGCGCGAGATTGACCGCCTGCTCGGTGCGAGTTCCTTTTTCGAGCGCGCTGGGGTAGAAGCCGCTGCCGCGCACCTGGGGGACATCGAAGGTCAGTTCGCCGACGCGGGTCGTGACAGTTTTGGGTTTGAAGCCGTTCGCATAATCGATTCGTTCGGCGGTTCGTTCATGAGACTGAGCATTGAGATACTGCGCCCGCTCGATCTTGCTTGCTTCGTTGACCAGGATGCGCAGGGCTTCGCCCGCGCCGTCCAGGCCGTTGAGCAGAAGCGCTGCAAAAGCGTCTTCAAGGGGATGATGTTCTACGCGTTGCGCCATGCTGTCGACTCCTTCGTGAGAGTGAGTAAGAATGCTCCGAAGAAATCGCCTGCGAATATGACGCTGCGAGCGTTTTGCCGCGCGGCTATGTCGTCCTCCGCTCTTCGGGCGCTACGCGCCCTCATCACGGCGGCCGTCACAGCCACGCAACACCAGCAGCTACGAATTTACAGAAACGATGTTGCACTAACACAGCAAATCCCTAATTTCATCGGCCTGATACGCTTTTAACGGCAAAAGACTTCAAACATGACCGCTCGTGATGCTCGTATCACCATGAACCTGCTGCTCTTTGGACCGTTTCGGCTGGATAAAGCCGCTTACAGCTTGACCGAATGCATCGCCGGCGGAGTAGACCGGCCAGTTGCGCTGCGGCCCAAAACCTTCGATATTCTCCGCTATCTCGTTGACCATCCTGGCCACGTTGTGTCGCAGGATGAATTCCTCTCTGAACTTTGGCGAGAGACTTATGTCCAGCCTGAAGTCTTGAAGGGGCATATTCTTGCCGCGCGGAACGCCCTCGGCGACCGGGGCTCTCCTGCACGATACATCGAGACTGTCAGAGGGCGGGGTTATCGCTTCATTGCCGCGGTGCGAACGGTACAGGACGAAGCCGCGCCTAATTGCGTTGCGAGCTCGGACTGCCTGGTCGGACGGGCTGCTGCACAGCAGGAGCTCGAACTCGCCCTGTCGCGGGCGCGCTCTGGAGAAACCCAGATTGCCTTCGTTACGGGCGAGGCTGGAATCGGTAAGACATCGCTGGGAGAAGCGTTCGAAGAGATCGCGGTTGCGCAGGACGTTCAGGTCGTGACGGGACGGTGCCTCCCGGGAAGCGGTGAGACCGATGCGTATTATCCGCTCCTTGAAATGCTGACCGCGCTAAGCAACGGATCATCTCG
>NZ_CP014510.1:0-52585 GCF_001577465.1 Burkholderia sp. PAMC 28687
TCATGCTGGCTTGGTATGGCCACGGCTACGCCGATAAGTATCAGGCGGAAATCGTGAATTATGCCGATGACTTTGTGATCCTCTGTCGCGAAGGACGTGGTGAGGGAGCGATGGAAGCGATGCGGCACTTGATGGGAAAACTCGGCCTGACGGTCAACGAGAAGAAAACTCGGCTGGTGAAGTTGCCGGACGAGAGGTTTGACTTCCTCGGTTATACCGTCGGTCGCTTCTATGGTTTGGGAGGCCGTCCGTACTGGGGGCACCCGGCCGTCGAAGAAGTCTATCAAGCGGCTGAAGGATGCGGTCCACGACGCCACAACTCGGCGTTGGAACGCCCTTGACGTAGAAAGTCGAGTCACGGAATTGAATCCGTTGTTGCGAGGTTGGGCCGGTTATTTTAATCAAGGCCCAGTGACGCGGATTTATGAAGATCTCGACCGGTACGTCGCGCGGCGCCTACGGGTCTGGTTGATGCGCAAACGCGGGAAGACGGGAACGGGGTACCGCCAATACTCTGACCAGTTCCTTTACGAATCATTGGGACTGATACGCCTCCGCACGCTTGCCGCCAACCGTTCGAACGCGAAGGTCTGATGTTCTGAAAGAGAGCCGGATGCGGGAAATCCGCACGTCCGGTTCGATGAGCGGGATGTGGAAACGGAGCTATGGTGAGGTTATTCGGGCACCGCCAGACGAAAGAGGCGGCAACAGACAAACCAACCCTACCGCCACCGCGCCACATCTCGACTCTACCAATGGGCCACGCCTGGTTTTCAACATAGCGATTCAATTTTGGCCACTGCCCGGCGAGATACCTCAGGGCCTCGCCCAATTTTCCGCTCGGCGCGGTCGTCTCAAGATGATGGTCTAATAGTTTCTTAATTTCCTTAAGCACCGCAGTGCTGTAACGCCGCCGAAGGCGTGCTCGCTGGTTCGGCTTCTTCTGAGCCTGCGACTCCGCCGCGTAGAGCTTGCCGATGAGATGGATGAACTGCGTGGAAGGCTGATGTACACCGTGCGCTTCTTTAGGCAACACGTCCTGGGCTTTCACAAAATAGCGTCTCGCGTGCGTCCAGCAACCTAAATGCACGAGGCCGTTGGTTTTAGCGATCGCGTTGTATGACTCGTAGCCGTCCGTCATTAGCACCGCGCCACGGCGCATGCCTGCCCATAGGTCAGATCCATGTTGCATGCCACGCCCGGGCGCATATCCGAACAGCCGTACGGGCGGCCCGCTGCCATTCATTTGGGCCCACATAAAGCTTTTGGTTTGTGGCGCTCGCCCCGGTTCCTTGAGCACCTGCACGGTGGTCTCGTCGCCAAACACGATCTCACTGTCGAGCAAGTGATCTCGCAATAAATTAATGATGGGCTGCACCGCTTGGCCCAGGCGTACCACGCTGGCAGCCAGCGTATTACGTGAGATGTCGCCGCCGAAGCGCCTGAGCAGCGCTGCGATACGATACAGCGGCAAGCCATCAATGAATTTGGAGACTACAAACCATGCCAGGGCTGCTTCGGTGAACAAGCCCTTCGAGATGATGCGCAAACGCGCAGGCGTAACCTTGATGCCCTGGTCGCACTGCGAGCACGCATACTTCGCGCGCTCGTGACGAATCACCCGTACTTGCTGGGGAATGATGTCGAGCTGCTCGCTGACTTCGACGCCGATCTCGACCAATGTCGTGCCATCGTTCGGGCAGGTACGTTCTGATTCCGGCAATTCGTAGCGGATCACTTCCCGCGGCAGCGCTGGATCGAGCGGCTTACGCCCGGGCTTCTTGCGTTTGTGACCCGTGACCTTGATGTCAGTTTGGTCATCTTGCGCGGGCACAGTCGCGGCGGTGGGCGCCAGCACTTCGGCTTCGTTAAGAAACAGGTCGCGCTGCTGGGCACTACGTGCTTCGCTCTTGGCGCCGAACAGTTGGCGCTGGAACGCTTTGAGTTGTTCCTTGAGCAGGTCGCGTTCGACCTTGGTCACGCGTAGCTCGCCGCGCACCAATTCATGCTCGGCCAGTACCGCATCTCGATCGGCAAGCACTGCATCGCACGCAGCGAGAGCCGCATCACGCTCGGCGATGAGCGCAGCGAGTTCGTCGGCGGTGATCGAGTGGGGTTGGTAAAGGTCGCGGGCCATGGCGTAACAATAGCCAATCGCGAGTCTCCGTAGGTATACGGGAATTTGTAACTATCTAATCAGCGTCTCGTGAATGCGACAGGCAATCCACGAAACGCTTTCCGCGCGTACGTGGGTGCTGACTAACTCGCGCGCGCGTAGTGCCGTGCCGAATGTTTCTTCACGGCCGCTAGGTTGATACCGTCGAGCAGCCAATGCAACTGCTCAACCGTCAGTTCAAGAACCGCCGCCTCGCGGGGCCATGCGAAGCGATCTGCTTCTAACCGTTTCATCAATAGCCAGAAACCCGAGCGATCCCAGAGCAACAACCGAACGCGATCGCGGCGCTTATTGGTAAAAGCATAGACCGTCGGGGCGAAGGGGTCGAGCGCCAAGGCCTGCTCAACTAGCGCGACCAGTCCGTTGATCCCCTTGCGACCATCCACCGCATCACGATGAAGCAATACCTTCAGCTCTTCGTCGAATCGGAACATGGCAATGTACTCAGCGCTTGTAGTAGTGACAGCACCTGATCGTCACGGGCATCATTTAGTTCGATCCTCACTCCGTTAGGCAATCGGACTTGCAGCCCGGGCATCGCCTCCTTCGGCCGCTCTTGTGCGGCAATCACGGGTATGAACGCAGCCGGCGTCGGCTTCGCGGTCCTTGACGCCGGAACGATCGCAGTGCCATCGCACTTTCTTTTATAAGCGCTGACCCACGAACGCAGCAAATTCGCATTCAGCCCGTGTTCCAGCGCCAAGCGTGCGACCGATACGCCCGGCACCAGGCAGGCCTCAATCAGTTCGTGTTTAGCCTGCGGATCGTAACGGCAACGACCGTCTTGTTTGCGACCGACTACCAATCGCGCTTTTAACTCAGAGTTAATATCAGTCATATGTGTCCACGTTGATTTACGTGGACACATGTTCACCACTGAGGCTGCTTAACGCTAGGACGCCGACAAAGGACCGCTTACTCCGAACCGCCGCCTCGGAGGGAAATTCCGGTAACTATGAGATGTGCCTAGCAGTGCGCCGCAATAGATCACAAAGATGTTCCGATGCTGGAGTGAGTGGAATTGCGGCTCGCTGAACCAATACGATGGATGGCCCGGCAAGCGATTCCTTGATCCGAATTTGTTGGAAGAGGCCATGAACCAACGGTACGCCGGCCCACTGTCTCGGCGAAATCGCCAACATGTCGCTGTTAGCGAGCGCCACGATCCAGGTAAGCCCGGAATCCGCCTGGATGGCTAAATGAGGTGTCGGTAGATTATGCGACGCAAACAAATCTGAAAATTCAGTCTCGGCCTTCTCGGTGATGGCCGTCGTAATCCATTCTGCATCCGTAAGCTCGGCGAGACACTTTGCACTACCCAACGGATGGCCCTTGCGAGCGAGTACGATCCGGGTGTTATCGAACAGCTTCTCACTTACCAGATCGGAAGGCAGCCCTCCCTGAGGTGCCGGACCAACGTAAAAATCGACTGTCCCATCCCTGAGGCGGGTCTCGACAAGCGGGTACACCCCTTCAATGATCCGTAGACGTACTAACGGGTAACGTTTTCTGAACGGCACGAGGACGGCCGGCAGAAGCTCAACGTTGGAAAGACTCGACAAACAGACGACCACCGTGCCATGCACCGCGCCGTGTAACTGCTCAATTTCTTCCCTCCCCCGTCGCAATTCGTTCATGGCCGCACTCGCTCGGCGCACGAATAATGTGCCAGAGGGGGTAAGGACCGCGCCTTTCGCACGACGCTCAATCAGCGGCACACCGATGTCTTTTTCTAACTCGCGAATGCTGCGACTCAACGCCGGTTGCGTCGTACCTAGATGCTTTGCTGCAGCGCGAATACTTCCGCGCTCGACGACCGCCAATAAATCGCGCAAGTGATTTAATTTCATCGGTATATGCCAATTTGGCATCGCTCCAAGCTTTTCGGCATCTTACGTCAATAAATGTCGTCTCGTACCTTAGTCACATAAACAAAAATCTTTCAATCAAAAGCAGGAGACAAATCCCATGACGTACCAGGGAACGCAAAGGGCGATCGACGACAGTAGCTTCCGTCCACCGGCATTAGGTGAAAGCGGAACGCCGACAATTTCCCTGCTGGGCATCTCCGGCAGCCTAAGACGCGCCTCTTACTCGACGGCTATCCTCAGAACATTGTCGACTGCGTTGAGTCAGGAGGCTTCCCTGCAACTCTTCGACCTCAATTTAATCCCGCTATACAACGAGGACCTCGACGGGGAAGACAAGCCGCCCTCAGTGCTGGCTTTGACGTCGGCGATTTCTGCCTGCGATGGCTTGGTTGTCGTATCGCCGGAATACAACTACGGGATATCCGGCGTACTTAAGAATGCAATTGACTGGGCATCGCGGCCTGCACATAAGTCAGTTTTGAAGGACAAGCCAGTCGTCTATATGACGTCCTCGCCGGGCGTGTACGGCGGCGTCCGGGCGCAAAGTCATTTGCAACAGCTGTTTGCAGCCACTCTGTCGCGCCCAGTTACAACTTCACAAGTGGCAATACCTACCATCGCGTCAAAAGTCGCTGACGGTCACCTCATTGACGACGCTTCTACTGCCTTTGCACTTGCCGCCGTTCGAGCCCTTGTGGCTGAGATACGCGATCTTCAGCTGCCGTCTTTATAGCGGAGTTCGCTGTTAAGGATTGCGCGGGAGAGTTTCCGCTTTGTTTCCCCTTCACACATGCCCTGGCGAAGATCAGGCCGAGGGGGCGCGATGAATGTACTGCCTGGAGGAAGACATGAAAGGTGATGAAAAGGGACATTTGAAGAATCTTGGACTAGCGTCGTTAGGCGCTGTACTCGAATACTTCGATTTTGTCGTTTATGTGTACGTCGCTGCTTTTCTTAGCGACGCATTTTTCCCGCCAAACGCGTCGCCTTGGATCCGTTTGGTCCAGGCATTTAGTATTTATGCGATTGGGTATCTTGTCAGGCCGCTGGCTGGCGTGGCCATCGCGCATTTCGCAGACCGTATTGGACGTAAAAAGCTGTTTGTGTTCACCGTTCTTTTAATGTCCGTTCCCACCTTCTTAATGGGCCTGCTTCCCACTTACGCACAGGTGGGCTGGTTTGCCCCTGCTGCTTTGCTACTGCTGCGAACGCTGCAAGGCTGTGCCGTTGGGGGCGAGCTCCCCGGGGCGTCGGTGTTTATTTCGGAGCACGCGAGCGCGAATCGGCTCGGATTTTATAGTGGAATATTTTTTGGCATTGTGAACTGCGGACTGCTCCTGGGAGCGGCAGCTGCGAAGGTATCGGCATTGGTCGCGGACATTCACCCCGACTTCGTATCGCTGCAGTGGCGCCTACCGTTCATGCTGGGTGGGGCATTCGGATTGATGGCCGCGTATCTGCGCCGCCACCTCCAGGAAACTCCGCTCTTTGCGGAGATTCGCGAAGAGCGTGCAAAATCAAAAAAGATACCGCTCGCAGTGGTGCTCGAGCAACACAAACGCGCCTGCCTATTTGCCCTTGGACTCGTTTTTGTTATGTCAACGACGAGTGGCGTCTATTTCCAGTACTTGCCGAACTATCTGATTGTTCAATTGCATTACGCGAAGGACACAGTCTTCACCGCCAACGTGATCGGTGTTCTCGCATTCGTCGCTTCGATGCCGGCGTGGGGCAAGCTCAGCGACATTGTCGGGTGGGGCAAAACGATCGCGATTGGAGCCGTTGTGAGCGCTTGCGTGAGCGTTTGGTTTTTCCATTACATCCGTGTTGCTGCGACTGCCGACGTCCACCTTACCTATGCGTTCGTCGTGGTTGGCCTCGCAGCAGGATGTGTTCATTCCACCGTCCCAGGACTAATTTCATCTCTTTTTCCAACGCTCATCCGCCAGACTGGCTACACGTTTCCCTACTCGATTGGAACGGCAGTATTCACAGGTCTTACGCCGCTCGCGCTTGCATGGCTCGTCAAATATTACGGGCTTGATGCGCCAATGTATGCGTTTCTGCTGGCCTGTGGCGTGGCTCTAATCATCGCGGCAACGGTTCACCTACTACCGCTGTATCTCGGACGCACCCGACCTGGTGCCACGCGAGATGCAATTCAACCGGTGCACTGATGAGGTGACGGGCGAGCGCTTTTGGCACGACACCGTGTCCGGTCGGCTGATTCTTGCCGGTTGGCACACGCATGGGCGTGACACGGGCACCAATTTTTCTATCACTGGAAACGTATCTTATGGACCATTTAGCACAATCCGATTACGTCGATATATCACGGTTCATCCAAGCCTGGGGTTTCTCTCGTGATAACTGTGAATGGGACGCGCTCCTCGATGCGTACGCGGTCGATGGCCAGATGTCCACATCTTGGGGAAAGCTTGCAGCCGCGGACTTCGTGGCTGCATGCCGCAACGGAATGAATCAGAACCGATACGCTGTACTGCATTCATTCGGAGGAAGCGCGGTCAGTGTCAATGGCGACCGCGCCCTTGTGCGAACGCGGATGACGCTGATGTTGCGGGGAGATCTATACGGCCACGAGGTCGACGTGACTAGCCATGGCATCACTTATGACAGGATGGTCCGGACTCCATCTGGCTGGAAAATTTTCCTCCGAAGCAACATGTACGAAAAAAGTCGGATCGACGCGGTGATGCCGGGCACCGACCTTTCAATCGACCAAGACAAATTGCTTTCATACCCGGAAGCATACCGGCATCTCGCTTATTTCCAAGTCGCCAACGGTGCAAAGGTGCCGCGGGACCTGCCCCGCCCTGGGTCAACTGAGCTTTTATGTCTCATTAAAGCTGGCGAAGCCTGGTTTGGCGAACATGCTGTTGACGAAACGCGGTCAAGGAAAACTGAAGGCTGCTGAAATACGGCTAGGCAACCGGTAGACGTGTAATCGTCGTTTATATAGTTATGCTAACAATAAAATAAGTTCATAAGAATTGATTGACATGGAGATCTGAGATGAGAAAGACAACTGGTTTTCTAGCACCTGCGGTTCTTGCCGCGTTCGTCAACGTCGCTTACGCCCAGAGCAACGTAACGCTGTATGGAGTGCTGGACGAGGGCATGAACTTCATAAATAACGTGCCCAATGGCACACCGAATGTGGGTGCGAGAAAGTATTACTTGGATTCGACAACCGGCATGTTTGGAAGCCGGTGGGGCATGAAAGGCATCGAAGACCTCGGCGGTGGCCTAAAGGCCGTTTTTACGCTCGAGTCTGGGATCAACTTAAATAACGGTGCGGCCGCGCAGGGAGGGCTTGCCTTCGGGCGGCAGGCATTGGTGGGCCTAAGTAGCGCAAGCTATGGCTCGATCACGCTTGGCCGCCAGTACGATATGGTCGTCAACTTCGTTCAGCCAGTGTCAATGAACGGATACTTTAGCGGGAATGCGTTCCAGCACCCTGGCGACATTGACAATCTGGGGAACACCTACCGCACCAATAACACGATCAAATATGCGAGTCCCAGTTTCAGCGGTTTGACGTTTGGCGCCGAAACGAGCATAGGTGGCGTTCCGGGGAACGCCTCTGCTCTCGGAGGGTATTCGTTGGGAGCCGGTTACGCTCGCGGGCCTTTGACGTTAGGCGCAGGCTACATGTACTTCAAGGACCCCGATGGCTCTGTAGCACCGAATACTGGCGGAGGCCCCAGCACCGGGTTTTTTAACGGCAACGGTACGACATCGACCTTCGGCAGTCTGAACAGCGCTTATCAGACTGCGACCGCGTATCAAGTCGTTGCGACCGGAGGCACATACGCCCTCGGATCGGCCCTCATCGGTGTGGCCTGGTCCAATGTGCAGTACGGCAATCTGCAATCGGCAAAGCTCGTGGGAAAAGCCGCTCATTTTAATGATGTTGAAGTGGGGGTCCGGTACACGGTGACACCGTCTCTCTTCGTTGGGGGTGCCTATAACTATACGAAGGGCGCCGATATCACACGTACGGATGGCGTAAACGTCGGAAACCAGCATTACAACCAGTTTAGCCTGATGGCTGATTATTCCCTTTCAAAACGTACTGATGTCTACGTCCAGGGCGCTTTTCAGCAGGCATCGGGCAAGAGCTCGACCGGGGCAAATGCGGTCGCAAATATTGCCAACTTCGGCGACTCGTCGACCAGCCGTCAAACCTTGGTACGGTTGGCGCTACGGCAGAAATTCTGATTCGTTGCCTTGATCGTCAAAACGAGCAAATATATTTTCTTCGGAGGCTTCTGTGCTCCAACGATTGGCAGTCCTTGGGTAAGCCAAGTCCTCACCACTGCCGCGGTGACACTCGCAGGCAGCTAGTTTGCTCGCGGCGACAACGCGATTTGATTTACCTTTCCGCGACCGGGCGTCGCTAAATGCAGGGAGAAGGACATGAGATTCGTCAGTTTCAAAAAAGGTAACAAGACGCTACTCGGCGTGCGCGAGAACAGTGGCGTCCGTACATTGGGCGAGGTCACGCTGGAAGAACTGCTGGCCGAAGGCATCGACCTCAGCACATGGGCCACCGCGCAGAGCGGCGGTCAGATCGAATCAGAAGAGGGACTCGCGTTCCTGCCGCCGCTGCAGCGGCCGCCGAAAATCATCTGCGTGGGGCTGAACTTTGCAGATCATACGTCGGAGAGCAAGTATGAGCAGCCGGACTACCCTACGCTGTTTTTTCGCGTGCATACAAGCCTCATTGCACATAATCAGCCCATGGTGCGCCCGGCGGTGGCAGATTGCGCAGGTCTTGATTTCGAGGGTGAGATCGCCGTCGTACTTAGCAAGGGTGGCCGTCATATCACGGTCGACGACGCGCTGGAACACGTGGCTGGCTACGCGCTTTTTAACGATGGTTCAGTGCGCGAATACCAGTTCAAAACGCCGCAGTGGACCGTCGGCAAAAATTTCGATGGCACCGGCGCTTTTGGCCCTGATCTGGTCACGGCAGACGAGTTGCCAGCGGGCGCGAAAGGTCTACTACTCGAGACGCGACTCAACGGCAAGGTTGTCCAGTCCGCGAACACGGACGAAATGGTTTTCGACGTCGCTAGCCTCATCAGCATCATCAGCGAAGCCATCACGCTTGAGGCCGGCGACGTGATCGTCTCAGGAACACCGTCAGGTATCGGTTGGGCGCGAACCCCTAAGCTACTGATGAAAGCAGGTGATGTATGCGAGGTGACTGTCGAGAAAATCGGCTCGCTCAGAAACGTGATCGTGGACGAAGCGGTCGATTGAACAGGCGAACACCAGTCTAGCAGCACAATCCCAATAAGCCGACCGGCGAGTCGGTTTAGGCAGAGCACTGATGGAGGCTTTCATGCCTGAAACAGAAGCAGTCCGTCCGCAAGCGGCTGTGCATTCAATTGACCACTTTGCGCTCAATGTTCCATCGATTGATGACGCCGAGCGCTTCTTCGGCGCCTTTGGACTCGACGTCACCTTGTCGGGGACTAATTTGCAGGAGCTCGAGCTTCGAGCGGCCGACGGCCACTGCTGGGCGCACATCCTGCCTTCGTCGAAAAAATCGCTTGCGTATCTGTGCTTTAACTGCTTTGCGGATGACCTTGACGCTATTCGCATGCAGGTGCAGGCCTCAGGCGCCCCGTTTGACGGCGGTCTTGCGCACGATCCATCGGGTTTCTGGTTTCACGATCCGGACGGTAATCTCATTCAAGTTAAGGCTGGCCCGAAAACCAGTCCGTCCACGAAGACACCCAGCGTCGTGGCCGGCAGCCCGGCGGACGAACGCGGATCGCATACTCGCTCGGCATTAAGGCAGGTTCGACCACGACGTCTGTCGCACGTGCTGCTTTTTACGCCCAATGTGCTGCGCGCCCTGCGTTTTTATGGCGAAACACTCGGCTTGTGCCTCTCGGATAAATCCGTTGACATTATCGCGTTCACGCATGCACCCCACGGCAGCGACCATCATCTTGTCGCGTTCGCGAAGAGCACCGCGCGGGGATGGCATCACTCGGCGTGGGATGTAGAAAACGTCAACCAAGTGGGACAAGGTGCCACGCAGATGGCGGCCGCCGGTTTCGACAAGGGATGGGGTACTGGTCGGCACGTGCTCGGTTCGAACTACTTTCATTACGTGGAAGACCCATGGGGCTCATTTTGCGAGTATTCGGCTGACATCGACTTCGTATCGGCTGGATTCGCGTGGCCTGCCGGCGATTTCCCTCCCGAAGACTCACTGTATTTGTGGGGGCCCATAGTTCCCGCAAACTTTATCCACAACACGGAAGCCGTGGCTGACGTCGACGGCGTCCTTCCCGAAGGCTGACGTTGTTTTGCGGAGCGCAGCTGCGATGACATCCCGATTTTCTTTGCGCCGGAGGTAAGACGACTCAATAGGATGGTTCTCAACAGTCGGACCATTGAGTATCGGCGACATCGTGGAGGCTAATACGATAAAACAAGGTGCCCGTAATCGGGCGTGACGCTCCGCTTTCATTGTTTGCAGCGGTGTGTGGGGGCAGCGTACACAGGTCAGTGCACAAATGATCCACTAGTTGGCTTGAATGGCGAACCGTGTCAGAGAGGGATTTGGACGGGGCTGCATGCATCCCGCACAAATGTGAATCTCTGGAAAGTGGGGGTTTGGATCGGTAACGCCTTGATAAATAGCGACGTGCCGTTCGCGGTTCGCATCTCTGAGGATAAAGGCATGGAAGGCAATTTCGTACCGCCATTCCCGGCATCGACGCGAAGTGTCGAGCGAAGCAAAGTCGTTACCGCCCGGGAGGCCGTCCAGTTGATCCGTTCTGGCGACACGGTTGCCACCGGGGGCTTTGTCGGCATCGGCTTTGCGGAAGCGGTCGCGGTCGCGCTGGAGCAGCGGTTTCTCGAGGACTGCGGCACCGATAGTCCGCAACCGGGCGACCTGACGCTGGTCTATGCCGCGGGGCAGGGCGACGGCAAGACGAAAGGCCTGAACCACTTTGCGCATGCAGGGCTGGTTCGACGGATCATCGGCGGACACTGGGGGCTGGTTCCCGGGCTTCAGAAACTGGCCATCGACGGCGCTATCGAGGCGTACAACCTTCCGCAGGGCGTCATTTCACAGCTGTTCCGTGATATTGCTGCCGGCAAGCCCGGACACCTATCGACCATCGGGCTCGGGACCTTCGTTGATCCCCGGCATGGGGGTGGGAGGCTTAACACACGGACGACAGAAGAACTGGTAAGCCTGATGCCGGTCGGCGGCGACGAATACCTCTTTTACAAAAGCTTCCCGATCGATGTCGCGATCATCCGGGGGACGACGGCGGACGCGTCCGGCAACGTCACCATGGAAAAAGAAGCGCTGACGCTTGAGTCGCTGTCGATTGCAATGGCCGCGCGCAATTCCGGCGGCATCGTGATCGTCCAGGTCGAACGGCTTGCGGAGTCGAATACGCTCAACCCAAGGGACGTCAAGATACCGGGCATCATGGTCGACTGCGTCGTCGTCGCTGCGGCCAAACATCACTGGCAGACATTCGGGGAGCCGTATTCTGCCGCGTTTTCGGGTGAACTGCGCGTAGCCGCGACCTCGCTGCCGCCGATGGAACTGGGCGCGAGAAAAATCGTTGCGCGACGGGCGGCCTTCGAGCTCATGGCCAATAGCGTCATCAACCTCGGTATCGGCATGCCGGAGGGCATTGCCAGCGTCGCCAACGAAGAAAAAATCATCGATCTGTTCACGATGACAACCGAGCCCGGGGTCATCGGCGGCATCCCCGCAGGAGGCCTAAACTTTGGCGCGGCCACCAACACGCAGGCGATTATTGACCAGCCGTACCAGTTTGATTTCTATGATGGCGGGGGACTAGACATCGCTTTTCTTGGCCTCGCACAGGCCGACCGGCAGGGTAACCTCAATGTCAGCCGGTTTGGCCCGAAGCTCGCGGGCGCCGGCGGTTTCATCAACATCAGTCAGAGCGCCAGGAAGGTTGTGTTTGTTGGAACGTTCAATGCAGGCAGTCTGGACATCGCGATCGAGGACGGCCGTCTGAAAATCCTGCGTGACGGAACCTGTCAGAAATTCGTCGACACGGTTGAACACCGGACCTTCAGCGGCGAGTATGGACTCAGGCGTGGCCAGCCGGTTCTTTACATTACCGAGCGATGCGTATTTGCCCTCACGCCGGCCGGGCTCGAGCTCATCGAGGTGGCGCCGGGGGTCGATATCCAGCGGGACATCATCGCGCAGATGGGATTTTCTCCGGTCATGAACACCGCGCCGCGCCTGATGGACGACCGCATATTCAGACCCGCACCGATGGGCCTGCGTGCAGGCATGCTGGGACTGCAGATCAGCGAACGGTTCAGCCTTGATACTGCCCAGAACATGTTCTTCATCAATTTTGAGGGTCAGGAGGTCTCCAGCGTCGAAGACGTGGAGGCGATACGCGCCGAGGTCGAAGCAAGGCTTAAGGGGGCTCAGGTCAAGCCCCACGCGGTGGTCAACTACGACAATTTTTCGATCCATCCGGACGTCATCGATGCCTATTGTGACATGGTGACGTCGCTCGTCTCCCGGTTCTACTCAGGGGTCACGCGATACACCACCAGCAGCTTCCTGAGAATGAAGCTCGGCGATGCGCTGCAGCGGCGCAGCGTCGCGACCTATATTTATGAAAGCCCGGCGGAAGCGAACGCACATACAAAGGAACCGCCAGTCGGACCCACGAAGCACTAAAGAAATCAGCCGGCGACATCCAGGGCGAACATTGAAAAAGCGCGGCACAAACACGGGAAAACCGCGGCATGGAACGCAACGTGACGTCCAATGCCCACACTCGCTATAAAGGAGATTGAAATGACGAAGCTCAATGCTGATCTGACGGGTAAGGTCGCGCTGGTGACGGGCGCGGCGAGCGGGTTGGGAAAGGAGATTGCGCTGACCTTTGCGGCGGCCGGTGCAAGTGTGGCAATCGCCGACCTGAACGCCGCAGGCGCGGAAGCCGTGGCTGCCCAGATCCGCGAATCCGGGGGACAGGCGCTGGGGGTTGCGATGGACGTGACCGACGAGGACGCGGTCAATTCTGGCGTTGACGCAGTCGCCGCCGAATTCGGCACGGTTGACATCCTGGTATCGAACGCCGGCATCCAGATTGTGAATCCGATCGTTGACTTCTCGTACGCGGACTGGCGCAGGATGCAGGCGATCCATGTGGACGGCGCGTTCCTGACGACGAAGGCCGCGTTGCGGCACATGTACAGGGATAATCGTGGCGGGGTGGTCATTTACATGGGCTCGGTTCATTCGCACCTGGCGTCGCCGCTCAAGTCTGCCTATGTCACTGCCAAACATGCGCTGCTGGGTCTGTCGAGGACGCTGGCCAAAGAAGGGGCCGCCCACAATGTTCGCTCGCACGTGGTGTGTCCTGGCTTCGTGCGCACGCCATTGGTGGATAAGCAGGTTCCGGAGCAGGCGAAGGAACTGGGCATAACGGAAGAGGAAGTGGTTCAGAAAGTCATGCTGGGGGGTACCGTCGACGGGGTCTTCACCACCGTCGAGGATATCGCGCAGACGACGCTCTTTCTCGCGGCGTTTCCGACGGCTGCGCTCACCGGGCAGTCATTTGTCGTCAGTCACGGATGGTTCATGCAATAGCGCGACCTGATATGACCAGCGCAGCGAGTTACACAACGTTGCAGACTACGATGATGAACTGGGGAGACGCCGAATGAATATTGCCCTGCTGGAAACCATTTTTGCCCTCACGCATATCATGCGGTGCAGCGCAAAAAAAATTAGCAATCCGCAATTTTGTAGCACGACGAAACTGTGTAGTGCAGATCAAACTGAAGGACGACAGCGTCGGGCGCTACTACGCGTTTTCTGGCGGAAACATCCGTTCAGCCGCGGGCATTCACCCGAATTCCTGCTGAAGGACGGTAACCCTATACCTGTCTACAGTGATGGCGCTCGAGCCAGGCGATCTTGTTGCGACCGGCACGCCGGCCGGCGTAGGCGTCGCGATGGAACCGCCGTTCTGGCTGAAGGTGGGCGACGTTGTCCGGGTGGAGATTGAGACTCTCGGCCACATTGATGTTGACGCCGACCCAAAAGTGATCCACTTATGATGGTTTCGCCGACTCAAAATTGACCCGGGCAATCAATCTAACCTGCTGCTTTTAGAGGCAGAGGTTTTGAGGATGATCCCGATGACAATGATTGGTAAGGTACGGCGAATGTTTCACCGCCAGGACAAGTCAGTACGCGAGATTGCGCGGCTCACGAGTTTGTCGCGCAACACGATACGCAAGTATCTGAAAGACGAAGTGCCGCAGGAGCCGAAGTACGAACGTGGGGTGGGAGCAACCAAACTCACGCCGTTTCACGATGGGCTGATCGAAGCGTTAGTCGTTGACGCACACCGGCCGAGGAAGGAACGGCGGCGCACGTGGACGCTGTTCGAGCAGATTCGGGCGGCGGGCTATGAAGGTTGCTATTCGCGGGTGACCGATTTTATTCGGGCGTGGCGGTGCGCCGAAGGTAAGTCGATTTCAACGAACGCGTTTGTGCCGCTGCGCTATGAGCTGGGCGAGGCGTTCCAATTCGATTGGAGCGAGGAAGGCCTGGTGATCGGCGGGATGTATCGCAAGCTGCAGGTCGCGCATACGAAGCTTTGCGCCTCGAGAGCGTTCTGGCTGACGGCGTATTTTAGCCAGGGCCACGAGATGCTCTTTGACGCGCACACGCGAGCGTTCGAGGCGCTTGGTGGCGTGGCACGCCGCGGCATCTATGACAACATGAAAACGGCAGTCGACAAAGTTCCGCGCAAAGGCAAGGGACGGCTGGTCAATGAGCGGTTCGCTGTCATGTGTTCGCATTATTTGTTTGAGCCGGACTTCTGCAACGTGGCCAGCGGCTGGGAGAAAGGCGTCGTTGAGAAGAACGTACAGGACAGCCGGCAACGGATCTGGGCAAGCGCGCGCGAGGAGCGCTTCGCAAGCCTCGCCGAACTGAACGCTTGGTTGGACTCGCGATGCCGGACGCTATGGGGCGAAGTGCGTCATCCGGACTACAAGGGCGTGAGCGTTGCTGACGTACTTGATCAGGAACGTGAGCATTTGATGCCCATGCCGGCACCGTTTGACGGTTATGTCGAGCGTCTGGCGCGCGTGTCGAGCACCTGCCTGGTGGTAATCGCGCGCAACCGCTATTCGGTTCCCTGCGAGTTTGCCGGGCAGATGCTGAGCACACGGCTTTATCCCACGCGGATCGTGGTGGTGGCGCAAAACATCGTAGTGGCGGGGCATGACCGGCTGGCTGGCGAGGGCCAGGTGCAGTACGACTGGCAGCATTACGTGACGCTATTGCAGCGCAAACCCGGGGCGTTGCGCAATGGCGCACCCTTTCTGGATATGCCTGAGCCGCTCAAACGCTTGCGCGTGGGGCTGCTGCGCGAAGCGGGAGGCGACCGGGTGATGGCGAAGGTACTGGCGCTGGTTCCGGCAAACGGGTTGGACGCGGTCTTGGCGGCAGTTGAATTGGCGCTGGAGCAGATGCCGTGCTCGGGGCGTGTGAGCGTGGAGCATGTGGAGAATGTGCTGGCACGACTGCGCGACGCGCAGCTTCCGCCGAAGATCGATACGCAGTTGCAGCTTTCGACGCCGCCATTGGCTAACACATCGCGCTACGACGGGTTGCGCAGCACGACCTCGGAGCTCGACCATGCGTGATCTGAGCGCCGAACTCAAACACCTGCGCCTGCACGGGATGGCCGCAGTCTGGGGCGAGCTTCTGGAGGGGGATGCGGAAGTTTCCTCGTTGAGCTGGCTGCTTGATCGTCTGCTTCAAGCCGAGACCGCAGACCGGGCGGTACGCTCGGTGAACAACCAAATGCTGGCGGCGAAATTCCCCATGCATCGCGATCTGGCGGGCTTTGACTTTGACGGTTCGCCCGTTGATCCAAAGCTCATCGTGAAGTTGGCCGAGACGACGTTCACCGAAGAGGCGCACAACCTGGTGTTCGTGGGTGGAACGGGTTCGGGAAAAAGTCATCTAGCGACGGCCATCGGCGTGTCGAGCATTGTGGAGCACGGCAAGCGTGTTCGCTTTTACTCAACCGTGAATCTGGTCAACGCGCTGGAGCAGGAGAAGGCACAAGGGCGTACTGGCCGAATCCTGGCGAGCATGCTGCGTCTGGACCTGGTGATTTGCGACGAACTGGGGTATTTGCCGTTTAGCCAAGCCGGCGGAGCGCTGCTGTTTCATTTGCTCAGCAACCTGTACGAGCACACGAGCGTAGCCATCACGACGAATTTGGACTTCGGCGAATGGGCGAGTGTATTTGGCGACGCAAAGATGACCACGGCCTTGCTCGACCGTCTCACGCATCACTGCCACATCGTCGAAACCGGCAATGAAAGCTATCGCTTCCGGCACAGCAGCTCCAACGCAAAGAAGCATATCCAGGCACGTGAGGGCATCGGAAAGAGCGGCGCGTCGAACAAGGGCGCGCCCTAACCCAAATGGCAGCGTCAGGAGTAAGTCGCTGCGGGCTACGCCCTTCGCGGCTTACTCCTGATAACGCTTGGCGTCAAAATGATCGAGGACAAACGAGACACAAAACCATAGACTTATCCACAATCGGCCGGTATTCAGACCGGTCACACCCTGGGTCAAAATTCAGTCGGCGCGGTGGGTCAATTTTAAGTCGGCGAAAACACCACATTGAGAACGTTGTCGTGCCGGAGGGCCAGCCGGCCGGTTACTCCAGCCCTTTCGCCTGCAGGTAACGAACACAATGCCTGGTGGTATCCACTTACTGTCTGTCTGCCGAGGAGTCAATCATGACCAAGGAAGCCAATTTCAAGCCAGTCAATCCGCTTGCCGATCTGACTAGGATGATCGAACAGTTCAAGGTACCGGGCGTCGACATGTCGGGGATCGTCGAGGCTCGACGCAAGGACATAGAAGCGATTGTTGAGGCGAACGGGACCGCCTATGACGCCGCTCAGGCGCTCGCGCGCAAGCAGACCGAGATGCTGAGCCAGGCGATGCATGACATTCAGGAAGCCGCAAAAGGATTCTCGGGCGGCAGCGGCGTTGGCGACCCGAAAAAGCAGACCGAGATCGCGCGCAATGCCTGCCTGAAGGCCCTGGAAGACATGAAGGATCTGGCGGAAATCGCGCGGAAATCGCAGGCGGACGCGCTGGCCGCTATCACTCGCCGCGCGAACGAACACGCGGACGAGATCAAAAAGATGCTGAAGCGCAAATAGCAGCACGCGATACCCCGCCGATTTTTTCACCCTCTTAGGAGACAACATGGCGTCGCCGTTCATCATGCCGGACGAATTCGTCCAGGGCTTTTTCAAATCCGGGCAAACCCTGCTGCAGGCTTACACCGGCGTGGCAGACGCGAGCGCTTTGCAGGACGCGCCCGCCAGTGCGCCGAATCTGCCGGGCCTCGCACTCGCACAGGCGCAAGCCCACTACTGGCAGCAGCAGATGGCGCTAATACATGGGCATGCTCGCGAGCGCTACCGGTAAAACCCCGGAGCCCGCGGTCCTGCCCGAACGCGGTGACCGCCGCTTCAACGCGGACGTCTGGCGCGACAACGCCTGGTATAACCTGATCTCGCAGACTTATCTGCTCAATGCACGGCTGCTCAACGACATGGTCGAAGCCGCCGGCGTCGAAGAGAAAGAAAAGCACAGGCTGCGCTTCTATGCGCGCCAGTTCATCGACTCGATGAGCCCTGCCAATTTCGCCGCCACCAACCCCAAGGCGATGAAAACCGCCATGGACACACAGGGCGAGAGCGTGCGGGTGGGTTTCGCGCACCTGCTCGAAGACCTAAAGCGAGGGCGTATCTCGATTACGGACGAGAATGCCTTCGAGGTCGGCCGCAATGTGGCGGTGTCAAAAGGTTCGGTCGTATTTGAGAACGAGCTGTTCCAGCTGATCCAGTACGCGCCGCTAACCGACAAGGTGGCGACGAGACCACTCGTCATCGTGCCGCCCTGCATCAACAAGTTCTATATCCTCGATCTCCAGCCGGACAATTCGTTCGTGCGGTTCGCCTGTGAACAGGGGCAGACGGTGTTCCTCGTGTCGTGGCGCAACCCTGAGGCGGACCTCGGGCACATTACCTGGGATGACTATCTCGAGAAAGGCGCCATGAAGGCGGTCGAAATCTCACTCGCGATCAGCGATGCCGACAAGGTCAACGCGGTTGGCTGGTGCGTGGGCGGCACAATCCTGTCTTCGGCGCTGGCGGTGCTGCGTGCACGCGGCGACGAATCGGTGGCGAGTGTGACGCTGCTCACGACCATGCTAGATTTCAGTGACCCAGGCGACCTAGGTGTGTTCATTGACGAACAGGGCGTATCGCAGCGTGAGCAGACCATCGGCTGCGGCGGCATTTATCCCGGCCGGGAACTCGGCTTCGTGTTCCAGACACTGCGCGCCAACGACCTCATTTGGCCTTATGTTGTCAACAAATACCTCAAGGGGGGCGCACCGCAAGCTTTCGACCTGCTCTACTGGAACGCCGACAGCACCAACCTGCCCGGGCCGATGTACGCCTGGTACCTGCGCAACATGTATCTTGAGAACAACCTGTGCAGGCCAAAGCACCTGACGATGTGCGGAACGCCGGTGGACCTCGGCCGCATCGACATGCCGAGTTATGTGCTTGCGACGCAGGAAGACCATATTGTGCCGTGGAAGGGGGCGTACCGCACAACGCAACTCGTCGGCGGCGACACGCAATTCGTGCTCGGCGCGAGCGGCCATATTGCGGGTGTAATCAATCCTGCCTCGAAGAACAGACGCAGCTTCTGGGCCGACGGCAAACAGAGCAATGATCCCGAGGAGTGGCTTGCCACGGCGAGCTCGAAGTCGGGCAGCTGGTGGACACACTGGATGGCCTGGCTGCGACCACAGACAGGCAAGCAGATCGCGGCGCCGAGACGTTCCGGTAACGCCAAGTACAAGCCGATCGAGCCGGCGCCGGGCCGCTATGTCAGAAAGACTGGAGACGCACTCCGATAGAAGCGCTCGCGCTCACGCCATAGCCCGATGCGGGGGGGAAAGACGCATGACAGTCGGTCGCGGTAGGGACGGTGGTTACCCACCGCCCCCCGCACAGATCCGTACGTGCAGAACTACTGCATACGGCTCCTACCAAAGGTGTTGACGTAAAACCGCTCCGACGGATGCGGGTGGAGTATCTTGCAAGGAGGCAGGTATTTGCTGACCACACGACTGAACCGTGACCAAGGCAGCCGATGCCGCTGACTTCTTCGCATCAGTGCGTGACGCCAAGAGCGGCGCACTGCGTAAAGGAAGCCCGATAAGCGGCGAAGGTTGCCCGGCACTGCATGATAGTTAAAATACCCTTGAATCACCCGCCTCAGCCATCTACCTACCACAGGTACCGGTTCATGGCGACGCCGCATCAGCGTTTGCCGAATGCGCGCCAGCGATGCACGCATCCGCTTCTTGCTCGTCAACCGAATGATCTTGAATTGGCCATTCGACCGAGCCGTGCCACAGCAGTGCGTGAAGCCTAGGAAGTCGAATGTCTCCGGCTTTCCGGCCCCACGCTCTTGACGTTGTTGCGCGGCGAATCGCCCGAAGCGAATCAGCCGCGTTTTGTCCGGGTGCAATTCCAGTTTGAATTTGGCAAGACGTTCCCGCAGTGCTGCCAGGAATCGTTTTGCATCGCCTTCGTATTGGAAGCCCACCACACTGTCGTCGGCGTAGCGTACGAAGATGACATCGCCAGCCGCATATCGTTGACGCCACTGCTGCGCCCATAAATCCAGCACATAGTGCAAGTAGATATTTGAGAGCAGGGGCGAAATCACAGAACCCTGAGGTGTTCCCCGCACAGAAGCAATGCGGCGTCCGTCCTCGAGAGTGCCTGCCTTCAGCCACTTTCGGATTATGCGAATTACTCGTCGATCAGCAATCCGATGTTCTAGAAAGCGGAGCATCCATTCGTGATCAATTTCATCAAAGAACGAACGAATGTCCGCATCTAAAATCCAGTTTACTTTCCGATCCGAAATCCCTACCGATAAGGCATCGAGCGCGTCGTGCTGACCGCGTCCCTGTCGAAACCCGTACGAGAACCCGAGGAAGTCCTGCTCATAGACTGCGCTCAGTACCGTGGCTACGGCCTGCTGCACAATCTTATCTTCCAGCGCTGCAATCCCCAACGCACGCAACTTGCCGTCCGCTTTCGGAATGCAAACCCGTCTGGACGCTTGTGCACGGTAGGCACCCGAATGAATCTCCCGGTGCAGTTCGTGTACGCGCCCATAAAGCTGGCTCTCGTAGTCGTGCCACGTTACTCCGTCCACGCCTGCCGCAGCCTGCTTGCGAAGAGCATAAAAGCTTTCCACCAACAGTGACGGCGTAACGTGGTGCAGCAGTGCCGTGAAACGCGACTTCCGATTCCGTCGAGCTGCTTCACGTACGCCTTCGAGTCCCGTCGACGCGCTTATATCCCGGCTCTGAGTCCGGGGCGCGGGGTCCTCGTCGGCGTTCCCTTTGGTTACACCCCTTCCCTCCATCACCTCCGCCGGGTCATCCCCTTTGTTCGGCAACTTCCTCGGTAGTATGGGCGTATCCGACTTCTCACCGGCGTCAATGGCTGGATTACGGTCATGGACCTTCCCAGCCCTGTCCGGCCACACTACGCCGGACACCGATGAGATCTCGCTGCTTCCGTATGAAAGACTTCCCGACATGCTCAGGGTCTCCGACCGCGCAGGATCAGCGCACGACTTGCGATTATCGTCGTGCTCCGTGTTGCCTTCCGCTTCGCTTAACAGCGTCGGCATCCCAGAAGAAATATTTCGCGGCTCAATGGCTGGCCTGTCGGTTTCCCCTGTCAACGCTTCGACATGTACCTCGCGATGCATGCCGCATGACTCGGGGCCAGAGTGATTCGCCACTTCTTCTCCGTATTGAACTTTCATCAACTATCTTTCATCGGCTTTGCAGCCGCACTAAGCGGTGTTTTCTCCACACTACGAAGGAAGCATGAGGATCAATGTCCGCTAAAACGGCATATCGTCGAAACGTGGCGCGGCCAATGACCGCTTTACAATCTTTAGCCAGTCCTTCAGTTGCTTGATGTCGTCGAATACGAGCAGGTCATGTTCGAGGGCGTGGAGGCTTTCCTGCAGCGAGAAGATATCAGCGGCAAGATTGCGCATGATGGTGCCGGGCGACACGTCGATGAAGGGTGGAATTCCGTAGCTGTGCTTGAATCCGTTCTCGACATGCAGGATTTCGTGGTCGAGTTCACCGACCTGTTCCTTTAGTATCTTGTTGTAGTGTTTCAACCGGTCTTCGCCGATGTTGTTGATGGCGCTTTGGTCGATATGTTCCAGCTCCAACTGCAACTCAAGTAACTGCAACAGGCTGTTTTTGCTATACGCCTGATTGGCCCTTTGCATGAGAGCGGTCTTCCGCTCACGTTCCTGCGGATCAGTTTCTCGATCAGGATGCAGAGCGCTGGCTAGTTTTCGGTAGACCTCGCGAATCGATAAGCTGAGTTCTGCCTGCTCCGCTTGTTCTCGTGCCTCTGCAGCGAGTTGTTTAGGCGTCTTTTTTCGTTTCGCGCGGCGTTCTTCACGAGCTTGGTTTTCGACGGCGTCTTGTTTGCGGAGTTGCTCCATCTGCGCCTGCGCGCGCTGCAGCACATCCTCGGGCGAGCTCATGTCGACGTCTTCGCCAAGCTCAACCCCGAGCATGGCCTCGAGCGCCAATTTCATATCGTCAAGCTCGGCGGCGGCTTCACTGTCAAAGTCAGACTCGCTGAACCGGTTGTAAATCGTCTTAAGCTCCGGATCATCGCTCTCGGCGACCAACTCCCCCGCCAAGTCGCTGATCAGGTCGGCAATCGTGCGCCGCTCGGACTTGGTCAGCCCCTTCATATCGTATGTTTGGTTCAGGCGATACACGAGCTTGGTACGCAAGTCGAGGGAAGTTTGCTCAAGGGGCGCGAACTCGCTAAGGTATTTCCGATGGAAGGCAGGCATTGCAGCCTCCCAGGCGCTCAGCCGGGCGCGCCGCTTTTCGATCTGCTTGATCAGTGTGTTGAATGCCTTTTGCCCCTTCGAAAGATGAGCCTTATTATGGTCGGGAGCAATGCTAATGGCCCTGAGATTTGTCCTGGTCATAGGATGATTTCCGCTGGTCGACACGAGAGAGCGAGCATCCCACTATTTTAGCGGAGGTCGCGGTTGCCGCGCGTTGTCCCGCACGCGGCTACAGCGAGCACGCACACGTCGCGATCGATGATCGACTTATGCCGCAGCGTGTCGAACGCGAATTGGACCCCAGAGGGTAGCCGTCTTCAGACGGCGGTTGTAGCAAGCTGCGCGCGTTTGGCGAAGTTAAACGGCAGCAGGTCACTAATGTCAGCGCCCGGTGCCCGTTGTGGCATCTCGGTCAGCACATGATGCAGATAGGCATAGGGCTCGACCTTGCATGCCCGGCACGTCAGCACAAGGCTATAGACGATGGCGCTCGCCTTCGCGCCCGCAACGGTGTCAGCAAAGAGCCATGAATTTCTCGCGGTTGCAAATGGCCTGATATCTCTTTCGAGAATATTGTTATCTGCGGGGGCACGCCCATCGATCACGTAGCGGCTTAAATATTTCCATTGGTTTCTCGTGTAGCTGATTGCCTTTCCTAACAAGCTTTCAGGCAGAACATGGGGTGCCTGCGTATCCAGCCATGTTTTGAACGCTTCTAACAACGGCACGCTGTGTTGCTGCCGCAGCCGGTAGATGTAGTGCGTTCGCGCCTCGCCATCGGGCAGTTCCGCCCGGGTCAGAGTTTCAACATGGTAGAGCGCCTTAAAGTACTCAAGCACCTGCAGCGCGCGACCACCCGTTTTCTTCTTCTGTCCCTTGTGCGCTTCAACGAACAAGCGCCGTGAATGGGCGATACAGCCGAAGTGAGTGGCACCTTTGAGCGTTCGCCAAGCACTATACCCGTCAGTCATCAACATGCCTTCGTAGCCAGCGAGAAACGCCTGCGGATATTGCTGCCCGCGCCCCGGTTGGTAGTCGAACAGCACCACCGGCTGCTCGCTGTCTGCGGCGCTTCGGTACGTCCACATATAACTCGTGCTTTGCGGCGTCTTGCCTTCTTCCTTGAGCACCTGCACCGTCGTCTCGTCGCCGTGAACCAGCGGCTGCGACAACAGTGTCTGGCGCATCGCTTCGTACAGTCGACTGTAGTGCAGCTCCGCAGGCCTGATGATCCAATTCGCCAGCGTGCCGCGGCTCACCGCAATGCCGGCGCGGGCTAGCGCGTGTTCCATCCGGTACAGCGGCGTGCCGTCAACATATTTGCCGGTTGTCACCGTCGCAATCATTGCCGCGCTCGCGCTGCTGCCCGGCAACGGCTGAACAGGCATTGGTGCAATGACCACCGGCGTGCGTTCAGCGTTGCGCTCGCAGTGGCGGCACGCATATTTGAAACGCACATGTTGGAGCACCAGCGCCTTGATCTCGATGTGTAACTGCTCGCTTGTTTGTTCGCCCATGCGGTGCAGCGCGTTCTGGCAGCATGCACAGATCTTCTGCTCATCGGGCAGATCGTACTCGATGCGTCGGCGCGGCAGCTCTGCCGGCAACGGCTTGCGTCCCCGCTTACCGCGCTGGGGCTTATCAAACTCCGGCAGTCCCGTATCGGGCAGCGCGAATGCGTCATCCGAATCATCGTCACCGGGTTCGGTCGCGACGATCTGCTCGGCTTCGTCGAATATGCGATCCTTGAGTTTCTCGCTGCTCGGCGCGAAGCGCTTGAGCTGCGCCAGACGGAACAACTCCTCAAGTTGCCCGACGCGTTGCGCAAGTTGCTGGTTGTGGGACTGAAGCTCGAGAACGCGCGCGATCAGCTCATCGGGCGAGAGCTGTTTGAGTTCGTCCTCAGCGGACGGATGACTGACGTCGGTATCCATGTCCTCCACGATAGCCAAGCCGCACACCGGATGGGTTTACGTCAAAGTGTAACAATCGCGCCGGGCGTCGCGCGCGCTACGCCCGGCGCGCTGCTACTGACCCTTCAGCTCACGTGTCGGTACTGCCTCGAAGGATGACGACGCACGGCGTCGATGTCGATGCCTTCGAGTAACCAGTGAAGCTGCTCGCTCGTCAGTTCCATCACCGCCTGCTGTCGGCGTGGCCAGGCGAAACGGTCCGCCTCTAACCGTTTCATCATCAGCCAGAAACCCGAGCGCTCGTAAAACAGCAGCTTGATGCGGTTGGCCCGCTT
Source organism: Burkholderia sp. PAMC 28687 (assembly GCF_001577465.1). Classification (NCBI taxonomy): domain Bacteria; kingdom Pseudomonadati; phylum Pseudomonadota; class Betaproteobacteria; order Burkholderiales; family Burkholderiaceae; genus Burkholderia; species Burkholderia sp. PAMC 28687. The sequence goes on from NZ_CP014510.1 coordinate 24,360, forward strand.
GTTACGGAAGGCGAAGACCGCCCGGGCAAATGGGTCAAGCTGCATGGACTGCTCGACCAGGATAACAAGACCGTTGATCCCGTTCCTGAAATCGACCGCGTCGCGGTGCAGATAGACCCGCAGTTCAGCGTCCAGTCGGAACATCACAGCGCCCCAGCGTTTCGATCATCGCCGATACCAGCGTCGCGTCGTGGGCACCGCACTCGAGTCTGAGTGTGATGCCATTGGGCATTTCCACAGTCATCAGCGATGGTGCCAACGGGCGCTGCGCGACACGCGTGGCGTCGCGGTGCGGCGGCGGCAATTGGGGAAGTGGCGGTTGCGGGTCGGCGCAAGCAATCTCGACGACCGGAACAAACGCTGGCGCGTCCCCTGACAACTGTATTGCGCCCTCGTCGCGGCATGTCTTCTCGTGCTCGCAGATCCACCGGTGCAGTAAATTCGCGTTGACCCGAGCCTTCAGCGCCATGCCCGCTACCGATACTCCGGGCTGCAGGCAAGCCTCGATCAACCTCTGCCTGTCCCGTTTGTCAAACCGCCGTTTGCCGTCCCGACCCACGTTGATGACCTTAAGCGGCAAAAAATCTGAATCTGAACCATTCTGTGTCATGGAAGGTGTCCATTGATTTTCAGTGCACACATCCTGCGCTATCTAATCTCAAGACACCATGTGCGCTCAAATCACCGCTTACTGACAATCGCATAGCGTCGCAACGGGGCGCGGCGATGCGTGTACGGCGCGTCACGCATAATTTTCGTCTTCGATATGAACTGTAGAAAACCGAGGAACAACAGCATGTCCGCGAGACCCCAGAAGCCACGCGCCAAAGCGATGCTGCTGCCGATGGCTGCGGCAACGGAACGCGAAATCTCCATCGACCACCACCTGACGCTCGAAGTATTGCGCAGCGGCGCAGGCGAAATGTATCACCTGGGCAGCATGGCGCGCATGACCTATCTCGCGATGTTCCTCAGCCGGGCGGGATATGGTATTGCGCGGGATGGACTGTTACAAGAAACAATTGATGCAATTGCCCGATGTCGAGTGGCAGCCCTCGAAACGCGTGTCTTTCGCGTCGATGACGAGACCTATAGGTTGCTGTGCGAAGTCCTCACGCTGCATGACTCGCAACTCAGCCGGGCACCTGTTTTCGAATTGATGGCCGCCCACGACAGGCTCGCGAAGCTGACCCGGGAAGGTCCAGCAGGATGTCCTGCGTAAAGTATGGTTGACGTTCAATCAGCACTTCAGTTTACGGTGCCACCGAAGCGACGCTCGAGCAGCTTCATGACCTCAGACAAACTGATTGCATCCCTGAACGGGCAGCGCGTTGGGAGTAAATGAACCTCTGCACCATAGGAGCGGAAAACGGTACTGATAATCATATAGCCGGTGTCGAAGAACGAAATAGCTGCGAAATAAGCGTTACAACCCATTCGCAGTTTATTCCTTCTTATTCGCAGTTATTTCGTTCTTCGACACCAGGCGCGGCACGCCGGTGCGGTACGGCAATCGAATTGCGGAGGTGCTAAGTGAGGCACGGGGCGAGCGCGTCATGATTCGCTCGCTGCACGCTGATGGGTCGAGCGACGCAGCGTGGTGAAGTGAAAAAACCGAGATTGCTCGACGATCAATTGTTCTAACGTGAGCCCGCAGGTATAAAGCCGAGCCCATAGCCACCGCCTGCGTTCCGCGCAGGCGGACACCACGTTCAACGCCTACCGGTTCACAGCGTCCTTGAACGCTTTACCGGCCGTAAATTTGACGGTCTTCGCCGCGGCGATCTGGAGTGCTTCGCCGGTCTTCGGATTGCGTCCTGTTCGAGCTGCACGCGCGCCCGTGACGAAAGATCCAAAACCGATCAGTTGAACCGGGTCGCCCTTGACGACGGCGTTGGTCACGGTTGCCAAAAATGCGTCGATCGTGTCGGCGGCGGGTAATCGGTAAGCAGCCGGCGTTATTGACGTGACTGGCGTTCGTCGCGTTCGTAAAGATCGGAGCGCAGTGGATTTTTGGCGAACAGCGTCTTCCAGAGGCGCGGCGTCAGTTGTTTGGCCAGCGATGCGGGATGCTGGCCAACGCGCTGCAAGACATCGACCAAGTAATCGTAAGGGTCGATATCGTGCAGGCGGCAGGTCACGATCAAGCTCTGCACGATCCCGATATGCCTGGCGCCTAGTTCGGTCCAACTGAACATCCAATTTTTTCGACCGAGAGGGATCACCCTCAGCGCCCGTTCGAGGTGGTTGGTGTCGATCGGGACGTCGGGATCGTCCAGGTAGACTGCGAGGCCGTCACGCCGCTCGCGGATGTAGTTCAGCGCTTTCGTGAAGGGACTGCTTGGCAGGAAGCCTTGCGCTTCGAAGTACTTGTCGATCCACTTGAAGAACCGTTGCGCCACCGGCTTGGCGTGGGCCTGGCGCCATGCACGCTTAGCCGCACCGCCCAGGTCAGTCTTGCGGATATGCTCCTCCGCCGCGTACAGTGCGGCGATGTGTTCCAGCGCCTTTTCGGCGTACGCCGGCTCGATGTCCTTTGCTTCGAACACCTCCCTGCGCGCGTGCGCCCAGCACTGCGCATGCGTCAGCCCGACCTGTTTGGCGTAACTGGCATAGGCGGCGTAGCCGTCGCTTAGAAGCACGGCGTCCTCCGGCGGCGACAGCCCGAGCATGTCGCGCACATGCTGGCCAGCGCGGCTTGGCGAGTGCGTGAAGCAAATCTCGTCGCGCTCGCCGTAGATCGGCCAGAAATAGGTGGTCTTCATCTTGCCCGGATTCGCCCGACCGGCCTTGATCGGCACTTCGTCCATCGCCTTGACACGGCTGGCACGTATCGAATCGAGCTGTGCATCGTAGACCGGTTCGAGCAGCGCCACGCTCGATTGCATCAGTTGGGTCAGCCACGGCCGGCTGACCTTGATCCCGGCATCATCGAGTCGGCGGTGCTGGCGGTACAGCGGCAAGTGGTAGCCGAATTTGTCGATCACCATGCCAACGACGAAGCTGACGTCGGCTCGGCTGCCCTCGATCACGCCCACAGGGGCCGGCGGGCACGAGAGCGCCTGCGTGTCTTTCCGCTTGATCAGGGGGCGCACGTACTTGAGCACGACATAGCTGCCGGGACGCTGCGCCAGGCGGTGCGTGACTTTCTCGCCAATCACTTCGTACTGATCGGGCTTGAGCAATTCCATGTCCGGGTTGGGGACGGCAATCACTTCCACCGGCACACGCTTCTCATCGAAGAACAAACTCGATTCGTCGGCGCCAACCGGCTTGGTCTTGCGCTCGCGCTCGTGGCCGGCCACCACCGCTTTCTTAGCCGGCAGCGGCGTCTCGGGAATGGCGTCGAAACCCACGCCAAGAATACCCTGAACACCTTCTGGATCAGGATGGTGCTTCTCGCTTTTCTGGCCGAAGATCTGACGCTGAAACCAGGCCACCTGGCGTCGCAAATTGATGTTCTCGCGCTCCAGTTTGCCGACCAGATCGGCCAGCTGCGCAGGCGTCAGCGCGGGCGCTTGTGCAGGCATGGGTTGGGCGCAATCGAGATCGGATGGCATGTAGAAATTGTATTTTATGCGCCCGCGTTTGTGCTCACATTTTGCGGCGCCGGCGCGGTTTTTTGATAGCGCCGCCGCCCGCGTTTTGGCTCGATTCCTTCGAGCAGAAGTTTCAAGCCGGTCCAGTCCATTTCACGCGTACTCACATGGTCCCAGTTGCTCAGAAGACAACCTTTCTCAAGTCGCTTCGCCCACACGCACCAGCCGCTGCGATCGAAATACAGGACCTTGATTTGGTTGGCGCGCCGGTTGATGAAGGCGAACAGATTGCCTGACAGTGGGTCCTGCTGCATCGTGTGTTTGGCCAGCGCATACAAGCCATCGTAGGACAGGCGCATGCTGACTGGCCGACCGTACACGAACACGCGGATTTGCCCTTCGGGAAAGAACATCAGCGCCTCACGATGTGCAAGACCACGCCATCGCCCAGCTCGAGGCGAACTTCCAGCGCCGCACTGGCTAACTGATCCTGCGTCATCGACTGCGCTTCGGGCGTCGATGACATCACGCCGACGTCGACGAAGCCAACTGCCGGCGTCGCGTCACCTCTTTCGGCCAACTGCTTGCGCCAGCGGTAAAACGTCGCCTCCGAAACCAACTCCGCCTTGCAGAACGACTTGATCTGCTGACCACACGTGGCAAACCGGGCCAGCCGCTGCCGCCATTCCACTTCCTTACGCGATTGTTTTACGACCATCCCCACCATGACCAATCTCCATCCTGTTGAACATGGAGGAGATTGTCCCGACGCACACGCTTGCCGGATACAACGCCGCTGGCTTACCGCTTACGGCGGCGGCGGATTTCGCGATGCCGACTTCGCTTGCCACTGCATCGATGAGGTCCTGCTTGTTCATGTTTGTGCTCTCCATCTAGTCGAATTGACAGTCTGTATGCATGCCAGCCCGGAGGATACCGCACTAGACATGCACGCCTGGCGCGGGGTAGCGGCCGTATCGCGGCGAAGGCGCTTTGTCTCTGTATCTGATTTGACCGACAGCGCTCAGCCACCATCTTCCGAATAGTATTGGGCCGCAGCATCGAGCATGCGCTGCCGTTCGGCGCGCACATAAATGGACGTTGTCTGCAAGGAGGCGTGACCGAGGATGCGCTGAACAACGTCGATCGGCATGTCCCGGGCAACGGCCCTCGTACCGAAAGTGTGCCGAAACGCATGCGCGGAGGTTTCCAGCAATTGCGCATAGGTGTCGTGCGATAAGACACCCTCCCGTAACAGCTCACCGGCGATCTGTTTGATACCCTGGCGCACCAGCCGGGCGAGCGCATCCGGCGCATACGCCTGCTTCGCTTGCGCACGATCATCGCCATCAGATTGCACTTCGGCCGGGTTCTCGCCTCGGTTGCCGTCCTCATTACCGTGCTTGGCGCGTGCGGTCAGCGTCGCGGGGATTACCAACGGTGCGATCAAAGGCGCATCTTCCCGAGCCGCATCGAAGTTTTCACCGCGATCAATCCAGTGCGCGCGCAGCGCGCGAAGCGTCGCGGCGCTCACTGGTACCGTTCGCTGCCGGCGCCGCTTCCCGACCACGCTCAGTGCCCAAATTTCAACATCTGCGCTGCCGGCCTCGCCTGCTTGTTTGCCTGCTCGTTTGCCTGCTATTTTTCCTGCCTTGACGGGCACCACGTTGCGCACCGGACGCAAATCTTCTCGGCGGGCATGGGCGGCTTCTTCGCGCCGTAGACCTGAGTCACCCATTAACAAGATCGCCGCGCGCGCGGTGCGCCATTGCGGAACCTGCTCAGGCGTTTCATTCAATAGCGGGTCCCCGCAGCGCTGATCGAGCGCCCGGCGCACGATCGTCCAAAGATCGGCCGACAACGCGCGCTCGACCTGCACGGCGACTTCCTTCGTCACGGTCGCGGGGTCCGTGACCGCGCTCCAGGGATTGCCCGCCAAGTAACGGACTGTCGTCAACCACGTGAACGCCGCGCGGATCGCGCGCACCGCATACGCCTGGCTATCGGCCGAGAGCCCCTCCGGCGTAAAGGGTCGCCATCGGCCGCTCGCTCGTGAGCGTTTCGGTCCCACAAAACTTGCCACCGGCGCTTTCAAAAAATCCTTGTACGCCTCGCAGTCTTCGACCGTCATCGACGAGAGCGCGACGCCGCGCACGACCACCAGCCACAACACCAGCCGCTCGATCTCTTTGGTGTACACCCGCAGGGTCGGCGGCCGGTCGCGATAGCGATTCAGATACGCGTGAACTGCAGCGAGATCGTGCTGCGCACGGATGAACGCGAACTCGCGCGCCCGGTTGCTGCCGTGCTCACCCGAGAGCGCAGTCGGAATCGCGAGCCGCTCGAATGGCGCCAGCCGCGGTGCGTCGATCGTGCCGCCGATTATGACGACGTTTTCAAGACCGGACGCCGGCGCGTGCGGCCAGCCGTTGTCATCCGCGTCGACATCGGCATCGACTTTCACGCCGAGCGTGCGCTCGTGCCGGCGCAACCAGGCGACCATCACCCGCGCCCGATGCGGCCCGATGCGCGGCACCGAACGCCACCAGCTGCCGCCGTGCGAATTGCAATACGTGATCAGTTGACCGAGCGTGTAGATGCCCTCGCCCGCCAGTCTTTTAGTCACCAGCGGCCGGAACCATAAGCCGAGTCCGTGATCGGGCGCGGGCACGGCGGCCGCCAGGGTCGACGCCTGTTCGACCATGCGCAGGGTGACGGCGGTGAGCTTCGCACTGCCGTGCTGTTTGATCGACGCTTTCAGGTGGGAGGCGAGCACCGCCGAGCCATGGCGCAGGGCGAGCTGCACCAGGTCATCGAGCATGGTGCGCAGGAAGCGCTCCATCGCATTAGGCGTCGCCGCCTGCGGCGAGACCGCACGATCATCCGGGTCGTAGTAGCGGCGCGCGATCACCGCCGGCGCGATGTGCTGCACGAATGCACGCAGCGCGGTGTAGTCGGTGCGGGTGTAGGTGCGGGGAGCGGGCAACGCGAGTTGCTGGGTCTGGTTAGCCAAGCGCCCTCCTCCGTTCGTCCGAACCGGAACGGCCAGCCCCGGCGATCGATTTAAAGCAGATCATTAGCGTGAAGGCAGAGGTAAAGTACGATACCCTCGATTTTAAGCATTAAAACCTTATCTGATAATAACAATTATCAGATAAGGACCCTATCGCGGAGATACCCAATTTTGTGACTCAAGTGAGATGGAACCGCACTTTGGCTGGGGCGCGATCCCTCGCTTTAACACTGCGATCCTTGCGGCCCCCCCGTGCGTGCTGCCTTATGACGGTTGAATGTTCGATGCCTGCTTGCCCTTTTGTCCCATCTTCACCTCGAAGCTCACCTTCTGCCCTTCCGCGAGGCTTTTGAAGCCCTCTGAGCGGATTTCAGAGAAGTGCGCGAACAGATCTTCACCGCCGTCGTCGGGCGAGATAAAACCAAAACCCTTCGCATCGTTAAACCACTTTACAGTGCCGGTTGCCATTGATTTGCCTGTACTGAGTTGTGCCGAAAGATCGGCGATTGCGCCGCGCGAACGCGCCGTGGACTGCCATAGTGAGCCGTTGTTCGAGACACGACAATAGTCCTGGCGCCAATTCACCGAATCAGCGCAAAACTTCGTTCAGGCTTGTGCGATCAACACTTCGGCCGGGATCTGCAGTCCCTGATTGAGCCGCCGGATCATGGCGAGACTTAACCCCCGCTTGCGATTAAGCACCTCGTACACCCGGTTCAGGTTGCCAAGGTACGGCTTCATGTCACTGGCAGTGAGTCCCGCCTGCTCCATACGGAAACGGATCGCTTCAATCGGATCAGGTAGGTCTAACGGAAAATGCTGGGCTTCGTAGCGTTCAACAAGGACGGACAGAACATCTAGCCGATCGCCTTCCGGCGTCCCGATTTCCGGATCAGCGTCGACCAGCGCCGAAATCACGGTCAAGGCGTCGTGGTAGTCCTGCTCGTTGTGCAACGGTCGAATATCCATAATCACCACTCCAGTTCGATGGTTGCCGCATCAATCGCATCGTACTCAGCGTGGGTGCCGATAAATTTGATGTAGACAACGCCAATCCTATAGGCGACCGCCACGATCAACCGATAGGCGTTCCCTTTAATATTGAACACAACGCGGTTGTGACCCACAAAACTAGCGGATGCATACCGGTCTTTGATGTCCTGAGGAGTCGCCCATATAGCCTTCACAGCTTCCTCATGCCAGGCCAGCAGAGATTGGCGTGCCGCCGCATGGGTCGTACAGAAAGCAAGGAGATTTTTCTTCGCGACAATTCTCATACGGGCAGTTTAGTCCCAAATTGGGACTATGGCAAGCTTGTCAGGGTCCCGCTGGGCTGCTCTGCTTTTACAAGTTCAGATAAGGGCGGTCTTTCGAAAAACGCTCTGAACGCGTCAAAAGCGCTGCTAGCGCGTATTCACTTCATCTGCCAGCGTGTGTGCGAGATGAACGCGAGCGCAAAATTTCGTACATGGCAGCCAAGTGTCGCTCCCCTACTGCTTCCACACTCACGTCATGATTGGTCAGTTTGGGAACAGACAGGCCAAGTCGTCGGCAAATTACGGATAAATACGGTTTCGAATCGCCATGGGTACACGCTTGCGCCGCCGCCACGATCGCTGCCTCCCCTACCCGTTGACGCAACCAGGCCAAGGCCCTGCGGTCGCGCTCGTTTTGCACCCGGACATACTGTTCCATGTGGACCTCCGGAAACTGTATATATATACAGTATTTAGGATAGTCCGCCTTTATGACAAAGGCAATACGCAGAGTACGCAGCTATGTGCGCTATCAACCGTTCGCACTAAGAGTGATGGCACGGCAAGGACAATACGAGTTATCAGGCTTGCCAGCGGGATATCGGCAGGCCGCGCGCAGCCCAAGACAAGCGGCTGTCTCGCTAATGCGGTGCTGACGCGTAAAGAAGTCGCGCGGCTCACGAATAATCTCATTCCGTACCTCCGTCCTGGGCGTTGCTACCGGCAGGCGTGCCGCCTTCCAGACTACTTATGGGAGGGGCGCCCATTGGGGTAGCCGCAGATTTGGGCGAAAACGTACGTTAGCTGCAACGCAATTTACAGAATCAATGACATGGCGTTGGGCGACGATACTCGATGAGTTTTTGGAAGCAGAATTAGCGCCGGGCCTTATGGGAAAAGGGTTTGCGGACCTCTGGCATATGCAAACGTCCGAACCCTGACGAAATCCCATCAAGAACGTGAGCATTTGTGGGTAGGTGGCGCCTCGTCGGGTAGTGCTCTTTCTCGAATGCCTCGATCCTATAGAGAGGATATTCAGCAGATCTGCGAGCGGGTGAACTTCGTTGCCGCCGACAATATCGAGCAGGAGCTCAATCATCGCGACAGCGCGGCGATGTTCAGCTTCCGTACGGACCGCCCCGCACGTCAATGCCTTGACGATGCCCATGCTTCAAGCAGTTGTTGCTCGGTGGTCATCCGCGCTGGATAGCGGCTTTCTCAGCCGGCGTGTTGTGAACGTATTTCGTCATCTCGGCCGATCTGGTAGCCAGTCCGCGCGCAGCGCGTCCTGCAAGTTTGCCATCCTTCGCCATAAGTATCTGCATGTTCCGCACAATTTCGCGTGCGCTCGATCGGATTTCGGTGCAGTATTGATGTTGTTCCGCGCCTGATTCGCTATCTCTTCGATATCGGTTTGCTACCGACGTAACCATCCCCCTTCCTAATTATCAAACATGATCCTAACGTGCGGAAACACCAAGGGCGGCGTCGGCAAATCGACGCTCGCCGTCCAGCTTGCGCTGGGCCTTCATCTCACTGGAGAGTCGGTCTGGTTTGTCGACGGCGACAAGCAAGGCAACGGCATAGGCGCCATGACGCTGCGTACTGATCGCGAGCTCACTACCCTACCCGCTTCGAGCTATACCGATGGCAAGACGTTGCGTGCGCAGGTGATGTTGCAGGCCAAGCAATTCGCCCATACTGTGATTGACGTCGGCGGCCGAGACACCGGTGCTTTGCGAGCGGCTCTCCTTTGTTCCGATATCGTTTTGATACCGTTTCAGCCCCGCGCATTCGACACGTGGGCGCTGGCTGACGTCGCGGCGGTGATCGATGAAGCGAATGCGACGCGCGACGCTCCCGTTCTCGCGCTGGCAGTCCTGAACTGCTCTGATCCAGCCGGCTCGGACAACGCAGATGCGATCGAGGCGACGCAGGAATTTCCGCAAATGGAGCTGCTCAACCTCGCGCCGGGACGCGCTGGCATCGGTCGCCGTAAGGCCATTTCGCACGCGAGCGCGACCGGGCTCCATGTGTCGGAATACAAGCCCCGTGACGAGCAGGCAATCGCAGAAATTGCCATGCTGATAGCGGTATTGAAAACCCGTCAAAGCGGTATCGTTTCTCGATCGGAATGAGGAAAATTCTCAATCATGGCACTCGCAAAACGTCCAACGTTCCAGAAGCCTTCGACCGCGCCTTCGCGTGCGGCCGATGCGTTCATTGAAGGAGCGCACGACACTGTCGGCAGGGCGCCGAAGCCCGTGCGCGACAAAAAGCAGAAGATATCGGTGGAGCTCTATCCGGATCTGCTTGAGGCCGTTGACGCGCTCGCGCATCAACTGCACATGAGCCGCGCCGCGGTGATCTCGCTGGCGTGCTCGGATCTTGTGGAAACGAAACTGCGCAAGGAGCCGCATGATAAAGCCAGCCGTCGATGAGTTGATGGCCGATGCTTTCTCCCCCGACCGTGATCGGCACAGCCAGGAATATATCGAGGGCGTTCACCGCGCGCTCCCATACGAACTGGGCACCGCGCAGGCCAACCCATACTTTGCGGGCGAGGGGAGGGCGGCGCTGGTGATGGGCGTCTGAGGTGCCACCATTCCGATATCGTTTCGCAGGTGGCACGTTTTCGAGCGCGATCAGAGCGCGGTAACGTCTTCGTGCACGTAAAGGACGTCGCCGGTGGAAGAGGGCGGTGGCGGCAAAGTAAAGGAGTCGGGAGGGAGGCGCGCGGCACGACGCGGTGCGCCGAACGGGACCGGCGCAGTTAGGCGGCCAGCTCGAGCCGGAAATGCTTTCCGAGCGCTGCTGCTGCGCTGGCGAGTGTCGTCAGCGTCAGGCTGGTGTCCTTCTCGTCCAGAAGACGATTCAGCGCTGCACGGCTGGTGTGCATGCGAATCGCCATCTTCGATTTTGTGATGCTTTGCGCCCTCATTTCTTCTGCGATCTGCCAAGCAATAACCCTCTTCATTGCCGTGGCCGTGACTTGCTCGAGCATTGCTTCCTCAACGAGAAAGTCGTCAAAATCGCTACCGATGTGCTTGTTTGCCATGATTTCGGACTCCATTCCGCTTTCATTTACGCTGCGTTCACGATCTCGCGCCGTCGACTTTTCCCCAACGCCAAATCTTCGGCCGGTGTCTGCTGCGACTTCTTGATAAAGCCGTGCAACAGAACCATGTCGCTGCCGACGACGGTGAACAAAATTCGAGCGATCCGCCTGGGGAGGATGATTCGCACCTCCCACAGATCCTTGCCCATCTTGCGCACCAGCGGCATTCCGATTGGCCAGCCTATCTGCACCGTCTTTATGTCCTCGCCGATCGTCTTTTTGTCAGCGGGTTCGAGCCTCTTAATCCAATCGCGGACGGGCTCGTTTCCGGCTTCACTCGCGAAGAATTTGACGTTTAAAACGATTTTTACCGATTGGACCATTCGGAGCAGATTTGGGGGAATGTGTTCAAAGGTACCAACTTTGGTACGTTTCCGCAAGTAAAAATTGGGGGGACAGCAAGGGTATGGCGAGGGACCGACTCAGCCGAAATTATAGCGATGCGGTGGTTTTACGATATCGGTTCTATGGTGGTCCGAGGTAGTTTCGCCGTGCGCGCGACGCTGGCTCCGCGGAGGAGGGCGATTCCGGTCATTAGCCGCACAGCACGAACCTCTAGCTCTGGTCGAGCATTCCGTATGCGAATCGGACATGCAACAACTTGCGTGTTCTGTCCGGTAAAAGCCCTACGGAAATGACTTCTCTGTGATCATCAGAAGCCCATCATCAAGCTTAAACATCTCTTTCATGGGCGTGCCGTCGTCGGGGTTGTTGAGCGTAAAGCGGCCGCCTGCATCGCGGATGGGCATCGGTCGTCGATTGTTCATGCTCGATTCATTCACAAATGGCGTCCGATTATCGAGAAAGTTGCTCGTTATCTGGAGGCGTTCCGATATCGCTTTGCGGGGGGGTAATATCGCTTCACCGGTGCACGGCACTATCCTGTCGCAGCGTCGGAGTACCCGTCTTTGAGTGCGAATTTAAGGAGATCATCGGTCGTCGGTTCAGCCCACAGCTTCGCGGCGAGCCACTCCGTGAATGCTGTGCGCGCAGACATTGTCTCGAGCTGGTCTTTCTTGATCGCCCGGGCGATAACCCTCGGTGGCTCGGTCGCCAAAAACTCGGTAATCAGTTCTTGCGCTGGCTCCAGGTGCAATTCCTGCCAGTATGCGAACGCCTGAGCGCGCTGACTGGCGTCATACGCGGCCCGCAGCCGGATTTTCTCGGCTTCTGGGTCTGGCAGATCGAGCGCCGCTTGCTGATGCGGCCTGACGGCCTTTGCCGGCTCCTTATAGCCTTTCTTGAGCGCGGTCTTGAAATAAGCCGCCTTGCTATCGAGCGGCGGCTGCTTGGCTGCTCGCTTCTCGGTGTAGTCTATGGCGGCCTGAATGAGCGGCGGATCGTGCTTTTCGCAAATAGCGCGCGCGTCGGCTTGGCTCATGCCAAGGCGAATCACACGCTCGAGCAGCTCGCCATCGAAGCGGGGCGCGTCCGCGTCGATCATGGCCTCGGTTGGCTTGCTGCGGACGGCGAACTGCAATTCCGCGACCTTGTTACCGCGCCGGTGCTCGATCAATTCGACCATGAAGTCCGCATGCATGTTCACCTCGGCGATCGCTGGCCGTAGTACGTCACGCTTGAAGTACTTGTACTCGGGCACGACGTCCTCGCGCGTGCCTGTCAAGACGGGGTACCACCATTCGTATGGCTGACGCATGGTGCGCTGACCCGGGAATGTTTCGTACCGCGCGCAGATCTCGAATAGGGCAATTGACGCACCGGACTTGAGCTTCGTGTGCATCACCAGGGAGAGCTGCGTCCACTTCTTGGGGGCGAGCAGTTTCTGCCGAATGGGCTTCGCGAACGACCATTCGAGGTGTGACGCGAGGCCTTTTTTCTTCGGCCGGATGATCGATGCATGCGCGACTAGCGCCGCGGTCGACCATATCTCGTCATCGTCTGTGCTGGTGTCCCACACCATCGGCGTGGAGGCCATCGTTTCGAGGTGGGTCTTGATTCGATCGAGATCGTTGCTGTTGTAGTCGATGTACCGCATGACCTCTCGGAGCGGGCGCTGATACACCTCGCGGTCGCCGTCCTTCATCGTGAAATGCACCAGCACATTGAAGATGCGCCGCACCAACACCGTCAGGTTCCCGGCGCCCGTCCTAGGGCTGATGCCGATAGTCGTGTTGGACCGGCGGACAACCTCTGTTTCTAATGACAATTGGTCGCTTGTTTTCATGCGATGACGTTATCCGATTCGGTGAATTTCGACAACACGATTTTTCACCGGCCGGTCTGACAGGCGCCTGACCTTCCTATATCCACTCACCCACCTATCCTAGTTTTCCTCACCTGGTCGGTCGACCCATCCTAGTTTTCCTCCCGAACCTTCCTAGTTTTTCTCCCCGACATTCCTATTTTCTCTCACCTTAAATCGCGATTCGCCTTTGCTGGAGCGGTTTTCCGGAGCCCGCAACAGAATCTCAAGGTTTCAAGTGTTTATTTCAATAACAACACAAGGCAACTCGTGCATATGGATAAAAATCATCTACCCATTGCTTAAGCACACGCCGTGGGCGCCGCATCGGGAAAAAGCAGGTGAGAAAAACTAGGAAGGTCGGACGGCTATTCGCACTTCGAAGAGCACTTGCGCGCGATTCGCGATTCGCGAGGCCGAGGTAACGTGCCGTTTTTTGGCGGAAATCCATGAGATGAACAATCGCCTCTTCCGCGCTCTTGCCGTGAGCGTCATGTGCTCAATGCTCGCGCGTGCGGATGAGCGCAACGCCATTGCCTGCATTGTTCGGAGCACAAAGACGGGCTTTGAATGCATGCCTATCGGCGTCTTTGAATGATTACCCGATGAGATTGCCAGCCGCTGGACGGCCCTGCTACGTTCGGTGGGGAGTGTATGTTACCGGCTGGTCCACGAGCCCGCCCTACGGGCCTGACGCGCTTCTATAACGGCTTGCCCCGTCCAATAGAAAGAACTCAACCAGCCAAGCTGACGTCGTCGATACAAGGTCATGGTATTGCCCATCCATAAACATTGCCATCCGAGCCTTGGAACGGATAGCACATATCTTTTTTCTTAGCCCAACCCGGCCGATCACATTTGATCAAGCTGTCGAGGCTTCCCGTTTGAGCGAACCGATAAGCCAATTTCCCCTGCGGGGTGTTCGCCCATGCTGCCGCGGCTTTTTCATCTTTTGCTTCGTTGTACCCCAGCCCGTATCCGCTGTTCACGCCGGCCGCGTACGTTTTGCTGTACACAAATGCTCCGAATGATCCAAAGCTCAAGAAAGCAACCGCGATACAGCCCGCCGCCCATTTCCACATTTGCTTTCGGGAGACGTTCACCGCAACCTTTTGGGCCGAGCTCGCGACAGCAGCGGCCAAATCCGCCTTAACGGCGTTGGCCGACATACGCATCGTTGCATCGGCCGTTTCCTTCAGATTTGTCAGCGTATCTTTTGCCGTCTGCGAGATCGCCGCAGGAAACGCCTCGTACTGCGTTTGATAATGCTGCAGCGCCATGAGTACTAACCAAAGCGCATCATTGTTCTTCAGTCCCAGCGCATCACGCACGACATACAATTTCTGACGTTCCGAATCACTGGGTTGGCGGCCCAGCAGTTTCGCAAAACTTTCATCGAGATCGTTGAAAAGATTGCTTGACTGGCTCGCTGATTGGCCCGTTTGACTTTCACTCATTCACGATTCCTTGCAGGCTTTTTTTAACTTCCGAGCGCCAACGATTCAATTCGGCCCGGTTGCCGATTGGCAATTCCTTCGCCGCCACGGCAATACTCATCCGCTTGCTATACAGGTCGTTACTCACACGGTCGGCCAAATCAGGAAAAGTCACCGAGAGGCCGCCATTTTGCTCAATGGTCTCCCGTACTTTGGAGCAGTTATAAAGATCGTACTTGGCTTCATCCCCAAAATATCGGTTGCGCAAAACGTGCACCGCCGTGTTTGCCGACGGTGGAAAGGCGTCGCGGTATTGCTTGAGTAATTCGAGGCTGTCGCGTTGAGGATTAATGACCCACAGGGTCACGAGCCTGCGCTTGAGCTCGGCGAGCGTGCTGTTGAGCGTTTCGCCGTAGGCGCTCACGCCCTGGTTGTTCCGTGCCGCCGTATTGACGACGACAACGCTTTCCGGTTCTGCCTCACAGAGATTGACCAACTGAATCCAGCCGTCGGCCTCATCGAGGTTGAGCAGTTCAGCACGTGTGCTGTCTCGATACGCTTTATAGACATCGGGGTTGCTCGTGTCAGACTCGATGAGGAGTACCGTTTCCCCGAGGGTTTGCAAATAATCGACGGTCGCCATCGTCACGATGGATTTGCCGACGCCGCCCTTGCTGCCGCCGACCACGTAGATGTTTTTAGCCATTTCAGATTCTCGTTAAATTTCTTCGCTATCGGCTTGCGCAGTAAATGATTGTGCTCCTGCGTCCGTCGGCTTCGAGCTTGGCAGTGTCTTGCCAACTTTTGCCACGGGTGTTTTGCGTGCAGGTCGCGCCTTCTGTAAATAAGTTTTTAGGGTAGGGGTGGAAAGGCTCAGCCCTTCATCACGGAGCGCTTCGGAGATTTGGAGCAATGTATAACCCCGTTTTTGCATGGCAACGATTTCTTTGGACAGCAACTTTACGGCTTCCTGTTTGGAAAACTCCGGCTTTGGTTTTTCGATGGGTGGGAGTTCGCGAAGCTTGGCCGCGATGGCTTCGATCTTTTCGGGGGTGATTTTCACGCGTTACTCTCCGGAGGAAAATTGCCGCTACCATAGGGTGAATACACTGCGCTACCTTACCAAGCATTTGGACGCTTGCACAGCCCGTAGGGAGAAGCTACGATCTAGTGGTATTTACAGCTATACAGGATGGCCTTTGTAATACACATGCTGCGCACGTGTTTCCAAAGGACGCTGCGGTGCTCGGCGCTTCGCTTCTCGCACCCCCGCTCATCCTGCAAGGGGTCGCCCCCTTGACCCCGACAGGTTCGGCGCCGCCCCTGCGTGTCGCCTTCTCACCTGTCAGACACGCGCCACTGGCGCATTCAATGTTGTGAGGCGCGATGCCCTTTGTACAGAACGGCCTGGAAGCACTGGATTGTTTGATCAGTTTGCGGCTCACCGCGAGCGAGAAGGTGAGACTCAAAGAAGATGCAGATCTCGCGGGTTTGAGCGTATCGGAGCTGGTGCGGCGTCGGTACTTTGGCCGGCCCATTGTGGCCAATGCGGACGCGATCATGATCAAGGAATTGCGGCGCCTCGGTGGGTTGCTCAAGCACATTCATGTGGAAAGCGAAGGCGCGTATAGCCGGGAGACAGCGGAGGCGCTACTGGCGGTCAAGATCTACATTGAAAAAATGAGCGAGAAGGCGAGTGATAAGCTGAACAGGGAGCCGAATCGTGATCGTTAAAAAGATCAAAAATCCGTCGAAGTCGGCATCGAAAGCGATGCGGGTCAATGGGCTTGCGGACTACATAGCGTCACCTGAAAAGTTGAACTCTGAAGAAAAGTGCGTGTATCAGGGAAGCCGAGGATTTCTCACGGAGTCGTTCGAAGCGCAGAAAGCGGAGATGCTAGCGCTCGCTCAAGAGGCCGTGCGCAGCCGTGATCCGATCAATCACTATGTGATGAGCTGGAAAGAAAATGAACAGCCCAGCCCGGCCCAGGTTGAAGAAGCGATTGGGGTTTTTTTGAAAGAAATGGGACTGGAAGATCATCAAGCCATTTACGGACTTCATGCCGATACCGCCAATCTTCACTTGCACGTAATGGTGAACCGGGTCCATCCGGATAGTTTGAAGGTTGTTAAGCCGAATCGTGGTTTCGATATTGAGGCGGCGCACCGCGCGATTGCGCGAATCGAACATGTTCAGGGGTGGGAGCGCGAACGCCACGGACGGTATCAGGTACTGGACACGGGTGAGGTGGAGCGTGGACGAGAATCGGTGCGCCTGGGTGTCGATCGACCACGGCAGCCCGAGCAAGCGAAGCGTGACATGGAGGAGCGCACAGGTGAGAAATCGGCTGAGCGGATCGCGATTGAAGAGGCTGCCCCTGTTTTAAAGGAAGCGACAAGCTGGGCACAGGTGCATCGCGAGCTTGCTGAGAAGGGAATGCGGTACGAGAAAGTCGGTAGTGGTGCGGTTGTATTCGTAGGGGATGTCGGGGTGAAGGCGAGCCGAACCGATCGCGCAGCGAGTCTGTCCAAAATGGAAAAGCGGCTTGGTTTGTTTGCGCCTTCAGCGGACCAGGCAGCGCAGCGGACGTTGGAAAACGGCGAGGCGGGACTGCGATCGCCAAAACCGATAGCGGAAGGGGTTGCCGGGTGGCCGGAGTATATCAACGGCCGGCGTGCTCATTACGCGGCGAAGACAGTTGCCGTGGAAGAACAAGCGCGCCGGCATTTGCTTGAGCGGCGGCGTTTGTCTGACGCGCAAAAATCGATGCGACGGGACATTCTTGTGAATGGGAGCGATGCAGGGAAGCAATCACGCCAGGGTGTGTGGAAAGGAAAGGGCGAATTGCGCCAGGCCATGCAAAGCATTCTGGCGGCAGAGCAGGCGGGAGAGCGCGCGAGTCTGAAAAATCGGCATCAAGGTGAGCGGGAGATTTTAAGGGAGCGGTTTGCGCCGTATCCGGACATAGAAGTGTGGTTGCGTGAACGTGGACAGCCTGAGCTTGCGGAGCAGTGGCGGTATCGCAATCGTGATAGGGAGACAGGTCAAAGTCTTCATCAAGGCGTTGATCGAGGTGTTGGTCAAGGAGTTGGTCAGATACTGGCAGATCAAGGACACGAGGTCGCACGAATCAGATCCGCGGGTATTGATCGTGGTCAAAACAGCATCTCGGTGGTCGCTGTGCCGCGCGGTATCCGGAATTACGTGGCGCATGTTCATGGACGTGATGTGCACTACAGCCGTCGCGACGCAGTTAATTCGGCGTCTGGTGGTAGCGACGCTGCAGTGGTGGCGTTCGTCGACAAGGGCCGTGAAATCGAAGTGCACGACTCACACAGCGATGATAGTTTGCTCGCGGCATTGGAGCTGGCAACGCAGAAATGGGGCGAGCTGAGTGTGAGCGGGAGCGACGATTACAAGGCGCGGTGTGCGGCGCTGGCGGTCGAACATGGATTCAGGATCGTCAATCCGGAGCTGCAGGAGCGCATTGAACAAGGGATGCAGGCGAGAAGCGCGGCCGGTCGCCGGATGGATCGAGACGCACGGGGATTGGAGACTACCTCGGGCGCGTCATTGCCCGGCAGTCTAGCCGAAGTCTATCGACGGCACTACCAGGACGTTGTGGGGCGTCAGGAGAGGCGGGAACACGCTGGGAAGGGGCATGTCGATCCATCGCGGGTCGATGCGATGATTGCCGTGCGGATGAGGGTAACGGGACACGACCAAACGGGCATTGAGGAAGCATTGCGGCAATGTTCGGCAAGCGTTCATGGACGGTCCGCGGGTGACGGACGGGATTGGAGTCACTATGCGGAGCGTACGGCACAGTATGCGTTCAGTCCTGCCGGCACCCGTCGATTTGACCAGCTAAGCCAATACCGGACACAGTGGGAAAAGCTCGAGGGGCGTGAGAGGGAATTGCAGAATGTTGAGCGGTTGCGCCGAGATTTGTCGCGTGAAAAGCCTGAGCTTGAACATGAGGATCAAAAACCTAAGGAACGCGGAGGTCCTGGGCTGAGTCGGTAACAACAGAGAGAATCAAGGTTGGGAAAAAAGTACTAGCCCAGAGCCCGATTGTGGTCGCAACAGCAATAAAAAAGCCGACATGTGCGTCGGCTAAAAGCTCAGCATCCGAGAGTGCCGAGCTTGAGAGATCTTCATCCTATCGTCAAAACCTTGCAGGTTCGTCTCGGGGAAACGCTGACGGCAATTTATTCCGAAGGAGCGGCTTGTCCAAACGTGACTCTTATTGGATCGATAAAACACGGAGCACTTTTTCGCTATCTTCGTGGGCTTCGATTTCAAAAAGAAACGCGCTGTCCGATGATTTCACGACGTCGAACGTTCCACCTTGGTCGGCGATGATGTGCCAAATCCACAACCCATATAGCTGTCGCACGTGTTTTGATAAAACGGGTAGCGAAGAGTATATCATAAGAATTTGGGTAATAATTACGCAATCACTTTTATTATTGTACGACGCGGCAATTATTTCTTCAAGAGCATGTTGGACTCTCGGAAAAATGAGGTTTACAAGTACTGATTTGTGGACAAGATGCCACAAATGTAAGTAAAAGTAAGTGCTATGTTTGGTAGCCAACACTGTGTCAAAGCACTCACTGGCTAATATTGGCTCACTAAACGAAAACAAATCGCCCGACAATAAAATCATACGTAGAGGCATCAGGTTTAGTTGCTGTTACGAGAGAAATACTACCAAGCGGTGACGGGGGTTTCCGACTTGGTTTAAAGCCCGGCTATGTCCGGGCTTTTTCTTTATGGAACGATAGTCGCTTTGAATCGGTCAGATATCGCTATCGGCCAATCGTATAAGACGCGTATAGCCCATTGCATTACACACAAGTTGAGCTGAACGGTTTGTAAACTTTCGCGACTTGCCGTTTACTCTTGCTTTTTGCATGGCGCGCGAATGGCACGAGCAACGGAGAGCTGGGCGGCAATGGAATTCAAAGGTATCGATCTGGGCGACAAGCGCCTGAACCGGCGGGCGGTTCTGCTGGCCGAACAACTGTCGGGGAATCCGACGGCGAGCATTCCACAGGCGTGCGGCGGCTGGGCCGAGACGGCGGCGGCTTATCGGTTCTTCGCGCAGGACAAGCTGGAGTGGGCCGACATCATGGAGCCGCACTGGCAGTCCTCGGCCCAACGGATGCGGGCGAGCGACGTGGGGGTCAGCGCAAACCCGTGGCGCTCCGTATCCGGACCATCTTCAATGCCCCGAATCGCGCCGAAGCCCAACGTCTGCTGAAGCAGGCTGTCGAGCTCTGGGCCGTCGAAGCGCCTGCGCTCGCTACTTGGGCCGAAGACAATCTGCCTGAAGGGTTTGCCATCTTCGAGCTGCCGCATGCCCATCGGATCCGCCTGCGCACCACCAATGGCCTCGAACGGATCAATCGCGAGCTCAAGCGTCGCACCCGCGTCGCCTCGATCTTCCCGAACGCCCCATCCTGCCTTCGTCTCGTCTCTGCTGCCTTGTTGGCCGAGTGCGACGAAGAGTGGATGAGCGGAAAAATCTATCTCAACATGAACCCCTGATCTCCGCTTCTCGATGGAATCGCCTGAACGCTTTTACAGGAAAAAGTTGCACAACCCCGTCGCCGACATGAGTACACGCTGTTGGGGTATTTATCCATAAAGCAAATTTGTAATCTGCCGTTAAAGACATTAGGGCGCTTTTCTGGCACATATTTTATTAGGTCGGTTTTGGGGCTTGAATGATTTTAAATATTGCTTATTTATCGTGGTTACGACGCGTGATTGATTTGTCACCTTGGTCGATCGTCGACGCGAGCGCACGGGTTGAATTCCGATGACTATGTCTATTCAGCATTTCCTTAATTCTATACCCGCAGTTGCCGATACGCCGGGCGCGTCGTCCAATGCCTTCGAACACATCCTACTGCGTACTCTTGCTGAGAACGTACCGCATCGCATTTATGCGAAAGATTTGGAGGGCCGATTCATTTTCGCCAACGGGTCCGTGGCTCGCGGCATGGGCGTGTCCGACCCGGCCGAGTTGCTCGGAAAAACTGATTTCAATTTCTATCCGCTCGAACTAGCGAGTGAGTACCACCGACAAGAACAAGAAATCCTGAAGCACGGGCGCTCTCTTCTCAACCACGAAGAGCATGCCAAATATCTGCTGCTCGAAGAGGAAGCATGGCTGATCACAACTAAGGTAGCTGTGCGCGACGACGGCGGCCGGATCGTTGGGCTGGTAGGCATCAACTACGAGGTTACTCTACAGAAAGCCGCTGAAGCGGCGTTGCAGACTGCTCGTGCGCAGGCGGAAGAGACGGCCAGCCGGCTGCAGGCCACCATCGCACGGCTGGATCTCGAAATGAAAGAGCGGCAACGCTTCGAACAGGAGTTGCGCCACCAAGCGCTACACGACACCCTCACCGGTTTGCCAAACCGGGCACTGTTGATGGACCGGATTGAACAAGCAATCACCGTCGCGCCACGCTGTGATCACTCACTTACGCTGCTGTTTCTCGATCTCGACAGGTTCAAGCTCGTCAACGACACCCTTGGCCACGCCGCTGGCGATGAGTTGCTACGGGTCGTGACGCGGCGGATCGGCCGCTTGATGCGCCCAGGCGACACGTTCGCACGCCTTGGTGGCGATGAGTTTGTCCTGTTGATGCGCACTTTCATGCCTGCTGACGTGCTCGCAAACGTAACTAATCGTCTCGCCCGAGTTATCGCCAAGCCGGTGCGCATCGCTAACCGTGAGGTGTCCGTCTCATGCAGCTTGGGCTACAGCGTCTATCCGCAGGATGGAGATGACGCGACCACGTTGCTCAAGCGTGCCGACGCCGCGATGTACGGCGCTAAAGAAGACGGAGGAAACCGAGTGCGACGCTACACATCCGACCTAAGCTCACCGATTGGCGAGCGTTTGGAGCTCGAAAGCCAGTTGAGGCAAGCACTACACCGTGGCGAATTTCTGCTGCACTACCAGCCGCAGATCGAGATCGCCAGTGGGCGCATCGTTGGCGTCGAGGCGCTCGTGCGTTGGCAGCACCCGACGCGCGGATTGCTTCCTCCGATGCAATTCATTCCGTTAGCCGAAGAGTCCGGGCTGATCGAGCCGCTCGGCGAATGGGTGCTGCGCACGGCTTGCGCCCAGACCGCAGCGTGGGCGCACGGCGGATTGCCCGCTTTGCGCATGGCTATCAACGTCTCGGCGCGCCAATTCCTTAATCCCGCGCTGGAATCGGTGGTGGCCCAGGCACTGGCGGAAAACGAGCTCGCTCCCGAACAGTTAGAACTGGAAATCACCGAGAGCCTGTCGATGAAAAACCCAGAAGAAAGCATGCGCATATTGGCAAGCTTCAAAGCACTGGGCATCGGCATCGCTATCGACGACTTCGGCACCGGCTACTCTAACCTCGCCTACCTGCGCCGATTTCCCGTGCATCGCATCAAGCTTGATCGCGCGTTTGTCAGCGAACTTGGTTCGCAATCGAGCAGTCACGCCATCGTCGAAGCAATCGTCGCAATGGCCCACAAACTTGGTCTGCAGGTCGTCGCCGAGGGAGTCGAAAATATCGAACAACGCAATCAATTGCTGCGCTATGGTTGCGACGAACTGCAGGGCTATTGGTTTTCGCGACCGGTCGATGCCGACACGTTCAAGGCTCTGCTGCAGCAGCAAGATGAATCTTGGACGTATTCATGCAAAGCCGTACCCGTTTGCCCAGCCTTTACTGGGGCTGCGTGATGGTCGATGTGGCGTATGAGGCGGCAATATATTGACACTTGGTGCGGGTAGAACAGGGGTTATGTCAAGGTACTGCGGGAATCCTTCAGGGGATAACAATAGAAGTAAGGTTTCCATGGATCAAATGGGCGTTATCTCCAAGCACCATTCCCATGAGGAGCGCAATTAGCGCTGAGGGCGATTGTCCTTTCTGACAATACCCGTCGAATTCTTGATCGACAAGATGCCGTTGAACTTCAGTTTCGTCGAGTGCGGTAAATGCAATTATGGCTGTACAACTTGTGGTGTGATCGCGGCGCAGCGTGAGCGCGGCTTCGAAGCCGGTGCACTCCGGCATCGATATGTCCATGACGATCGCGTGTGGAAGCCAAGTGCGCGCGGTCGAAATGGCTTCGACCCCTCCAAATGCCGTTAGGCAAACCGTATTTTCCAGCGATAAAGCCGCCGCTAATGCTTCTGCAGCGACGGCATGGTCGTCGACCACCAAGATACGCATTTGTTCATCGCGAAGGCTGATTCGTCGATTGGTCCACACATGGACTCGCTTGTTATCACGTAAATGCATCGCTACTCCCTAACCCCATTCTTTTCAGCACGGGTCATGCCCAAAAGGTCGAGAGTACCCATCGCAAGCAAAATTGCCGATTTTTCCACTTTTTAACAATAGGTCCGTTCGATATCTTCGTAAAATCTCGCTTTGTCGTCGGACAGGCCCAGCAGGTGCGTTTAAACACCTACCTCTGTCCAATGAGATAATTAATGACAATTAAAACGAATGTGAACTTAAATTCACCCCAGTTGTTGTGCATGTCAGCGAGAAAAGCGGACGAGATTCTCGACCACCTGTCAACCGTGGTTAGTACGACCAGTCGCGGGGAAGGCCGCATAGAACGAATACAAGGAATGGGTCTTCAGTATTGGACCGACAGAATCAACGCTGTCATCGACGAAACGGATCGCTTTTCTTCGCAGCAAGAACGCGCCAAGCGCTTACTGATCCGACTCCGGTCGTCCGATCGCGCGTAGCGTTTTTCGTCAAACAGGCTTTCGCCTCGACAAAGCCTCATACTGAGTAATTCCTCGGGCTTTTCATAACGGCTCACCAAGCCGACACGCGCCTTGCGGCATAGCAAGGCACCTCGAAGCGTGACACTCCGCGATGACCGGCAATCAGACTGCTAAAAAGGGGTGTTCAGATGATGCACGATTTCTTGTCGAACAACCGCGCGGCGCTCATCGAAAGGTGCCGTGTGAAGGTGGCCAAGCGGCCCGCGCGGGCGGCTTCAGCAGAGCAGCTTGAAAAAGGTGTGCCGCTGTTCCTGGATCAGCTTATTAAGACGCTACGCATCGAGCAGACGAAAGATCCCCTCGACAGCCGTGATGTATCCGGACCGGCCAACGGCACCGCCTCAATGTCGGAGATCGGGACCTCAGCGGCCCAACACGGGCATCAACTTCTCCTACTCGGCTTTACTGTCGATCAGGTGGTCCATGACTATGGCGATCTCTGCCAGGCAATTACCGATCTGGCTCACGAGCGGGATGCGCCATTTCAAATTGACGAATTTAGGACGCTAAACCGTTGCCTTGATAATGCGATTGCCGATGCAGTCACGGAATTTAGCTACCAACGAGACCATCTCGCTGATGAGCGACGGTTCCACGAAGCCAACGAACAAGCCGGTTTCTTCGCGCACGAACTGCGTAATGCGCTGTCGACTGCGACGCTCGCCTTTGAAGCGGCAAAAGCAGGCAATTTAAACTTGTCCGGGGCCACAGGGTCTGTGCTGCATCGCGGTCTGATGGGGCTACGCACCCTCATTGATCGATCCTTGGATGACGTAAAAGGGTTATCTGTAAAGAGTGCGTCGCCGCAGCTGTTTTCACTAGCCGAGTTCATCGCTGAGGTTGAACACGCGGCGGAACTGGCTGCTCAAGTGCGCGGCAGCAAGCTCGTCGTGTCCTCCGTGGACCCCCAACTTGCACTAGCGGGTGATCGCGATCTCTTGTATGCAGCCGTGGGCAATTTGTTGCAAAACGCCCTTAAATTTACTCACCCGCACACTGAAGTGACTTTGAACGCATATGCGGTGGCCGACCGTGTTTTGATCGATGTAAAAGATCATTGCGGCGGTCTGCCTGTTGGCAGCGTGGAAACCATGTTCCAACCGTTCAAGCAACACTCGGCCGACAAGAGCGGACTGGGCTTGGGCTTGTTGATCGCGCGAAAGAGCGTCGAGTCATTCGGGGGAACGCTCAGCGTGTCGGACATACCCGGCATCGGCTGCGTTTTCACGGCGAGCCTACCGCGATACTCGATGCCGCCGGCATAAACAGAACGGCCTAACGATCGAGTAACTCGTGGCGCGGCAGGCTTATCGTAAAGATACAACCAATTCCCGGTGCGTTACGCACGCTGAGACTACCGCCGTTCGCCTCAACTGCCCGTCGCGCGATGGAAAGACCTAAACCTAACCCCGATTTGTCCTTGCCGTTCTGCTTGAATGGGTGGAACATTTTTTCGGCAGCACCCGGTGACAGGCCGCCGCAATGATCTGCGACATCAATGAAAATTCGGTCCGCGACGGCATAGGCGTTCAATGTCACTTCAGTATGGCTATGCGTAAATTTGAACGCGTTTTGGAGCAGGTTTCCTACCGCCGCATACAGCAGATCCCGATCGCCGCTGATGACAATGTCCGACTCGACCGGTGACACCGTTAGCACGCACCGATGCATCGTCGCCATCATCATCCCTGATTCCCGGACTTCTGCGATAAATTCTGCTACATGAAATTGTTTGCGCGCAGCCGAGCCGCTTGCCGCGATCCGGACGTCGATTACCGCGTGCTTGATCAGTTTATCCATGGAATCAAGGCTTCGTTCGAGGACGCTACCCGTAGCGCCGGACCAATTCATATTTCCTGCTTTGACCGCATCGAATGCGGCATCGTGCGTTTTTCCATGGGCGAGATCAACTTTGATATCGGTGAGCTCGGCGAGTTTGATGTCCTCTTCGCTAAAGCGCGTGCCATGAAACGCGTAGGCTTAAGGGACCGTCATCATGAATGACGTTGCGATGGGCATTCGTTCTTCCGTCGCCGTACCGGCACTCGTGACTCATGCAGGCGAGCGAGCCGGTATCCGCTTTCTGGAATTTTTCGCGGCGGCTATCCGGAATCCAAACACGCGGCGGGCGTATGCGTATGCGGTGGGGGATTTTATGGCCTGGTGTGCGCAGGCGGGTGTGACTTCGATCACCGCTGTGCAGCCGCTTCACGTGGCGGCCTGGATCGAGCTGCAAACTCAGACTCTCTCAGCACCCAGCGTCAAGCAGCACCTGGCCGCGGTCCGCCACCTATTCGACTGGCTCGTGACCGGCCAGGTCCTGCCACACAATCCGGCCTCATCGGTGCGTGGGCCCAGCCATAGCACGCGCAAGGGCAAGACGACGGTGCTCAATGCGACCGAAGCGCGGCAGTTGCTCGACAGCATCGATGTGTCGACGCCGATCGGGCTGCGAGACCGGGCATTAATTGCGCTGATGGTATTTTCGTTTGCACGCGTGGGTGCGGCGCTGGCGATGCGCGTGGAAGACGTCTACATGCAAAACCGGCGCTTATGGGTGCGCTTACGCGAAAAAGGCGGCAAGCGCCACGAGATGCCGTGTCACCATACGCTGGAAGCCTACCTGCACGTGTATCTCGAGGGCACCGACATCGCCGCCGATCTTGAAGGCCCGCTATTCCGCACGGTCCGACGTGGCACCAGCCACCTCAGCGATACGCCGCTGCCGCAGGCTAACGCCTACGCGATGGTGCGACGTCGCGCGATCGCCGCTGGCATTGGTACGAAGATCGGTAATCACACGTTTCGCGCGACGGGCATTACCGCTTACCTGAAGAGCGGCGGAACGTTGGAGAACGCCGCGATAATGGCGAACCATGCGTCAACGAGAACCACGCAGCTTTACGACCGACGTAGCGACGACATCACCTTCGACGAGGTCGAGCGGATCAGGTTGTAGCCGGGGTCTGGGAGCAACAGGACAAGGAAGTCAGTTAAGTCTGGCGGACTCGCCTGACGCAAGGTTCGGGGGGGCAAAGACCTATCCAGGTCGCTATATTCCTCCGGGCTGATGAATGGGAGCTCGGTACGCTCGCGAAAGTTCGATCGTATGCCTTTACCGAACGACGCGGGTGGAGGTCACCCATATAAGAAAACCGCACTCCACTTTATTACCAATTTACTTATCGCCATCCATTGCGGTTTCAATATTTACGGCATATCGAAAGCGTCCTTTGCCACACGCGCCTGCCAGCACGCTGATAGTTTGCCCGCTCAAGGGGCACTGCGCGCCTGTCAGTGTTTCCGAACCGTAAGCGGTCTTTGAAGGACATAGTCGCATTAGCATTGACTAATGCCTTGGCTTAGCGTTCAGGCTTCCCGAGATTCCAAGGCAGCAACGCCTCGTAGTCATCGACCGTCTTTGCATACGGCAGGGCTTTGAATAAATCAACGAGGTATTGATACGTATCGATGCGATTTGCTTTGCACGTCTGGACGAGCGAATAGAGGTTCGCACTCGCCTTCGCTCCGCCAACGGAGTCGGCAAAAAGCCAGGAACGGCGTCCTACGCAAAATGGGCGAATTGAATTTTCACATTCGTTATTATGTGTGCCTTGCTAAGGCACGGTTGATTGGTCGGTGCAAATCCGACCCGGCCAACTCTCGCTCCGGCCGGAAGCACAAGGGGCGGTCCAGGAGGTAACAAATGGGCTGAAGCACTCTTTGAAAAGGCCTCGAAGGAGGTCAGCGGGCTCTGCGGGCCGCAACGTGAGTGAACACTGAGCAGGCCTCGAAAAATCGTTGTGGAAGCCGACTCGCCATAATAACGAGGAAGGCCGATGTCGTCGGAGAAGCGAGCGAGATACGCATCCGGCGGTTCCACCGGGGTAGTGGTGGCAGCACGCAGAGAAGCGATTAACCGTGCAACAAGGGAAGTCCGTGTCGGTGCGTGGCGGGCAGTCGCGCAACGGCAATCTCGTGAGAGATCGAGCCGGCCGCACGGATGGCGGATGGGGGCGTAGTAGTGATGAAGCCGGGTAACGCTGGTGGAGCCAAGGCCCCCTGTTTCAGAGCAAATGGCGGAAAGTGGAAAGAACCCAAGGATTGACGTGAGTCTACTAACCTTGCTTGATTCGGTTCGGACGCTACAGACCACATTGCAGACGAAAGCAAAGAACGAACCGGCTACGCGGTTCTACAGTCTGTGGGACAAGGTATGCCGAGAAGATGTTCTGTTCGACGCCTATCGGCGCTGCCGCGCAAACCGCGGTGCGCCGGGAGTCGATCGAGAGCGTTTCCAGGATATCGAAGAACATGGACGAAACGACTGGCTGGAAAGATTGCAGCAAGAGTTAAAGGCCAAGACTTATCGGCCTCAGCCCTTGCTGCGCGTATGGATCCCCAAAGCTAGTGGTGGCGAAAGGCCACTCGGTATTCCAACTGTTCGGGACCGTGTGGTGCAGATGGCGGTATTGCTGGTAACAGGTCCGATCTTCGAAGTGGACTTGTTTCGCTGGCAATATGGCTTTCGGACGGGAGTGGACGCAAAGATGGCGTTACGGCGCATCCATTTCGGCATTGTCGATCGGGGTGCACGGGATGTTGTCGATGCTGACCTGTCTGATTATTTCAACACCATTCCGCATGGCGACCTGATGCGCTGTGTGGCTCGGCGTATAGCCGACGGCTCCGTGCTGTCGGTGATTCGCGACTGGCTAAACGCCCCTGTGATCGAACGCACATCGAACGGTGAGCGGCAATCCACGGAAGCAAAGGACAGTCATCGAGGCACACCGCAAGGTGGCGTGATATCGCCACTGCTCGCAAACCTGTACTTCCGGCGGT
>NZ_CP014511.1:0-20973 GCF_001577465.1 Burkholderia sp. PAMC 28687
CGAGTTGCTTTTAACGTACTGAAAACAAACAAAAAATAGTAGTTGTCCACAGCCGAATTTGTGTCTCGAATGCCGTGTTTATGTGTCTCGAATGCCGTGTATGCTGTGTCTCGATGCCGTGCCGTGTGTCTCGGATGCCGTGCCTTTGTGTCCCGGATGCCGTCGTTCAGTGTCTCGGATGCCGTGCCGTTATTATTCAATTGCGGTTATTCCCCGCTCAACGCTCACAACATCGTCTTCAATTGCGTAGTTCAGTAGAAACCCGATCTTAACCAGCTCGTCGAGTGCTGCGCGTAGTTTGACCTTGAACCCGGCTTTTTGAAAATTCCTGCTGCCGACATATCCGCGGAGAGTATCAAGCTTAATGGGAAAAGGTTGACGATGACTGCTATAAAAAGCGTGAAGCGCTTGGGCGAGATGCTTACTGCGAAGCTGCTGCCTTTGTTTCCAATCTAATGCCGTCCACTGACTTTCGCCAAATAGGCGAATCAGCTCGCGGTTCAATTCGATTTTGTAGTGGCGAGTAAGTTCATCCTTAACCCCGGACTTCACCAATGAACCAAAATAGGTTTTCCCCTCGTGTGTGATTTCAACAGCACATGCCGTCAAACGAATGATGGTGGAGTGAAGCTGTTTGTGTTGGCTCAGGCCTGTGTGAAGTCCTAGGGACTTTAATAGTCCATGCGCAGTAAATTCGCATGGATGCCCGAAGGTTGCTGCCGCGACAGGTGTGCGAGCGTTTCCCAGACGCTTAAATCGTCTTGGTTTAGCTGTTCTCCAGTGAACTTGACGACGATCCCTTTTTGACTTGCAAGGGTAGCCTCTTTCATGAATACGCGGTCTTTGCCTTGGATTGCAGCGAATAACGCAGACCGAATAAAGCTATTCGGCGTGCCTCGCTTTGGCTCTGGCCACAGCGGTAGTTGAGGACTTGCGTTGCCTCGCGTTGCCGCGCTTGTTCTTCCATTCTCGCAAGTGTGTCGCCAATGGCGCCCCTACCCGTGCCTGTCACGCCTTGCTCTCTTTTACTTTCATGAATTCAGAAAAACAAGAATTCAGCAATTCATTTAGTTTCATGTCGTGGTCAAGCGCCGCTTGCTTAAAAGCGCGGACGAACTCAGGTGGCATCCGAAATTGAAGTGGCACTAGTTCGGCTGATGGCACTGTGCCGCGCTGGCGAGAGGCGCTTTGCGGCTGTGCTCGACCAATCGTCATAGCGTCGGCCAGTGGATTCACGGTTTTACCCATTTGCAACTTTCCTTATTTCATGAAAACATGATTTAATGCAGGCCCAAAGCTCCGCGATTTCCACTGCCGTAGGCTTTTCGGCCCAATCTCTGGGGCGGTACGGCCAGAGGTCATTGCGACCGCATACGGTACTCGGTCAGCGATAAAAGCCTGTGCGACCTGGCCGTGTTGAGACAGCACCGCGACCGTTTGCGCGGTGATGCTCGCCTGTGGCTTTGCCTGCGTAATAACAAACAAGAGTGGTTTGCCTGCGCTTTTGACTTGCTCTACGGTTTCGGACACGGCCCACAAATCCGCCGGCGACGGACGCACTGGAATCAAGACTAGATCCGCCATTCGCAAAAGGTTGGCGTTCTGATCCGACAGTGCCGGAGCTGTATCAATAAAACAGTAGGTAGCGTTCTGCTTCTCAAGTGCGATCAGGGCCGCCGACAGTTTAGAAAAGGGCACGTCGGCGCGCTGTGGCGTATCTGCATCGCGTTGACTATGCCACCGGCTCAGGGTGCCTTGGCGATCGGTGTCGATAATCCAGACCGGCCCGTCGCCTGTCCGCTCCGCTTCCACTGCCAAATGAGACACAAGGGTTGTCTTTCCGCTACCGCCCTTTTGACTGGCAATAATTATTTTTTCATGAAAACCACCTTTCCTGAATTCAGGTAATCAGGAAAATAGCATAATGCGAGTCGTACACAAAACTTGTGCGAGCCGATGCTATAAAGCAACAAACCGACAGGGGAGGGGATCGGAAAAGCTAGCTTGGGGTTTGCGGGGCACGCCGTGCGCTACACGTCCCGCTTGCGCGCATGCCGCACGCGCAGGATTTCAACCTGCTTGCCGGCGACACGGTAGACGACGATGTAGTTGGGCCTCACAACCAGCTCGCGTGTGCCGGCGACGCGGCCCGGACGATAGCGGTTCGGGTAGGCCGAGAGGGTGTCGGCCTTCGCGCGGATAGTCCGGGCAACCTCAATCGCGGCGCTCGGACTGTGCTCACCGATGTAATCAATGATTGACAGCAATTGCTCAACGGCACGCGGCAACCACACCACGGTCATGCGCAAGCCTTGCGTCGGGTTTTCTTCTCGATCTGCGCGACCTTCGCATCGAGCAGCGCCATCACGTCTGCGTGCGCAATCATCGTCACGCTCGGATCATCGGCTTCAGCGAGCGCCTGCAACACGTCGGCTTCGAACTCGGCCGCGTCGTCCGCTCGCCGGTGTTTGGCTTTCATATGTGCGGCCTGGTCGGGCCGGCTCCATGCCTTGGGTGTCGGTGCTTGTGTGTCCCACTCCTCGAGCGCGAAGCGTCCCGTCGCGACCCCCAACTCGCGTACCACTTTTAGCGCCTGCCCGGGATCGCGAAACGATCTGCGCTCGCGACCATTGGACGTAACCAGTTCGGCCACGCCTGCTTCGCGCGTTTCCAGCTCAATATAGAATGACCCTTTGTCGGCACGCAGAATGGCACCTAGCACGCCACCGGCTCGCACGGCCGCGCCGGCTTGAGCAAGATCAAAACCGGCTCGCCTCATTGCTTTGCTCCTTAGGCTGTGGAAAATGCATGATCTATTATACTTGGTGCCACGCAATATTATATTTTGTGATGTTCATAGTCTGAATAGCGGGGCGGGCAGTGAGCCTTACGGGACAAGGTTTCCCGCCGAAGTCGACATAACACCTATTCGCTTCGCACATAACGCGGAGCGAACGCTACACCGGTTCCTCTTTCATTGCCCTGCGCAAGCAAGCCCGATTGGCTTAGCGTTTCGCAACTGGCCAATAGCGGGGTGATGATGTAAGGCCCGCAGATTTGCCGCTAGACGCCATGCAGTTCGCAACGCGGGCAAGGCGCCCGCGTTCGGCCATCTCCGGCCGTTGGCCCACGCTTCCACCTGGACGTTCGAACGTCGGCTTCTCGACGCGGAGCGGACTTCCTGAACGGTATAGAGCAGATCATGGCGCGCTCTGAACGCACGCATACAGACGGAAATCCCTCGGCTCAAGCCAGGAGCACCGAATAAATTCCCAAGGCCGCGCCTCGCCCCCACTGGCGAATGTCTACATGCCTCGGTTTGTGCATCGATCGGCCAGCGAATCGGCAGACAAACGCGCGCGCTGGAGATACGTCTTGACGCCAGTTCGTCCAACCGAATAGGGTCGAGAGCCCGGTCCAGACCGGACTCTCCAACGAGCTTAGCTTCGGAACAGATGCGTAGCGTGGGTGATGGCGCCGCCTGCACGGATGGCCGCTGCCACAAGAGCGGCTTCGGATAGCTGCGCGTCGGTAGCGCCAGCATCGCGAGCAGCTTTATTGTGCAGTTCGATGCAGTAGGGGCACTGTGTCGTCAAGGCGACAGCAACCGCGATGAGCTGCTTTTGTTGCGCGCTCAAAGCGCCGTCTTCAAAGACCGCCTTGTCAAACGCCCAGAAACTTTTCATCGCTTCAGGTGCGTTTTCGTCCAGTTTCTTCAGTTGTGTAAGATGCTTCATGTCGAACATGGGATTCTCCAGTAATCAATGGCCTACATTCTCATGGTAGAGATGCCTGTGTTCCATGTGGTCTCGACTTGGTTCGAATTCGTCCATGACTAACCTTACCCTCGCCGGATTTCCGATCCTGGAACGCTTTCTCGCAGCGCTGGACATCGGCGTGGCAAATTTCACGCTTTGCGACATACGCGATGGCTGGAGTGCCCGGTTCGACGCTTGCGCGACGGCAAGTCTTCACTACTGCATGGAAGGAAGTGGGGCATTGGTGACTCAAGGCGAGGAACGCATCTCTCTGAGTCCACACAGCTTCGTGCTGTTGCCGCCCGGCGTCGCCTACCGGATCGAAAGTGGCGGAACGTCGCCCACAAGTGAGACGAATCACGGGCGTCGTGGTTACTGGCCTTCTAGAGAGACAATACCGGCTCTCCAGGTCGGCGGAGCAGGAGCGGGCATCGCGACGGCGTGTGGCGAATTGAATCTGGATACGAACTCCGGCAGTGACCCGTTCAGGACGATGCGTCGACCGCTGATCGCACAGTTCGACGGGCAGTCAGGCTTAAAGAATCAATTTGTATTGCTGCTCGCGGAATGCGCGCGCCCAGGGCTCGGTTCGCGAGCGCTAGTAGAAGCACTGCTTAAACAGTGTTTGATCATGGTGCTGCGACGGCAAATCGCTAGTGGAGGCACAGACCTTCCATGGGCAGCGGGCTTCGCGGACAAGCGACTCGCGGGGGCACTCGAAGCGATCTTTGAACGCCCGGGATCTCCCCTTTCAGTGGAAAGCTTAGCCGATATCGCCGGAATGAGCCGTTCGGCATTTGCGGCCCAGTTCATGAAGGCGTTCGGGCAGCCGCCGATGGCCATGTTGAAAGTCGTACGGCTGCGGAAGGCGGCGGAGTTGTTAGCGACGACTGCTCTTTCGGTCGCTGAAGTCGCGAGAATGGTCGGATTTTCGAGCCGAAGCAACTTCTCCCAAGCATTCCACGCAATGCACGGAATGGATCCAACCGCTTTTCGACGTCGATCGAATACAACAAATAGCCGGACAGTGCGAGGCACGCCGTAATGCTGGAGACTGGAGGACTTGGCAAGCTCGATTGAGCTTCGGTAATCTGCGTTCGTCGACCCACCCGCAGATGAAAGTCAGGCTTGGCCGATGAAGCTATCGAGGGCCTATGGCCGCTTTACCCTGGAAGCCGACGTCGGAGCAGTGTTGCGGCGAATGGCTGTTGAGGGTCGGGAAGAGCCATTGGAAAGATCTGAATTTCCTTCTCACGCGGCGAACACCGATCCTAAACCCTGGTTCTGTTTCAACGGCACCTGAAAACCCAAACTGGTCGATCGAAGATACCGCCGTTAAACGCGGATACGCTCAACCTCGTCGAGGCTGATATCGTCGCGGCGCCGATCGTAAAGTTGGGTCGTGCGCGTTGATGCATGATTGGCCATCGCTGCGGCGTTCTCAAGCGTGCCGCCGTTTTTCAGGTAGGCGGTGATTCCGGTCGCTCGAAACGTGTGGTTGCCAATCTTGGTGTCGATGCCGGCTGCGATCGCGCGACGCCTTACCATCGCGTAGACATTGGGTTGGGGAAGGGCGGTTGCGCTGAGCGTTCCGGTGCCGCGTTGAATCGTCCGAAATAAGGGCGCTTTCATTTCGCCGCCAATGTTCGCGCCGTCGATGTAGGCGTGAAGATATTCCTCAAGCGTGTGATGACAGGGCATCTCATGACGCTTGCCGCCTTTCTCGTGCAAGCGCAGCCAGAGCCGCCGATTTTGCACGTACACATCCTCCACGCGCATCGTGATGGCTGCGCCTACGCGTGCGAACGAAAACACCATCAACGCAATCAACGCCCGGTCCCTAAGGCCAATGGGTGTGCTGACATCGATGCTGTCGAGCAAATGCCGCGCTTCGGTTGCATCCAGCACGGGCGTCTTGCCCTTGCGGGTCGTATGACTCGGTCCACGCACGGACACAGCAGGGTTGTGCGGCACGACCTGACCAATTACCAGCCAGTCGAACAGGTGACGAATGGCGGCCAGGTGCTGCTTGACGGTCGGCGCCGAGAGCGTCTGTGTCTGCAGTTCGATCCAGGCGGCGACGTGAAGGGGCTGCACGGCCGTGATGGATAGAACGCCCGCCTGCACGCACCAGGCCAGAAAATCCCCGACCGCGTGCGCATACGCTCGCCGCGTGTTCGAGTTACGAATGTTCGAGGCGAAGAATTCCAGAAAGCGGATGCCGGCTCGCTCGCCAGCATAGGCCACCAGGGCCGGTACGGTGACGGGAGAACGATCGACGATCGTAATGTCATTCACGATGCGGTCCCTTTTGGGCTGTGAATTTCATGGCACGCGCTTTGGCGAGGAGTGCATCAAACTCGCCGAGCGTACCGATATCAAAGTTAAGCTCGCCCATGGTGAAACGCACGATGCGTCCGGGCCGTCCTTGCAACCAAGCGACGGCGGCCCGTCCGAGTACCGGCCCAATCTCTTGACGGAGTGGCACCACAAATTCGCCAGTGAACCCGCTGTCGCCGGTGACACCGGCCATCGTGAACGCGACGGCGCTCATGCGGGTGCGATCGGCCCGGACTAAGTGGTAGAACTGCTTGAGTTCGTGCTGGTATTTGGGGCTGAAGGATGCCTCGTCATCTTGCGCACGCACGAGCGTGATGCGAACGGTGTCAAAGGGCGCCATGGTCTCTAATTTTATATGTGATAAAGGACATTATCCTACATAGAAACAACTAGTATCTTCCTTGTTTTGTACGAGTCATACTGCTGAGACGAAGGCGCAGTCCGCCGCTCTTCGCCCCTCATTGCAGATCGTTTTGTACGACTGCTTCCGCACATCGCTCAAGTGACCTCGAGACGAGTCCGCAATACCGCACCCAAAAACCAGAAATACACGCGGCGCAAGACTTAACTTGGGAGCAAGCATCATGATGCATAATTTTTTGACGAACAACCGGTCCGCGTTGATTGAGCGTTGTAAGGTTAAAGTGAGCAAAAGACCGGCCCGTCACGCTACCGAGCAACAGCTTGAAAACGGCGTGCCACTTTTTCTTGACCAATTAATCAACACGCTGCGAATCGAACAAACATCGCGGCCGATGGACAGCCGCACGATATCCGGGCCGTCTGGGGGCGGCATCACACTATCGGATATTGGCGTCGCAGCCGCACAGCACGGCAAAGAATTGATGGGTCTCGGTTTTTCGATTGACCAGGTTGTCCATGATTATGGTGATCTTTGTCAGGCCATCACAGATCTCGCTTACGAGCGGGACGCGCCATTTGAAATCGACGAGTTCCGGACCCTGAACCGTTGTCTCGACAATGCAATTGCCGATGCGGTTACCGAGTTCAGCTATCAACATGATTCTGCGATCGCAGCGCAGACCCTAAGCGCGACAACTGAGCGATTCGGTGCGTTTGTGCATGAATTGCGCAATGCTTTACTTGGTGCAACATTCGCATTCGATGCGGTCAAAGCAGGAAATATGAATTGGTCCGGCGCTACGGGTAGCGTCCTCGAACGAAGCCTTGATTCCATGGATAAACTGATCAAGCACGCGGTAATCGACGTCCGGATCGCGGCAAGCGGCTCGGCTGCGCGCAAACAATTTCATGTAGCAGAATTTATCGCAGAAGTCCGGGAATCAGGGATGATGATGGCGACGATGCATCGGTGCGTGCTAACGGTGTCACCGGTCGAGTCGGACATTGTCATCAGCGGCGATCGGGATCTGCTGTATGCGGCGGTAGGAAACCTGCTCCAAAACGCGTTCAAATTTACGCATAGCCATACTGAAGTGACATTGAACGCCTATGCCGTCGCGGACCGAATTCTCATTGATGTCGCAGATCATTGCGGCGGCCTGTCGCCGGGTGCTGCCGACAAGATGTTCATGCCGTTCAAGCAGAACGGTAAAGACAAATCGGGGTTAGGTTTAGGTCTTTCCATCGCGCGACGGGCAGTTGAGGCGAACGGCGGCAGTCTCAGCGTGCGTAACGCACCAGGAATTGGTTGTATCTTTACGATAAGCCTGCCGCGTCACGAGTTACTCGATCGTTAGGCCGTACTGTTTATACCGGCGGCATCGAGTACCGCGGCAGGCTCGCCGTGAAAACGCAGCCGATGCCGGGTATGTCCGACACGCTGAGCGTTCCCCCGAATGACTCGACGCTCTTTCGCGCGATCAACAAGCCCAAGCCCAGTCCGCTCTTGTCGGCCGAGTGTTGCTTGAACGGTTGGAACATGGTTTCCACGCTGCCAACAGGCAGACCGCCGCAATGATCTTTTACATCGATCAAAACACGGTCGGCCACCGCATATGCGTTCAAAGTCACTTCAGTGTGCGGGTGAGTAAATTTAAGGGCGTTTTGCAACAAATTGCCCACGGCTGCATACAAGAGATCGCGATCACCCGCTAGTGCAAGTTGGGGGTCCACGGAGGACACGACGAGCTTGCTGCCGCGCACTTGAGCAGCCAGTTCCGCCGCGTGTTCAACCTCAGCGATGAACTCGGCTAGTGAAAACAGCTGCGGCGACGCACTCTTTACAGATAACCCTTTTACGTCATCCAAGGATCGATCAATGAGGGTGCGTAGCCCCATCAAACCGCGATGCAGCACAGACCCTGTGGCCCCGGACAAGTTTAAATTGCCTGCTTTTGCCGCTTCAAAGGCGAGCGTCGCAGTCGACAGCGCATTACGCAGTTCGTGCGCGAAGAAACCGGCTTGTTCGTTGGCTTCGTGGAACCGTCGTTCATCAGCGAGATGGTCTCGTTGGTAGCTAAATTGTAAGCGGTCAACGAACCCGCCCGTTGCGGTGTTAGGTCAGATAGGTTAGCGATTAAACGGTCGGCTTACGAGCGGGCGTGCCAAGCTTCCACGGCAGCAATGCTTCGTAGTCGTCGGCGACTTTTGCGTACGGCAACGCCTTGAACAGATCGACCAGATACCGATATATATCAATGTCGTTGGCCTTGCAGGTTTCGATCAGCGAGTACAGGTTGAGACTTGCCTTGGCGCCCGCCACCGTGTCACTAAAGAGCCAATTTTTTCTTCCGACGACAAACGGTCTGATTGAATTTTCGCATGCGTTGTTACAAATCGGCCAAGCTTCATTTTCAACGTAACGCATCAACTTTGGCCACTGATTGCCAAGATAGCCCAGTGCCTGCCCAAGCTTTCCGCTGGGCAGCGTCGTCTCCAGGTGCTGATCCAGCAAGTCTTTGATCTGCCCGAGCACCACGCGGCTATAGCGCCGGCGTAGGCGTGCGCATCGGTGTGGCGCTTTACGTGCGCGGGCTTCTGCCGCATACAGCTTGCCGATCAGATGAAGAAACTGCGTGGACGGCTGGTGCATTGCGCGCGCCTCTTTCGGCAGCACCTCCTGGGCTTCCACGAAATAGCGTCGCGCATGACTCCAGCAGCCCAGGTGCACCAGAGCGTTCTTCTTCGCGATGAGATCGTACACAGGGCCGCCGTCGCTCATCAACGCTGCCCCCTCGCGCATTCCCACCCACAGCTTGTCGCCATGTTCGACATGATGTCCGGGCGCATAGCTAAACAGTCGCACCGGAGGTGGTCCGACACCGTTCATTTGCACCCAGACCGCGCTTTTGGACTGCGCCGCACGCCCAGGTTCCTTAAGCACCTGGACGTTGGTCTCGTCGGCATGGCCCACGGCGCTCTCCAGCAGCACATCACGCATCAGGTTGATCACCGGTTGAACTGCTTGACCAACACGGATCACGCACGCGGCCAGTGTGTTGCGCGAGATATCGCCGCCAAAGCGCCGCAGCAGCGCCGCGATCCGGTACAACGGCAAAGCGTCCATGAACTTCGACAGGATGATCCACGCCAGCGCCGCTTCCGTGAACAGTCCCTTCGCAATGATGCGCAGCGGCGCCGGGGCGACCTTCAGGCTGCGGTCGCAGACCTTGCACGCATACTTGACCCGTTCGTGACGGATCACGCGAATCTGCTGCGGCACGATGTCCAGCTGCTCGCTGACTTCGACGCCGATCTCGACCAGCTCCGAGCCGTCGTGCGGGCAAACCAGTTGGTCCGCAGGCAATTCGTATCGAACCACCTCGCGCGGCAGCGCCGCATCGAGCGGACGGCGACCGCCTTTCTTGCGTTTGTGCGCGGCTACCTCGATCTCCGGCCGGTCTTCCTGCGCGGGCTGCGTCGCCGGCGTCGGGGCAAGCTGCTCCGCTTCATTGAGGAACAGGTCCCCCTGGCGGGCGTCGCGCTTCTCACTACTCGCACCGAACAGCTTGCGCATCATGAGCTTCAGCTGTTCCTTCACGAGGTCGCGCTCAGCCTTCGTCACACGTAGCTCGCCGCGCAGTGCATCGCGTTCGGCGAATGCCGCATCACGCGCGGCGATGAGTGCATTCAATTCGTCAACAGTGATCGTGAGGTGTTCGCGGGTCATGCAACCACTCTAACGAATCACCGGCCGCAATGGGTTTACCTCAATTTGTAACAGTCACCGTCGCGTCTTCGCGACCATTCACGCCCTCGCATAGCGACGCTCGGGGTGCTTGCGCATCGCCGCAAGATCGATACCCTCGAGCAGCCATTGAAATTGCTCGACGCTCAGCTCGACCACCTCGCCGTTGCGGGGCCACGCAAAACGGTCAGCCTCAAGCCGTTTCATCATTAGCCAAAATCCATTGCGCTCATAAAGCAGCAGCTTTATACGGTCGGCACGCTTGTTGCGAAATCCGTACACCGCTCGGGCGAAGGGATCACGCTTCATCGACTGCTCAACGAGCACTGACAAGCCGTTGATGCTCTTGCGAAAATCAACCGCGTCGCGATGTAGATAAACTTTTAGACTTTGGTCGAAGTGGAACACGACGTCCTCCCCAACGAATCCATCATTGCCATCAGCAGATCGACATCGCCGCTCGTGCACAACAGCTCGACATTCACGCCATTGGGCAGATGTGCCCACAACCGTGCGCGCGGCGCCAATGGACTGGCAGGCGTTGCCGCCACCTTCACCTCAACGAACGCCAAGTCCACTCCCGGTGGTTCGCTCGACTTCTCCGCGGTGATCCGGGGCTTCCCAGAACCAGCCGAGCGTGCTCGCATGTCTCGCCTAACTTTGTACAAATGTTGCTTGCTCAGCCCATGCTCACGCGCATATGCCGAAAGCGTCTTACCCTCACGCTGCGCGGCTTCAATGTGCGCCATCGCATGCATGCCGATCTTCTTTACACCATCATTCATATAGCCACCCTCAGCCTGCTGAAAATGCTACATGCTCCTCTATTCAATGCCTGGCGCAAGGGGCGTGCTTGACCGATCGCTTACGCTCGATCACTGCTGTCCGATCTAGACACGCAGGAGCTACTGTCGCAATCGGCGAGCGAGGCCCAGATCGATCTCGATACGCTGGGCGACAAAGACCTGCTTGCGGAACTGGGCGTCGACACGCCGGACGAGGATGACATCACCGTGCTCCGGCACGTCAAATCGCGCGTCGATAAGGCCGCCGCCGAGGAGATCGCCAACCGGACGCCATGCGCAGACTTCGACCAATTCAAGCCGTTCTTCGACGAAGCGAAGGACGGCTTGCAAAGTGGCGCCTGGGAGACTCAACCCTTCGCCCTTGATGCGGAAATCAAGCTGG
This sequence comes from Burkholderia sp. PAMC 28687, assembly GCF_001577465.1. Lineage (NCBI taxonomy): Bacteria > Pseudomonadati > Pseudomonadota > Betaproteobacteria > Burkholderiales > Burkholderiaceae > Burkholderia > Burkholderia sp. PAMC 28687. The sequence goes on from NZ_CP014511.1 coordinate 11,398, forward strand.
CCAACATCCAGCAAGGCGATTTATTCATCCTGCAAGGCCAAATCGCCTACATCGCCGAAAAGGGCGAGGAAATCAAAACGTCTGTCGCCGACCGGCAGGACGCTCGATTACGCGTCATCTACGACAACGCGACCGAGAGCGACCTGTTGCTTCGCTCGTTCCAGAAAGCGCTCTATCGCGACGACGCACCCCGGCGCTTGCGCAAGATCAAGCTCGGTCCCCTGTTCAGCGATGAGTGGGAAGACGGCGACGTGCAAAGCGGCACCATCTATGTGCTTCGCAGCCTGTCTGACGAACCGCTCATTGCAAAGCACCGCCAGTTCATTCACAAGATCGGCGTGACCGGCGGTAAGGTCGAAACCCGTATCGCCGACGCTGAGAACGACCCGACCTACCTGTGTGCCCCAGTTGAAGTCGTAGCCACCTACAAGCTCGCCGGTGTCAACCGGGCGAAGGTCGAAGGGCTGTTCCATAAGATTTTCGCGAATGCGAAGTTCGATATGGCTTTACCACCCCGGTACGGTAAACCCGTGCGCCCGCAGGAGTGGTTTCTCGTGCCCTTGCCGGTCATCAACGAGGCCGTCCAACGCATTCTTGACGGAACAATTTTGAATACGATCTACGATCGGGAGTTGGGAAAGCTTGTGAGGCAATAGTCGAGTTTGGACGCCGACGGTTTGCCTAGCAAAGCTGATGACGGTCGCCCCCGAAGAGTAAATATGCCCTGCCGCGTGCGACTAGCGAGGCCATATAGGCAGAGGACACTGAATCTTTACCCATTGATGCGTGACCGCCTTACCTTCCTCTGTATTCGTCTTTTGGGTGGGGACGTTGCCGTCAGTCGATCAGGTGCTTCAGGGCCAGCGCTAATACGCGACTTTGAACGTCGGCGAGTCTTCCGGCCGGCTCTTGCGACGGTCATAGATTCGGGTGGTGGCAATGTTTGCGTGGCCTAACCATTCCTGCACCTTGGCGATATCTGCCTCGTGCTCGAGCGCATTGGTTGCGGCCGTTGCGCGCAGGCTATGCACCCCAAAACCCTCTACCTTGATCTTGGCCTGCGCCGCATACACAAGCACGCATTTATACACGCCGTCAGCCGTGATCGCGGCACCGGTCACGCGTAGCGGCTGGAACAACGGCGCATCCGCCGCCGCGCCGTGGCCAGCAACTTCTAGATACGCATGGATGCGCTCGGCGCTCCCAGGATGCAGCGGCACATAGCGCAGCTTGTTGCCTTTGCCGTGGATCCGCAGATGCGGCACGCCGCGCCGGTCGTGAATGTCCCGCACTTTCAGCAGGCACAGTTCCTCGCGGCGCAGGCCGTGATAGAGCAGCACGGCCAGCAGCGCGCGATCGCGCTTGCCTTTGAGCGTCTCAGGATCCGGTGCGTCGAGCAGCGCGCGCGCCTGGTGGTCGCCCAGCGCCGGGGTTTTACCTTCGTTGCTGTCGACCCTCGGGCGCTTGGCGCCTTTCGCCGGGTTGAAGTCAACGGCGTTCTTTTCGCACAGGTACTCAAACAACGACGACAGCGCGGCGAGCTTGCGCCGGATGGTCGCCCCCGACAGCGCCCGGTCTTCCAGGGTCTTGCGCCAGGCCAGCACGTGCGCTCGCGTGACGATGCGGAACTGTTCCGAGCGCTGGATCCCGGTGAAGGCCATGAAGTCCTGCAGGTCGACCTGGTAGGCGCGGCGGGTGCGCGGATTGTCGAGATTCGCGAACCACTCGGTTTCCGCTGGCACCGCGGCAAGCTGATGAAATTGCGCCGCCGTTAGAGTCCAGGATGGTGATTCCTGAACGCTGACGGCCGTGATGGGCTCAGGCGTGTTTTTCATGTAGGATCCTCACGTGGGGGCTTCGTGCGCCCACTTTTCGCAAAAGGCCGCCTCGTGCGGCCTTTTGCATTTCTGACCCGCCCATCGAGGCGGGTTTTTTATTGGCACGAGCAAAAATGAAAAAGGTCAATCGGACCATGGTCATCGTCGCCCTCATCCATGCATTTACGGCAATCACGGTTGCCGCGATTCATGCGCATGAGGCGATCACGGTGGCCCGGAACCAACACCTCGTTCACTAAGCGCCGATCCCGATTGTTCTCTCCGTCACCTTGCAGTCCGTGACGGGTCGGTGATTTTTTTGGCCACTGACCTGTCGTGGCGGTTGCTGGTGAATTTACTATTGATAACCTGTTTTATCAATAGTAATGGAGACCTCCCTCTCACTGCTTCTGACTGCCTCCGCCGTCACCGACTCAGCCCAGGAAGATTTGCGTTCCTGGCACTTTCCTCCTGTTCGAGCTCAGGCGTCTCACGCGGCAAATCGCGGCGCCACCGCTCAATTCTGCAATCGCAAAAGTCCGAATCTTGAACGCGCTCCAACTTAACGGCATTGGATCTTTGTGAGAATATTTTATAGCGTCTAGTTTTTATATCCGCGACTACGGGAACGACCAAATCTTTAAGATACCAGTTATAATTAAGATGACGATCTTAATTATTTAAGACGTGAATTTCACTGTAAATCATGACTCTAATTTTTGATTCTTTTTCGGAGCCCCAGGTTTAAGGGCTTTAAGCTGAACCGGGACATTACTTTCTTCAACAGATAAACGCAATCCAACTATCTGCAGGAGCGCTATCAGCGTATCAAGCCTCGGATTGCCGTCGGCAGACAACGTTCTGTATACCGTTGCGCGACTTACTCCTGTTGCTTTGGACACGGCGCCTAGCCCTCCATATGCTTCGACTACCAATCTCAATGCAATCAATCCAGCGCCTTTGTCGTCTGTGTTGCTTATGTTTTGCATTGCAGTCTTGACATAAGTAACCACTAATTCTCGATCAGTTGAAAGATCGGTAAGCAGACGTGCATACCCCAAATTATCGTGCATTCTTTTCATTTAATCCCTCTCAATCGACATACTTCAACCAATGCTATCAACCGCGAGTTTATAAAATCGATCATCGCCCTTGCGTTACCGAGGTTTTAAGGTGCTAGAGGACATTCAAGGTTCTTACGATCGGGTGGCCACCGGCGAGAGAAGGGAAAACCTCTAAAATTTTATGTGTTGCATAAAAGCGACTACTTATCTTTTTGGATTTATCTCAAGGTAAGCTGCGCACCATTGGAACATTAAACGATCTACGGAGCTGGCGGATGAAAAGAGCGATTTTGGCGACTGCGGCGTTGGCACTGGTTGGGGCAACTGGAGCCGCACAGGCTCAAAACAGCGTGACCCTGTACGGCGTGATCGACTCGGGCATCGGCTATGTGCACAACGCACAAGGCAATCAGAAGCTCGTCGGCATGATCAACGGCAATCTGTCGGGTGATCGTTGGGGCCTGAAGGGTCAAGAAGACCTGGGTGGCGGCCTGAAGGCGATTTTCCAATTGGAAAGCGGCTTTGATGTTGGCACCGGCCGTTACAATCAAGGTGGCCGTGAGTTCGGTCGCCAGGCATTCGTCGGTTTGACCGCAGACAAGTACGGTACGGTCACGATTGGTCGTCAATACGATCCGCTGGTTGACATGGTGCAAGCCATCACGGCTGACAACTATTTCGGTTCGGCCTTCGCAACCCCGGGCGACGTAGACAACTACGACAACAGCTTGCGTGTGTCGAACGCTGTCAAGTACGTGTCGCCGAACTGGGCCGGCCTGCAGTTCGAAGGTTTGTACGGCTTTAGCAACCTGGCTGGCACGACCGGTCAAGGTCAGACGTGGTCGGGCGCCGTTGCGTATAACAACGGCCCGTTGGGCTTGGCTGCTGGTTACTTCTACTCGAGCAATCCGAGCGCTGGCCGCGGACCGGCATGGAACAGTCCGTCGTCGGATTCGCTGTTCGATGGCCCGATCAACAACGGCTACACCACGGCTCACTCGATCGGTATCGCTCGTGCTGCTGCCCAGTACGCTATCGGCCCGGTAACGGTCGGCGCGTCGTACAGCAATGCACAGTACAAGCCGGACGGTTTCTCGGCGTACACGTCGACACAGAAGTACAACATCGGCAACGCGTTTGTGAACTTCCAGGCTACGCCGGCTCTGCTGGTGGGCGCAGGCTACACGTACGAGAAGGCAAGCGGCGATACGTCGGCCAAGTACCACCAGGCTTCGCTGGGCGCGGACTACTCGGTTTCGAAGCGTACGGACTTCTACGCTGTAGCGGCTTACCAGCACGCAAGCGGCACGCAAGCTACGTACACGACGAATGCAGCAGGCCAGACGGTTCGTGTCGATCAGGCTGCGCAAGCTTCGATCGGTTCGTATGGCTACGCTGGTACGAGCAATCAGGAACTTGTGATTGTTGGTATCCGTCACAAATTTTGATCGAGTATGCAGTGCTAATTTGTAGGATTTAAAAAATCACCCTACCAATGGAAACGTTGGTAGGGTTTTTTTATGGCAAGACAAAGGTGAGAATCGCACATTGCTTGTCAGCCTATCAAAACTAACTAGTCTTAGGCGATGTCAGTTATTGATCGAATGACATACTTCGAAAACTAATGTTGGTTACCGACTAAGCCCCGGGGATCCGCGGTCCTGGCGGTTTTGGTCTTCCTGTTCGATCTCAGGCTTTTCACGCGACAACTCGCGGCGTGATCGTTCAACACCCAGCGCTCCCCTCTCACGCCCTTCGAGCTTTTCCCACTGTGTCCGGTGTTGGCCTAGCTGGTCAAATCGACGGGTGCCGGCAGGACTGAACGCATACTGTGCCGTGCGCTCGGCGTAGTGATTCCAATCCCGTCCGTCACCCGTGGACCGTCCATGAACGCTTGGCGAACATTGCCGCAATGCTTCCTGAACGACCGCCTGGTCGTGTCCCGTCACCCTCATGCGCACGGCGATCATCGCATCGACCCTCGACGGATCGACATGCCCTTTGCCAGCGTGTTCCCGCCTCTCCTGACGCCCGACAATGTCCTCGTAGTGCCGTCGATAGACATCGGCCAGACTACCGGGCAATGACGCGCTCAACGTGGGCAAAAGCCCCGGCGCGTTCTGCTCCATTTGGCGGCCAAGCTCGCTTTTTACCTGCATTCTCGCCTGTATCCCTTGCTCAATGGGCTCCTGCAGCTCCGGGTTGACGATCCGAAACCCGTGTTCGACCGCGAGCGCAGCACACCGGGCCTTGTAATCCTCGCTTCCGCTCACACTCAGCTCGCCCCATTTCTGCGCGGCCAGCTCCAATGCTGCGAGCAAACTGTCGTCGCTGTGCGAGTCGTACACCTCGATTTCACGCCCTTTGTCGACGAACGCCACTGCTGCCGCGCCACGATCACTACCACTAGACGCCGACTCAACCGCGTCTCGACGGCTGTAGTGCACTTCGCGCCCATGAATAAGCGCCACGTAATTCCGGATACCGCGCGGCACAGCGACCGCCGACATGCTGTTTTGACCACGATCAACATCCGCAGCCCTGATCCGCGCGACCTCGTGCCCTTGATCTGCCAGTATTTGGTTAACGCCTCGGTCAACTCCTTGATCGAGACTTTGACCTGTCTCCCTATCTCGATCGCGATACCGCCACTGCTCGGCAAGCTCGGGCTGTCCACGCTCACGCAACCACATTTCTATGTCCGGATACGGCGCAAACCGCTCCCGTAAAAGCTCCCGCTCGCCTAGGTGCCGATCTTTCAGACTCGCCCGCTCTCCAGCCTGCTCTGCCGCCAGAATGCTTTGCATAGCCTGGCGCAATTCGCCCTTTCCTTTCCACACCCCCTGACGTGACCGCTTCCCGGCATCGCTCACGTTTACAAGAATGTCCCGTCGCACCGATTTTTGCGCATCAGACAAACGCCGCCGCTCAAGCAAATGCCGGCGCTCTTGTTCCTCCACGGCAACCGTCTTCGCCGCGTAATGAGCACGCCGGCCGTCGATATACTCGGGCCACTCGGCAACCCCTTCTTCCCCTTCCGCTATCGGTTTTGGCGATCGCAATCCCACCTCGCGGTTTTTCACCGTCCGCTCTGCGGCCTGCTCTACCGCTGGCGCAAACACGCCGAGCCGTTTCTCCATTTTCGACAAACTCGCGGCACGATCGGTTCGGCTCGCCTTCACCCCGACATCCCCCACGAACACGACCGCCCCACTGCCGACTTTCTCGTACCGCATTCCCTTTTCAGCAAGTCGGCGATGCACCTCCGCCCAGTTCGTCGCTTCCTTAAAAACAGGCGCAGCCTCTTCAATTGCGATCCGCTCAGCCGATTTCTCACCCGTGCGCTCCTCCATGTCGCGCTTCGCCTGCTCGGGCTGCCGCGGTCGAGCCACACTCAACCGCACTGATTCTCGTCCACGCTCCACCTCGCCCGTATCCAGCATCTGATAGCGTCCGTGGCGCTCGCGCTCCCACCCCTGAACATGTTCGATTCGCGCAATCGCACGATGCGCCGCCTCAATATCGAAACCGCGATTCGGTTTAACAACCTTCAAACTGTCCGGATGGACCCGATTCACCATCACGTGCAAGTGAAGATTGGCGGTATCGGCATGAAGTCCGTAAATGGCTTGATGATCTTCCAGTCCCATTTCTTTTAAAAAAATCCCAATAGCTTCTTCAACCTGGGCCGGGCTAGGCTGTTCATTTTCCTTCCAGCTCATCACATAGTGATTGATCGGATCGCGGCTGCGCACCGCCTCTTGGGCGAGCGCCAGCATCTCCGCTTTCTGCGCTTCAAACGAATCGGTGAGAAATCCCCGGCTTCCCTGATACACGCACTTTTCTTCCGCGTTCGATTTTTCAGGCGACGCAATGTAGCCCGCAAGTCCATTGACCCTCATGGCTTTGAATGCTGATTTCGACGGATTCTTGATCTTTTTAACGATCACGATTCGGCTTCTTGATCAGCTTAACGTTCGCCTTCTCGCTCATCTTTTCGATGTAGGTCTTGACCGCTAGTAGCGCTGCCGCAGTCTCCCGGCTATAGGCGCCTTCGCTTTTCACATGAACGTGTTTGAGCAACCCACCAAGGCGCCGCAATTCCTTGATCATGATCGCGTCCGCGTTGGCCACAATGGGCCGGCCAAAGTACCGACGCCGCACCAGCTCCGATACGCTCAAACCCGCGAGATCGGCATCTTCCTTGAGCCTCACCTTCTCGCTCGCGGTGAGCCGTAAGCTGATCAAACAATCCAGTGCTTCCAGGCCGTTCTGTACAAAGGGCATCGCGCCTCACAACATTAAATGCGCTCGTGGCGCGTGTCTCACAGGTGAAAAGACACCACAAACGGGGGGTACCGAACCTGTCGGGGTCAAGGGGGCGACCCCTTGCAGGATGAGCGGGGTGCGAGAAGCGAAGCGCCGAGCACCGGAGCGTCCTTTGGAAACACGTGCGTAGCATGTGTATTACAAAGGCCATCCTGTATAGGCAAAAACACCATAAATCGTAGCCCTCAACTTCTGCCTTTGCAAGCGCTCTAATGCTTGATAAGCTAGTACCTACGTATTCATCCTATGATAACGGTACACCTTGGAGAAGCAGGCGTGAAACTCACTACCGAAAAGATTGAAGCAATCGCAACCAAGCTTCGCGAACTCCCGGCGATCGAAAAGAAGAAACCCGAATTCTCCAAACAGGAAGCCGTGAAGCTGCTGTCCAAAGAGATCGTCGCCATGCAAAAACGTGGCTACACGCTCCTCCAAATTTCCGAGGCGCTGCGCGGTGAAGGTTTGAGCATTGCCACCCCTACCCTCAAAACCTATTTGCAGAAGGCGAGGCCTGCTCGCAAGGCATCCGTGGCCAAACCCAATTCGCCGACTACAAGTCCGAAATTGAGCGAAGCGGGAGCGCACTCGTTTACGCCCAAAGCCGATAGCGAAGAGATTTAGTGAGGGATTGAAATGGCAAAAAATATTTATCTGATTGGCGGCAGTAAGGGCGGCGTCGGTAAATCCATCGTCACGATGGCGACCGTCGATTATTTGCAGTCGCTGGGCGAGACTGTCCTGCTCATCGAGTCGGACACCAGCAACCCGGATGTTTATAAGGCGTATCAGCAAAGCACCCGTGCTGAATTGCTTAACCTCGACGAGGCTGACGGCTGGATTCAATTAGTGAATCTCTGTGATGCGGAGCCAGACTGCGTCGTCGTCGTGAATACCGCTGCGCGTAATAATAAGGGGGTGAGCGCCTACGGCGAAACCTTGAACAGCACGCTTGCCGAACTGAAACGCAAACTGGTGACGTTGTGGGTGATCAATCGTCAGCGTGACAGCCTCGAACTGCTCAAGCAGTACCGTGACGCATTTCCACACTCGACCAATACCGCCGTCCACTTTGTGCGCAATGGCTATTTCGGCGACGAAGCGAAGTTCGAACTCTACAACGGCTCGAAAACACACGAAGCCATCGAGGAGCGCGGCGGCTTGTCGGTGACGTTTCCCGACCTGGCAGACCGTGTAAGCGACGATTTGTACAGCAAACGCATGAGCATTGCCGTAGCAGCTCAGGAGTTGCCGATTGGCAACCGGGCCGAATTGAATCGTTGGCGCGCAGAAGTGAAAAAGAGCTTGCAGGGAATCGTTGATGAGTGAACGTTCGTCGATCCCGTCTGGAAGCCAATCCGCTGACCTGTTTAACGATCTTGATGAGAGCTTTGCCAAACTGCTGGGTCGGCAACCTAGCGATGCGGAACGTCAGAAACTGTATATGGTTCGAGATGCGTTGGGTCTCAAAAACAATGATGCGCTCTGGTTGGTGCTTATGGCACTGCAACATTACCAGACGCAGTACGAGACGATTCCGACCACGATCTCGCAGACAGCAAGCGATACGTTGAAGGATCTGAAAAGCGCCGCCGATGCAACGATGCAGGCCTCAGCCGAAGCCGCTAAGGCGGATCTGGCCGAAGCTGTCGCGAACGCGGCTCAGAAAGTCGCGGTGAATACGTCGCGAAAACAGATGTGGAAATGGGCCGCAGGTTGCATCGCGATCGCGTTCTTGAGCTTCGGGCTTTTCGGGGCGTTCGTCTATTACAAAACGTACACGGCAGGCGTGAACAGCGGGTACGGAATGGGCTATAACGAAGCAAAAGACGAAAAGGCAGCAGCGGCGTGGGCGAACACGCCACAAGGGAGATTGGCGTATCGATTTGCTCAGACCGGGAGCCTCGACAGTCTTATGAAATGCGATCGGCCTGGCTGGTCGGAGAAGAAAGGGGTTTGTTACCCTTACCAGACTGCAGACGGCAACGTTTATGGATGGAGAATACCGTGACTTTGTATCGAGGGCGTCAGCTGCGCAAGAAAGGTCGTTCTATCAATGACACTTTTCATAGAATTACGCTGGCCACATGCAAATCATCAGTGTTTGCGAAAGATAGGGAGCTTCTTAGTCTCTCTCAATGGGACAAGCCCTGTAGGGGCGCGTCAGGCCGTAGGCAGAGGTCGTGAGGAGCCGGTGGTAGGGTGCGGGACCGCGAAGCGGCTGTGCACGGCCGTAGGCGGTGTGCAGCGCAGCCTTCCACGGGCGGGCGCGGGATATTTGAGGCATTGACTAATGATTGTTGTGTCTCGGATGCCGTTGCCCCTCTACTCTTGATTAAAAGAAGATTAAAAAAGATTAGACGCTTTTT
>NZ_CP014512.1:0-6086 GCF_001577465.1 Burkholderia sp. PAMC 28687
ACTATCTTGAAAAAGGTGTGACCGAGCATCACCCCATCGCATGCGGCGACGGCTGGTTTTTGTTGATAAACCGGACTTGTGCGACGCTAAACGAGCTCGTACGCCATTACGCGAGCTTGGGGTATGTGGTACCGATGCCTTTGCGGGCGTGTGTTTTCACAGACGAAAGCCATGAGCCTGAGCGGGACGGCCTCTTGCGATTCGATATCAGCGCCCAGCGGGCATTGAACGGAACCATGATGACTCATGCTGTCCGGCGAGCCTCACACGCTGAAGGCATGGCTTGGATGGCTGCAGCCCTCAGCGCGGACATTTGCGAGGTTTGCGGCAACCCTGGTAAGCACGCTATGGGCCGGGTGCGCTGCCACACGCACGTCGATGTATCGACGCAGGATGTTGAAGCCCAAGCCTCCTTGGACGTGGCAATGATCATTGCCCGTGCCACTGATCCCGGTGCTAAAGGCGCGTTCGTTGTTTTTCCCAAGAAAAAACGGTTGCCGCAAGCTTAGTGGTTTACCCGCGCCCGCCCGTGCACAACTGCGCTGCCCACACTGGCGTGTGGACAGCCCCGGCTAATGCCGGGGTACCGCAGTTGTACACCGGCTCCCCACGACGTTAGCCCTACGGGCCTGACGCAGCCCTGACGGGCTTTGCCTCATTGAGAGATGCAAATCCCTAAACCCATCCCCATGAGCGCCTTGGCGGACCATTAAGACCGGTTAAAACCGATCCGGCAACCCACTCTATAGCTGCAAAACTGCTTTTAAACCTTTGATAAACACAGCCCTGTCCACGCCCACGCGCGACGAGGCTGGATTAACCACTATGGGGGCCGTCCAGCCGCCGTTAGGCGGCGTTTAGACCCCCGCTTGCGGGGGTGTGGAATTGAGACTGACTCACGTGGGAGACCATATAAAACCAGATATAAGAGCGGGGTCTCCATGAAAATCGCTGAAACCCTTGATCAGTAAGGGATTAGGCGATTTGTAAAGGGCTCACCCTAGATGAGCCCTATTGGGCTCACCCTAGATGAGCCCTAAGCTCATTTACGATACCTCTAAGCTCGCGTAAAATGAGCCAAGAGGTATCAAAAAAACTTACCTGTGAGTCAACAAATGAGCCAAGAGGTTACTCACCGTGATCCCAATAGGGATCATCTTGCGTTGGAAAATGAACGCTTACGGGGCGAAGTTGCCAAGCTCAAATCGGGCGCGGTGAATCAGGGCTTTGTCCAAGTGTCCAGGCGATATTTAGACGAACTAGACGAGCTTGCATTCCACTCGCCTGCTGCTCGGAAACTCTTAACCAGCTTGGTTAAGGCGATGAATAAGCAAAACGCGGTGATGATTTCCCAAGAGTCTCTTGCGAAGCTCACCAAGCTAAGCAAAGCAACAATCAAACGATCGGTTGCGCTACTGCGAGAGCAGCAGTGGATTGACGTCTTAAAAGTAGGCACCGCGAACGTCTACCGAGTCAACAGCGGTGTTTTCTGGACAGCCCGCGCCGATGGCCGCTGGGCATCGTTTAGCGCGGAGGTCATCCTGAATTTCGACGAACAGGACGAAATCACGAAAGCAGCGCCAATCAATCCGCCGAAGGCGGCCTTGCGGCATATCCCATTCGTGCATGCGGACGAGGAAGTCATCGTGACCAACACGGCGCTGGGGGCGGCAGAGCCGCCTGAGCAGGCTCACATCGACTTCCACAAGGGCATATAGATGCGCTTCCAATACCCATTGAGCGAGGACTAACGCATGGCGATCGTGTCGATTTCCGAGGCTGCTCGCCTGACGGGCAAGAGTCGCAAGACGATCCAGCGCTATGTCGCAGATGGGCGCATCTCTTTGTCGCAGCGTGACGCAGGCCGTGGCGGCGTCGACATTTCAGAACTGGTAAGGGTTTTTGGGGAATTGTCGCAGCCTGTTCCTACACTGTCGCATGCGTCAGTGTCGCAACGTGACGCACCCGATGTCACAGCCTTGGAAGCCCGGATTCAAGGGCTGGAAGCGCAACTTTCAGCCAAGGACGGCTTGCTCGAAGCAAAGGAGCGGCATATCGCAAGTATGGAGATTGCCCTTCGCCTTCTTGAGCACACGCCGACTAAGCGCCCTTGGTGGCGTTTTCGGGGCTAGTATGAGACATGGAACAGACAGAAACTGCCAGTGAGGCCAATCCCTACTTTTTAGATCGAAGCATCGCCTTGGACTTGGAGCTTGTCAGGGCGGTCCAGCTTTCAATTACCAACGATAGTAAGGATCCGAACGCATTATTGCGCCTGCTGGACCTCGATTTCGCAACCTTTGAACCCATGCAGCGGCACCTTCAACCCAAACGCTGGTTGTGGATGGCTGCGCAGACATCTAGCGGAAACTATCGAGGCGCGCTGACGGAAGAGACGCTGTTGAGCATCCTGACGAGTGGGAACGTACCGGACGACTTCGTCGTCCACATTGGGCACTTCCTTGATGAGGCGCCAATTCAGTGGGTGGTAATGGCTGTCGTGGAAGCCGCACAGCGAAATGGCATGTCCATTCGAAATGTCTGGGGCAACGTCACGGTGCTGGCACTGCGGTACAGTCACTATCGACGAGGACTTTGGACGTGAAGCGCGCAGCCTTATAATTGACCTATGCCTACAGTCCTTTCCCCCATCGCATCGGAATTCGCCACGGTTGAAGAAGCCGAGGCCTACGATCGCTGGTTCCGTGCCAAGGTGCAGGAATCCATTGACGACCCGCGCCCGAACATCCCGCACGACCAGGTCATGGCCACGATGCGGGCGCTGATCGCTAGAAAGAAAGCTGAGCAAGAATCTAGGAAAATCGCAGACTCGAATAGCAAGTCGTGACTACACAATGAGTCACTAACTTCTATTTGGGATAAGAATGCTGCCCGTTGAATGGCGCGACCAAGCAAGCGCCGACCTTGAAGATATTCTGTTTTACATCGCTGACCGCAACCTGTCGGCCGCCGAAAGCCTGAACGAGGCCATCGAGCAAGCGACCTCTCAGCTTCCCCAGCATCCCCACCTGTACCGGCTCGGGCGCGTCAACGGAACGCGGGAAATTGTCGTCCACCCCAACTACATCGTGGTATATCGCGTCACTTCGACAACCATTGAGATTCTGGCTGTGATGCACTCTCGCCAGCAATATCCAAAGCCCCACGTGCGTTAAAGAGCCCATTGGAATCTCCAACGCAGGCTGTTATGGGGGAGAGCGTAAAGATTGAGTGCGTAAAGCCCTAAGGGCTTGAGCGCTGTCAGTCCGCGCTTCCTCTTCAGTTTTGAAGGCGCGCGTTGATGAGGCGGCAACGTTTAACAGACCATCCGTTTCATCAAGAATGTGCCAGATCCATAAACCGCCTGGTTGAGGCCGGATGTGAGTATTAAAAATCCTTGCCTTAGAGTGAGTCATTATTACCTTATTTTAGTCACTCTATTTTATGACAAGTACTTGTTTCTGTTTGCGCCAAATAACGGTTAGAAGAAGACAGGTCGAACACCCTCGCCCTTGAAATGGCGGTTTAGCCTATGCGGCTGCTCTTTTTATAGAAGAGATCGTCATCGGTTCGAGGTTCAACTGCAGCCAGATCTGAAGCTTGGCGCATGACGTAGGCGGGCTTTATGCCCTTGGCCTCAAGCTCCCGGACCGCTTCTGTAATAGCCGCATTGGCTCGCTTAAGGAATTCTCCGCTGGCCACGAATTGCGCTAATTTGTTTGCTGCCATGGTGGCTCCGGGTCCTTTGCAATTGTGCTTATATATTGAGTGTAACTAAGCTAGCGAGGACCGTCCGTGGGTCTCCGATGGCTTCGCGGTCCTGTCGTCGATCTATCTCAGCCATCCCATACTCGACCGCGTAGCGACAGGCCACATCGGGGTTTGAAAAACGCTTAAGTACTCCGGACGCTCTTTGTGATCGGTCTGGTTGTTCAACGATCACCATTGCTGCGTAAGACCCTTCGTCAAACGCAGCCAGCGGAATGAGTACGAATCCTTTATAGGTAATGGCTAAATTAGACATGTGTCCCCTCGACTATGTGATCCCCGTCGAACTCGGTCTTTGCCCGTTTGAATTGCAGTCTGAACCGAAAAGCGTGCCAGCCACCAAAAAAACGCGCCACAAAGGGCGCGTTTAAAACAGGAATGATCCTGAATGGTCCGCTGAGAGGCCGGCCATTGTTAAGAATATTAGCATCGGGGTATTGACACCGGGCAGTCGTGATGGCGCGTTGCTAAACGCGCGGTCCGCGCGCCTTGCTTTGCATCGGCGATTTCGGTTCGACCATGCCGCGCCCCTCGCGATACCGGATTGCCACGCTTTGTCCGACGTCGATCGGCTCCGACAGCAAGCCACGATCATGGATCGTGGCCTCGTCCCGGCCCAGGTGCTGCGCGACGTGGAAGTCAGTAGCGAGCAGGATGCGGCCGACAGAGGGATAGGAAGCATCGAGATTGAGCGGGCGCACCGTGTATTTCTCGGCGAGCTGGGCCTCCACGCTCGCCCGATCCTGCGCCTTGAGCTGATCAACACTCGGCATGGGTGCCGCCGGCGCCGGTTCTAACAACCGGCCAGCCCGAAAGCGGGCGAGCCGTTCACGTGGATCTGGCACGCTGGTCACTTTCTGCTGCCGTGCCCGCTCGACGCGGGCTGCCGCCAGATCGCCAGACAGGTCGATCATCCCGACAGCCTGCTGCGCTCGCAGCAGTTCCCCTTCAGCAGCCCGTCGTTCGAGAAGCGCAGTCACGTCCGTGGCGGGCATGTCCGCCACACGAGACGGGCCGATGTGTTTTTCTGGCTGTCGGTCGATACCTTGCACCTTCAGGCTACGGTGGTCGACCCGAGCGGCGTGGCCGTGGTGTTCCAGGTGCGCGTTCTGCACATCGGCCCACAGCTTGCGCGTGGCTTCCAGTCGTTCCTCTGTCCCGGCGCTGTCCTTGCGACAGCCGCCGCGCCTTGGGTCGCTGCTGTTGTAGCGTTTGAAATACCGGGCCGGGTCACGGTCGATACCGTCGCGCGTCCGCTCGGAGTACATGATGTGGGCGTGCGGCTGTTCGCCTTTTTCCAGCGAAGCCTTAGGTGTGTGAATTGCCCACTGGTAGGCGTGCCGGTTACCTAGCGCCTGGTGGACGAAGTCTTCTACCAGCGCACGCCGCTGGGCCGGACTGAGTTCGCGCGGCAGGGCGATTTCGATTTCCCGGTACGTCGCACCATTCGCCCGCTCGTGCTCGTCGGCGGCGTCCCAAAAGTGCGCCGCATTATGTTCCGCCCAGAGCGGCATGTTGCCGAACGCTGTCGTCTCCAGATCTTCGTAGCGCTTGCTGCCGCTGTACTTTCCCTCACGGGAAATGTACGCGGCGTGGGCTGCTCCCTTCCCTTTGCCACCCACATTAACTTTGCAATGATACGAAGCCACACTGCTCCTTTGATTTTGACGTCCCCCGAAAGGGCGCACGGTTTCTCGCAGAGAAACAACTAAGTGCGCCTTCTCTATACTTCATCGAGAAGGATACGGCCTGTTGCCTGCCTCAAGCAAGCGATAGAATCAACACATCAGACCGACCTACGACACAGAGAAAATGAACAAAAGCGAAATATGGTTGACGGACAGGGTAGATCACATCAAGGGCCTTAAATCACCCAGCCAACAGCAGGCATTCCTAGTCGTGCTGGCTGAAAAGAAGGTCGTACGCCCGAAGAGGACAAGAAATTAGCGTTGATCGTCCGGGCAGAAAAAGCGGCTATTCGCGCAGTCAAGGCACGGCAAGAAGCGGCGAACCTCATCAGCGCCGACCGGAAAGCGGCCAAGGAAGCCGAACGGAAAGCCCGAACCCACCGACTTGTCCAGCAGGGCCTGTTGTTCGACCTGGCCCGGATGCAGCGCCGCAGCCGCGGCGAATTGATGGGCCTGCTGTTGAACGTCAGGCTGGACGACGCGCAGTGGGCTGAGCTGAAGACCAAAGGCGATGCCTTTTTGGCCCAAATCGACGAAAAAGAGCGTGGTACAGCCGCGGAAAACTCGTGAGTCCGCATCTCGAAACGGCCTTGATAGATCGTTTTCCGGCGATCTTTGCCTTGAACGAGG